>DATKCA010000256.1:0-3821 GCA_035544675.1 Thermoanaerobaculia bacterium | reverse complement strand
TGAAAGGTCCGGACGGCAAGACGTATCGCGGAGTGCGGCAGCAGTTCGTGAAGCTCGGCGGATCACGAGGCGATCAGGTAGCGGTGCTGAGCGGCGTCAAGCCGGGCGAGGAAGTGGTGACCTCCGGGGTATTCAAGCTGCGTCCCGGGGCCGCGGTCACGGTGAACAACTCCGTGCAGCCGGGCAACAGCCCGGCACCGACGCCGAAGGATACGTGATGGCATGAAGTTCACGGATCTGTTCATTCGCCGCCCCGTCCTGGCGATGGTGGTCAGCCTGGTGATCGTCGTGGCCGGGCTGCAGTCGATCCGCTCGCTGGTGGTCCGGCAGTTCCCGCGGAGCGACATGGCCAACGTGGTGGTGACGACGGCGTACGTCGGTGCGAACGCCGACCTGGTGCGCGGCTTCATCACCGCACCGCTGGAACGGGTGATCGCCGGCTCGGACGGCATCGACTTCCTGGAATCGTCGAGCGCGCAGGGCGTCAGCACGATCACCGTTCATCTGAAGCTGAACTACGACACCAACGCTGCTTTGACGCAGATCCAGTCGAAGGTGGCCCAGGTGCGCAATCAGCTTCCACCCGAAGCGGAGGCGCCGATCATCGAGCTGCAAACCGCCGAGAGTCAGTGGGCCGCCGCTTATCTCGGCTTCGCCTCCGAGGATCTCGATCAGAACCAGATCACCGATTACCTCGTGCGCGTGATACAGCCGAAGCTCTCCGCCATCGAGGGCGTGCAGAGAGCGCAACTCTTCGGCGACCGCACCTTCGCCATGCGCGTGTGGCTCAAGCCGGAACGGATGGCCGCGCTCGGCATCTCCCCGTCGCAGGTTCGCGACGCGCTGGCGTCGAACAACTACCTGTCGGCCCTCGGTGCGACGAAGGGCTCGATGACCTCGGTCAATCTCGTCGCCAACACCAACCTGCAGACGGACGAGGAGTTTCGGCAGCTCGTCGTCAAACAGTCGGGCGGCACGATGGTCCGGCTGGGCGAGATCGCCGACGTCGTTCTGGGCGCGGAGACGTACGACGCCGATGTGAGCTTCAACGGTCAGACGGCGGTCTTCATCGGCATCTTCGCTCTTCCGACGGCAAACACGCTCGATGTCATGCAGCGGGTGCGCGAGGCCATGCCGGAGATTCAGGCCCAGCTTCCCGCGGGAATGACGGCCGGCATCCCGTACGACTCGTCGGCATACATCGAAGCGTCGATCAAGGAAGTGCTGAAGACGCTGACCGAAACGCTGCTCATCGTCATCCTGGTCATCTTCCTTTTCCTCGGCTCGGTGCGGGGCGTGATCATCCCAATCGTGGCCATTCCGATCTCGCTCATCGGCGCGGTTCTGCTGATGCTGCTCTTCGGATTCACCATCAACCTGTTGACGCTGCTGGCCATCGTGCTCTCCGTCGGCCTGGTCGTGGACGACGCCATCGTCATGGTGGAGAACATCGAGCGGCACCTGCACATGGGGAAGAGGCCGTTGCAGGCGGCCATCGACGCCGCGCGCGAGCTGGTCACGCCCATCATCGCCATGACCATCACCCTCGCCGCCGTGTACACGCCGGTGGCACTGCAGGGCGGTCTGACGGGATCATTGTTCCGGGAGTTCGCGTTCACGCTGGCCGGAGCGATGATCATCTCCGGCATCGTCGCCCTGACGCTCTCTCCCATGATGGGATCGAAGCTCCTGCGTGCCGGCGACACCGAACGCGGCTTCGCCGGAGTGGTCAATCGCCGGTTCGAAGCCGTGCGCCGGATCTACTCCCGTCTGCTGACGGGAACGCTGCGCTACCGGCCGGTGACGCTCACCGTCTGGGCCATCGTCGTGGCGCTGATCTTTCCTTTCTATGTCTTCTCGCAGAAGGAGCTCTCCCCGGCCGAAGATCAGAACTTCGTCTTCTCCATCATCCAGGCCGCCGCAAACTCCACGCTCGATCAGACCCGGCTCTTCGCCCAGCAGCTCGAGGACATTTTCCTCAATGTTCCCGAGCACGAATCGAGCTTCCAGGTGGTCTTCCCGACGGGAGGGTTCGGCGGCCTGGTCACCCAGCCGCACAACGAGCGCAAGCGGTCGATCGAGGAGATCCAGCTCGAGATCTCGCAGAAAGCATCGCAGATCGCCGGCATTCGCGCCATCACACTCCTGCCGCCGTCGTTGCCGGTGGGGGAAGGATTCCCGGTGGATATCGCCATCCTCTCGACCGCGGAGCCGCAGCGCCTGGCGGAGTTCGCCGATCAGCTCGTGCAGAAGGCATTCGCCAGCGGCCTGTTCATGTTCGCCGACACCGATCTGAAGTTCGATCAGCCGCAGGCGCGCGTGGTCTTCAACCGCGACAAGCTGCGGGCACAGGGTGTCGATCTGGCCCAGGCCGGCCGCGACCTGTCGACGTTGCTGGGTGGAAACTACGTCAACCGCTTCAGCATTCAGGGGCGCAGCTACAAGGTCATTCCGCTGGTGAAGCGCGGCGACCGGCTGACGCCCGACCAACTGACGCAGATCCATATCACCGGCGGCGGCGGCGAGCTCGTGCCGCTTTCGACGTTCGCCACGCTGCAGACCACGACCGAGCCGCGCGAGCTAAAACGCTTCCAGCAGTTGAACGCCGTGCGCATCCAGGGCGCGATTCCTCCCGGCGTGTCGCTCGATTCGGCGCTGGCCGTGCTGGAAGAGGAAGCGCAAAGGATTCTGCCGCGCGGATTCACCATCGATTACGCCGGCGAGTCGCGTCAGCTCCGCACCGAAGGCGCGAAATTCCTCGGGGTCTTCTTCCTCTCGGCGATTCTGATCTACCTGGTGCTGGCTGCGCAGTTCGAGAGCTTCCGCGATCCCTTCATCATTCTGGCCGGCTCCGTCCCTCTGGCGCTTTCCGGCTCACTCCTGTTCTCGTTCCTCGGCCTGACCTCGATCAATATCTACAGTCAGGTTGGACTGATCACGCTGGTGGGCCTGGTCTCGCGCAACGGCATCCTCATCGTTGAATTTGCGAATCAGCTTCAGAAGAGCGGCATGGAGAAGCTGCCGGCGGTGATCGAGGCGGCCAGCACGAGGCTTCGGCCGGTTCTGATGACCACGGCGGCGACAGTGATGGGCCATATGCCGCTGGTTTTCGCGGACGGGCCGGGCGCCGGCGCGCGCAACAGCATCGGCATCACCCTGGTCACGGGGATGATCATCGGGACCGCGTTCACGCTCTTCATCGTCCCGTCGATCTACCTCCTCCTGGCGCGTACGCACCGGAGCGAGGAGGAGAAGGTCGCGTCCTCTCTGGAGCCTGCGCTCGCGGACTGAAAGGAGTCGCGCTCCTGAAGTCGCGAAGGTCGTCGAGTGTCGGAGCTCAGCGGAGACACTTCGAGCGGCCGTCCAGGTCGCGGTGACGAACCAAACGAGGTTCGGCGTGGCCAGCCTGACGAAGCTTTTCACGGCAGGGGGAATCTTCGGTCTGCGGCTTGACATAGTGTCCAAACGACACTATCATGTTCGTGTACAGGAGACACGAAGCCATGCGCAAGACATCCGACCTTCCCGTCCCCTCCTTTTACGACGCCGCCCACGCCGCCGAGTGGGGCTATCGGCCCGATCCGGGCGTCCTGCTGTCCACTGCCGAGCAGTGGGCGCGGCAATACGCCCTCAAGCCACAAACGAGTGATGCTCGCCGCATCCACCTCCTCCTCATCGAGGTGCAGAAGGACTTCTGCCTCCCCATGGGGTCGCTGTATGTCGGCGGGCGAAGCGGCAGGGGAGCCATTGAGGACAGCGACCGCCTCGCCCGTTTCATCTATCGCAACCTCCACAACATCAGCGAGATCACCACGACCCTC
>DATKCA010000255.1:0-4257 GCA_035544675.1 Thermoanaerobaculia bacterium | reverse complement strand
GGAAACCGGAAACCGGAAACCGGAAACCGGAAACCGGAAACCGGAAACCGGAAACCGGAAACCGGAAACCGGAAACCGGAAACCGGAAACCGGAAACCGGAAACCGGCAAATCCTGTTCCGCATTCAAAGTGTCGCATGCCGAGCGATGAGGAATCCCCTGATTGTCGGAAATTCCTCGCGATCTGACGCTGCCCAGAATGACACCAACCCCACGGTTTCCGGTTTCCGGTTTCCGGTTGCCCGGCTCGCCTTCCGGTTTCCGGTTTCCGGTTTCCGGTTTCCCATCCTCACGGTTTCCGGTTGCCGGTTGCCCGGTTCGCCCACCGGTTGCCGGTTGCCGATTCTCACGGCCGTCACGGAATCCGATCCAAATACCGCGCCTCATCCATATCCGGCAGTGCGCAGATCCGCTGGATGGCGGCGGTGGAGACGGGCGAGTCGACGTCCACCTCCATGAAGGCGTCCTTGCCGCGCTGCTTTCGCGAGCAGTAGAGCGAGGCGATGTTGATGGCCTCGTCCGCGATGATGCTGGTGACCTCCGAGATCATGCCGGGGCGGTCGCGATAAAAGAGAAGAAGCGTCGGCGAATCGCCCTTGAAGCGCGTCTGAAAGCCGTTGATCTGGAAGACCTCGATCACGCCGCCGCCGATGGACGAGCCGACGATCTCGGCCTCCCGCTCCGGGCCCCGGATGGCGATGCGCACGGTATTGGGATGCACGTCGCCCAGATCCTCCTCGGCGAACTCGACCACCACTCCCATCTGCTCCGCGATCCGGATCGCCTCGGGGATACGCGGGTCGTCGACGTTGAGCCCGATGGAGCCGCCGGCCAGCGCGAAGTCCGAGCCGTGACCGCGATAGGTCGCCGCGAGCGGCGGGTGAAGATAGAAATGAACCTCCACCGGGTCCTCGTTCAGGATCTCGCGCGCGACGCGGCCCAGACGGGCCGTGCCGGCAGTGTGCGAACTGGACGGTCCCACCATGACCGGACCCATCACGTCGAGGATCGACACCTTGCGATCATGGCGAATCGGCACACGTGTAGTTTACTGATACACTCGATGGAAGGTTCAAGTAACTATGACGACCAAGCCGGTCATCCTCGTCGTCGACGACGACGCTCCCATCCTCACGCTGATGAAAAACATCCTGCGGGAGTTCGGCTTCGAGGCCATGGTGGCGAGCACAGGAGCGGCCGCGCTCGAGTCGGCGCGGGAGCGGACGCCTGACCTGGTCCTCCTCGACAAGAACATGCCCGGCATGAGCGGGAGCGAAGTCATCCAGGAGATTCGCGCGCAGGCGCGGCTGGCGCACATTCCGATCCTCATCCTCAGCGGCGAGCCGGTCGAGCCGAGGGAGTTGGCCGAGCTCGGCGCGAACGGCGCGGTGCAGAAGCCCTTCGACGTCCCTTCGCTCATCGATCACATCCGTGCTCATGTTGGCGTGAGGTTGTGAGCTCCAGGCTCTAACAGCTGACCCTCCAAAGTGCTAGATTGCGCTCCTCGGAGGTAGCAATGATCCATCAAAGCGCGAAGGCACTGAATGACTCCACGCCGGTGGACGATCTGGTCTACACGGCGGTGTTCAGCCCGGATGCCGCCACCAAGGCCGAGGCGCGAAGGCAGATTCACATGCGGGCGCGGAAGAGCGGCGCGGTGGCCACGTCGATCTATCCGTTCTACAGCGCGATCGGCCGCGGCGAAGTCGATCCGAAGTTCACCGTGCCGGCGTTCAACATCCGCGCGCTGACCTACGACACGGCGCGCGCGCTGTTCCGCGCCGCCATGCGCAACAACGTCGGGCCGTTCATCCTCGAGATTGCCCGCTCCGAGATCGGCTACACCGAGCAGCGTCCCGCCGAGTACGCGGCCTGCGTCCTGGCCGCGGCCATGCGCGAGGGCTACAAAGGCCCCGTGTTCATCCAGGGTGATCACACTCAGGCCAGCGCCAAGAAATGGGCCACGCCCGACGGCCGGGCCGCGGAGATCAAGGCCCTCGAGTCGCTCATCGACGAGGAGATCGCCGCCGAGTTCTACAACATCGACATCGACACCTCCACGCTGGTCGACCTCGACCACCCCACGCGCGACGAACAGCAGCGCGCGAACTACGAGTTCACCGCGCACTTCACCAGGCACATCCGCAAGCGCCAGCCCAAAGGCATGGAGATCTCGGTGGGCGGGGAGATCGGCGAGGTCGGCAAGTACAACACCCAGCCGGACGAGGTCCGCGCCTACATGGACGGGCTGAACCGTCTGCTGGGCGGAACGACCGGCATCGCCAAGATCTCCGTCCAGACCGGAACGTCGCATGGCGGCGCGCCGACCGCCGACGGCAAGATCGCCGAGGCCAAGATCGACTTCGATGTGCTGCGGCAGACCACGGAGATCTGCCGCAAGGAATACAAGGTGGCCGGATCGGTGCAGCACGGCGCATCGACCCTGCCGGAGGATGTGTTCAACCGCTTTCCGGAAGCGAAGGCGGTGGAGATTCACCTGGCCACCGGCTTCCAGAACATGGTCCTCGACGCCCCCTCGCTGCCGAAGGAGATGAGGGAAGCGATCCGCCATTTCTGCTTCGACCAGTGCGCCGACGAGCGCAAGGCCGGCGACACCGACGAGCAGTTCGTCTACAAGTCGCGCAAGAAGACGCTCGGCCCGTTCAAGCAGCGCATGTGGGAGATGCCGGAGGCGAACAAGAAGCCGATCGTCGAGGCTCTCGAGAAAAAGTTCGAGTTCCTCATGAGCAAGCTGGGCGTGTTCGGGTCGAAGGACGTCCTGGCGAAATTCATCAAGGCCGAGAGCAGCGACCTGCCGGAGTACGCGGCGGCGTCCGCGGAGCTGACAGCCGCGGCCGTGGTCGATCCGAACGAAGGCGAGTAAGCACAAAAAAGCGCCGCCGGGAATGGCGACGCTCAGTGCGGATCATTTCATTGCCATGACCGGCGCTCGCAGCGCCGCGAACTTCGCCGTGAAGTGCCGTAGCACCGCCGGCGCCTCCACGATGCGGTACCCGCTCTGCGCGCGCCAGTCGATGGCGGCCGCGATCTCCGCGACATAGTCCATGTGTGACTGCGTGTAGAGCCGCCGCGGAATGGCCAGCCGCACCAGCTCCATCGACGCGACGTCGCCGAACATGACGCTGCCGATCTCGCACGAGCGGATTCCACCTTCGAGATAGAGCGCGTTGACGACGGCGATTCCGGGCAGCCCGCTGCGCGGGACCTGCGGCAGGAGCGCGGCCGCGTCGATGTAAACGGCGTGCCCTCCCGGCGGCTGCACGGTCGGGATGCCCGCCGCGTTGAGCTTCTCGGCCAGATACTCGATGGTGCGGATGCGGTAGCGCAGATAGTCGGGGTCGAGCACCTCTTCCAGACCCTGCGCGATCGCCTCGAGGTCATACCCTGCCAATCCGCCGTACGTCGGAAACCCCTCCGTCAGGATCAGCAGGTTCCGGCACTTCTGGGCCAGCGCGTCATCGTTGAGAGCGAGGAAGCCCCCGATGTTGGCGAGACCGTCCTTCTTGGCCGACATCAGGCATCCGTCGGCGAGCGAGAACATCTCCCGGGCGATCTCGCGCGGGGAGCGGTCACCCTGTCCTGCCTCCCGCTGTTTGACGAACCACGAGTTCTCGGCGAAGCGGCATGCGTCGATGAAGAACGGCTTGCCGTAGCGGTGACTGATCTCGCGGATGGCGCGGATGTTCTCGAGCGACACCGGCTGCCCGCCGCCGGAGTTGTTCGTCACCGTGACCATGACCATGACCACGCGGGCGCCATCTTCGCTGCGCAGTACGGCCTCCAGGGCCGTCAGATTCATGTTCCCCTTGAACGGGTGAATCAGCGCCGGCAAACGCCCCTCGGCGATGACCAGGTCGCGCGCTTCGGCACCCTCGTGCTCGATGTTCGCGCGCGTGGTGTCGAAGTGGATGTTGTTCAGGACCAGGTCGCCCGGCTGCAGCGCCGAGTGGAAGAGGATGCGCTCGGCCGCCCTCCCCTGATGCGTCGGGATGACGTGCTTGAAGCCGGTCAGGTCGCGGACGACGCTGTCGAACCGCTCGAACGAGCGCGAGCCGGCGTACGACTCATCGCCCTGCATGAGCGCGCCCCACTGCGCGGCCGACATCGCGCCGGTGCCGGAGTCGGTGAGCAGGTCGATCAGGACGTCGCGCGCGCGGAGCAGAAAGACGTTCTGGCCGGCGGCGGCGAGGGCGGCCTCGCGCTCGGGACGGGACGAAAAGCGGATCGGCTCGACGGC
>DATKCA010000254.1:0-19248 GCA_035544675.1 Thermoanaerobaculia bacterium | reverse complement strand
GCGCCGTCGAGCGTGCCGAGAACGACGGATTGAAGATGCGGACGTTGGACACGAAGTTCTCGCCGTTCGCGCCGGTGACTTTGCCGGCCACGGCCACGTCGTACTCGTTCGCGGCGGTGAGCTGGCCGCGGATCTCTCCACCGGGGAACTCAGTCGAGTGGACATTGACGTAGAAGCCGGCCGGGTTGGTGCGAAGCCTGTTCGCGAGCGCGGCGTCGGCGATCGTGCCGGAGCCTCTGAGCCGGCTGCCCGGGCTGAAGGCGGCGGGGTCGTCCGTGAAGTTCACCACGATGCCGCCGTTCACACCGGCCACCTGCTCGTGGATGTGGCCGCGTGTCGGATTGGCAAGACCGGTCGCGTTCAGGTCCCACGTGACGACGTTGTTCTGGTCGAGCGTGATCAGCGCGGAGCCGGTCGCGGCGGTGTTGTTCGCCGGGACCTCGTTGGTGCCGCGCAGCTCCGCGGCCAGCACGACCAGGCTGTCGAGCGCGGTCAGCTGCCCGCGGACCTCGCCGCCAGGGAAGTTGCTCGTGTGGACGTTGAAGTAGAAGTTCTGCGGGTTCGCGGCGATCGCGTCGCCGTTCTCCTTCGAGATGGGGAACGTCTGATCCATCCGGCCGTTCACGAGGTTGACGCCCGGTGAGAGGCCGACGAGCACGCCGTCGTTGACGCCGGCCGGTCCGTTCGGTCCGTGGATGTGCGCGTCGAGGATGTTGCTCGACAGCCCCGTCACCGCCATCTGCACGCGGAACGACGTATGCGCCGGATCGAGAGTCACGGTCGCGTTGCCGAAGCCGCTGCTGTTGACAGGCGGAACTTCCTGAGCGCCGGTCAGGATCGCTCCGTACGTCTCCGCCAGTGCCGCAGTCGGGAAAAGAGCTGTCGTGATTGCGAGGATGAGGAGAATTCGTTTCGCCATACGCCCTCCTTTTTTGGTTGGACGGCGAAGCTACCAGACGCATTTTTGTGCAGTTGGCAGTTTGGCAGGAGCGCGGGTGTCAGGTTCGCAGGAACAGCCATCCCCCTGCTGAAGCCCATGCCAGAAACGCATGCGCGGCCACGATCGCGAGGATCACGACGTCCTCGACATCGAAGTCCGTCAGGACGATGGCGTGCGTGCGAAGGATGGCGATCACAGATCTACGACCTCCCCGGCCGCGGATGCTCCGCTGCACGCACTGCCATCATCGCGGCGCCTTCGACGGGGGTGATCTTCGGCGAGATGAGCTGTGCCTTCGGAGCTTCGCCGCGGAGGCGCGTACGCATCGGCGTCAGGAGCAGCTCGCCGGCGTGAAAGGCACCGCCCACGTAGGCTACGGGAAACTCCGTCCTGGCGATGTTCAGCTTGCGCGCGACGGCCAGCACGCAGTCGGCCAGCTCGAGACCGGCGCGATCGAGAATCTCCTTCGCCACAGCGTCGCCGAGGCGGGCGGCCTCGACCACGAGCTTGCCGTAGCGGGCAATGTCGTCCGCATGGGTCGTCGTGGCATAGACGAATCGGGGGAGGTCTTCCGGGCTGCACATGTCGTAGTCGTAGCAGAGCAGCTCGGTCATCTTGGTGGCCGGGGAACGGCCGTCGTGCGCCCGCACGATCGCGGCCAGCCCGTCCCGGGCGATTCCGTACCCGCTCCCTTCGTCGCCGATCGTCGGCCCCCACCCCCCGGCCCGCGCCTCCGCCCCCTCGTCGTTCCTGCCGAACGCGACCGATCCCGTGCCGGCGATGATCACCACCCCGCTCCCGAACCCGACCGCCCCCGTCAGCGCGATCCGCGCGTCGTTGTCGACGATGAAGTTCCCGCGCGGAAAGAAGATCTGCAGCGAGTCGATGACCCTCTGGCGGTGGGCGGGATGGTCGGCGCCGGCAATGCCGCAGTAGGCGTACTCGACCTGGCGGATGGCGATGCCGGCCTCGACCAGAGCGATGTTCACGGCGCGCTCGATGTTGCGGGTCGCGGTCTCGATCCCGACCCGAAGGTGGTTCGAGCCCCCGGCCAGTCCGCGGCCGCGGCCCTCACCATTTTCGTCGATGACGAGCGCGGCCGTTTTCGACGCTCCCCCATCCACTCCGATGTAGTACTTCATCGCTCCTGCCGTAGCCGGTGTGGGACTTGCAAATAATCCCTCTTGAACTGAAGAAATGAGGAATTGAACATGAGAAGGAACCAGTACTTTACAGCAGCGCTTGTGGCGCTGCTCGCCGTCGGCCTCCTGGCCACGGCGGCCTGCAAACACAGCGGCATGGCCGTCACATCACGCGGCCAGCTCCTGAAGATCAACATCGAGGCCCCGACGGATCTGCCTGAGAACGGTGAGGATAACCTCGATGTCCTCGTCAGCAACCGCGGCGTCAACAACATCAAGAACGTGCTCGTCGACGTCGAGCTCCCGCCGCAGCTGGTCGTCCTCGATCAGACCAACGAGCGCGGCATCAACGTCACGCACGCCCCAGGGTCGAACATCTACAGCTTCTCGTTCGGCAACATCCAGCCGGCCGAGGACTCGAGAATTCGATTCCGTGTGCGGACCGCGTTCGGAACGTACCGCGAGACCGGCGATGTGAAAGTCACCGCGTGGCAGACCAATCTGCCCGGCGACAAGCTCATCGAGACCAAAGTCATCAAGCTGAGGCAATAGCGGGAGACTCGGGCCTGGGGGCCCCTGGCTCGGGTTGAACGAGGAGGGACCATGCGAATTCAGGAAACTGACAGGGTTCTGAAGGATTCACGTGTCTCTCGACGCGCGGTGGGTGCCGCCGGCAACGGCAGCATCCTGTCCCGCGCGTGGAGAAAAATCACGGGGTTTTTCAAGCATTCGTCGTGACACGGGGCGCCGGTGAGGACACCGGCGCTCCACCTCACGCCTCGACCTGGGTCTCTTCCATCTCCTCGGTAGCGGGCGCCTGAACCTGCGCGATCAACCAACGCACGCGATAGCGCTCGGCGTCGATCACCTGCAGGTTGAGATCGCCCAGCTCGACGCGGTCGCCCGGCGCGACTTCGCGCCCGAGCCGTGCCTGCACGTAACCGCCGATGGTTTCCTCGGCAGGATGGCCGAGGTCGATCTTGAGCCTGTCGGCGAGGTCCTCGATGAGGTAATCGCCGCGCACGCGGTAGCGGCCGTTGCCGAGCGGCTCGATCTCCGGCCTCTCCCGGTCGAACTCGTCCTGGATCTGCCCGAACAGCTCCTCGGTGATGTTCTCCATCGCCACGATGCCGGACGCTCCGCCATATTCGTCGAGGACGACGGCCATGTGCGTCTTGTGCTCGATGAACTGCGAGAGCAGTACGTCGACCGTGCTGTTCTCGGGAACGAAGAGGACGTCGCGCTTGAGCTCCTGGAGCGTCCGGCCCGGGCCGCGCAGCTGCGCGAGCATGAGGTCCTTCACGTGAATGAGGCCGACGGTCTGATCGAGTGATTCCTCACAGAGCGGATAGCGCGTGTGGCGCGTCGTGCGGATCGTCTCCAGGTTCTCTTCGATCGTCCGCAGCGTGGAGAGGAAGTGGACGTCGGTGCGCGGGACCATGATCTGACGGGCCGTCCGCTTGGAGAACTGAAAGACGCCTTCGATGATCTCCCGGTTCTCTTCGGAGAGGATTCCGGCCTTCTCCGAGCTGGCCAGGATCATCCGCAACTCCTCGGGCGAGTGCGCCATCTCGATGTCCTGCGCCGGCCGGATGCCGACGAGTCGCAGCGTGGCCCGGGCCGTTCCGTTGAGGATCCAGATGGCCGGGTAGGTGACGACGTAGAACGCGTGCAGCAGGTGTGCGATCCACAGCGAGGTTACGACCGGTTTCTGAATGGCGAGCGACTTGGGAGCGAGCTCGCCGAGGACGATGTGCAGAACGGAGATGATGGTGAAGGCCAGGATGGTGGCGATGGTGTGCGAGTAGGTCGAGGCCATCGCCCCGGCGTTGGCGAAGAGCGGCTCGATCAGGTGCGCGAACGCCGGCTCGCCGATCCAGCCGAGCGCCAGCGAGGCCAGCGTGATGCCGAGCTGGGTGGCGGAGAGGTAGGCGTCGAGGTGCTTGGTGAGCCGGCGGGCCATCTTGGCCCGTTTGCTTCCGGTCTGCACGAGCTCCGCGATCTGCGTGCCGCGGACCTTGACGATGGCGAATTCGGCCGCGACGAAGAAGCCGTTCGCGAGAACGAAAAGGAACGCCAGAAGTATGTACCAGGTGGACATATTGCCGATGCGGACGGCGATTCTACCGCGAGGTGGCGAGGACCTCGTCGAACGTCCGCCAGAACCGGGGGTACGACTTCGTAACTACCTGTTCCTGCTGAACTTGGACATTCCCGCGCGCCAGGCCGGCGATGGCGAACGCCATGGCGATCCTGTGGTCATTGTGGGTCTCGACGAGCGCCGGGAGGTCGCTCCATCCTGGCTGGATGAGGAGACTGTCCGGCCGCTCCTCGACGCTCGCGCCAAGGCGGCGCAGCTCGGAAGTCACGGTGGCGAGGCGATCGGACTCTTTCACCCGCAGGTTGGCGACATTGGCGATCAGCACCGGCGCGGCCGCCAGCGGCGCGATCGCCGCGAGGGTGGGGACGAGGTCTGGCGTGGCGTTGCAGTCGAACGTACCGCCGCGGAGCGTTCCCCCCGTCACGGTGACCGAGCCGTCGCCGGCGGAGACCGTGCAGCCCATCGTAGCCAGGATGTCGAGGAAGGCAGCGTCACCCTGCGCAGTGGGACTGGCCAGGCCCTCGACGGTCACGGTGCCGCCGGTCGCCGCGGCCGCGGCAAACCAGTACGACGCCGATGAATAGTCTCCTTCGACCCGATAGGCGGCCCGCTCCAGCCTGGCGGCGCGGACGCGAATCGTGTGGCCGGAGCGCTCGACGGCTGCGCCGAACGACTCCAGGATGTCCGCGGTGATGTCGATGTACGGGCCGGATGCCATCGACGAGATGTGCAGCGTGATGCCGGACGGGAGGGTCGCCCCTCCCAGCATCAGCGCCGAGACGAACTGGCTCGAGGTCGCCGCGGAGATCTCGACCTCGAAGCCTCCCCGCATCCGCTTCCCGCGGATCCGCAGCGGCGGATAACCCTCACGTTCCACGTACTCGACTTCCGAGTCGATGGAGAGGAGCACGTCGACGAGATCGCCGATGGGCCGCTCGTGCATCCGCTTCTCGCCGTGCAGCAGGAAGCGGCCCGGCGTGAACGCGAGCCATCCGGTGAAGAACCGCATGGCCGTCCCGGCGTTGCCGACGAAGATCGCCACCTCGTTCGCGGACATCGTCCTGCGCTGGCCGATGGAGAGTCCGCCCTGGAACGAGCCCGACACTTCGAAGCCGATCGCGCGCAAGGCCTCCAGCGCGTGCCGCGTGTCATCCGCGTCGAGACAGTTCGTGATCGTGGTCGTCCCCTCCGCCATGGCCGCGAGCAGGAGCGCGCGGACAGAGTAGGACTTGGAAGGGGGGGCGGTGACGGTGGCGGTGATAGGGCCCGTTCTGGGAATGGTCTTCACGAACGATGAACGATGAACGATGAACGCGGAACGAGCAAGGGGGGAGGCGGGGGGGAGGGGGGAGGGAGGGTGAAGGATGAGGACTTGGAAGGATGAAGGATGAGGGGACTTGGAAGGATGAAGGATGAAGGATGAAGGATGAAGGATGAACGCGCTTCCACCATCATCGCTTCATGAACGATGAACGATTGGATGAAGGATGAAGGATGTCACCACGCGTTCATCCTTCATCCTTCATCCTTGAAACGTTCATGCACGACGATGCTGAATAGAAACGAAAAACGTTTCACTCATCAGCACTCATGCATGAACGATGACCAAGGACGATCGTCTCCGAACTCCGGTTTCCGGTTTCCGGTTTCCGGTTACCGCTTAGCGTTCCTCGCTCATCGTCAGCTTGAGCCCGTCATACGCCAGCCGCACTCCCGCGGGCAGGGTGGCTTCGAACGAGTCGTGCTCGATGTCGTGGGTGAGGTGGATGAGGTAGGTGGTCTTGGCCCCGACGGCGCGGGCGGCGGCGATGGCCTCGTCGATCGTGAAGTGCGTGGGGTGGGGCGGGGCGGGGCGGAGTCCGTCCAGGGCCAGGATCTCCACGCCCTCCAGCAGTTTCATCGACGCCGGCGGGATGCCATTCGTGTCGGTGATGTAGGCGAAGCCTCCGACGCGGAAGCCGAGGATCGTCCAGTCGCCGTGGGCGACCGGGATGGGGGTGATGCGGACGCCCTTGTGGGTGAACTCGCCGTCGATCTCGACCAGCTCGAGCTGCGGCTTGCCTCCGCCCGGCTGCGAGTCGCTCCAGATGTAGCTGAACGCGCGGCGGATCGCCTTGGCCGTCTTCGGGTTCGCGAATGCCTGGATCGGCTCGCGCTGCCGGAAGTTGAACGGGCGGATGTCGTCGAGGCCCATGAGGTGATCGGAGTGCGAGTGGGTGTAGAGGATGAAGTCGAGACGGGGCATCGGCTCGCGCAGCAGCTGCAGCCGCAGGTCGGGCGTGGTGTCGATGAGAAACGCCCTGCCGCCCGCCTCGATCTTCACCGACTGACGGAGCCGTTTGTTCTTCGGGTGGTCCGAGGTGCAGACCCGGCAGGCGCATCCGATGACGGGGACGCCTGTCGAAGTGCCCGTCCCTAAGAAAGTGATCACCATGAGCGTGGTTGAAATCAAATCTTGACGTATTCGAACTCCCCGGTTTCCGGCGAGATCATCAAAGCCTCTCCCGCCTCGTACCAGGCCGGCAGAACGGCGATCGTCGCGTCACCGGCGTTGAGCACGAGCTTGCTGTGGAAGTGGCCGAAGACGACGTTCGTGTATCCGTCGCTGCTCTTCCGCCTGCCGAAGGCCTCCATCAGCTCGATGGGCAGCCGGGTCTTGTGCTTGAAATTCGAGCGGGCCAGTTTCTTCTCCACGCGGTCGGCGAAGGCCCGGGCCATCGGCCCCGGAATCATCGTCACGCCCAGCTTCATGAACGGATTCTTGGACGCCCGGCGCCAGAACCGGTAGGGCCAGTCACGGTCGTTGATCATGTCGCCGTGCACGATGAGGTACTTGTGGCTGCCCGCTTTCAACGAATACTCTGTGGCCACGTCGCTCACGGAGTCCTCCACGAACGAGCCGCGCAGGAAAAAGTCGCGGTTGCCTTCGACGTAGTGGATGGCGATGCCCTGGTCAACGAGCTCCCTGAACTTTTTGAAGACGCGCTCGACCGACTCGGTCCTGAACTTGGGATGGGCGATGAGGTAGTGGAAGAGGTCGCCGTTGAGGTAGAGCGCCTTCGGTCTCACCGCGGCGAGGCGGCCGAGCCAGTCGTTGACTCGCGTCTCGCTGCCGGTGGTCAGACCGATGTGCGAGTCGCCGATGACGAAAATCTGACCTTCAGGAACGCTCATAGCGATGTCCTGAGCGAGGCCCGCGGGCTCTCGCTGTAGAGACTCTCGAGCTTCTCGACGGCGTCGAGGGCGTCGCCGCGAACCTCTCGCGGCAGGATGACCTCGACTCTGTAGTAATGATCACCCGCGCCGTCCTTTTTCTTCACACCTTTGCCGGTGAGGCGAAAGGTCTGGCCTCCCTGTGTGCCGGCCGGGATGCGCGCCCTCACCATCCCATGAACCGTCGGCACTTCGACCTCGGCGCCGCGGACGGCCTCGCCGATCGTGATGGGCAACGCGATGTGGATGTCGTCCCCGCGGCGCTCGAACAGGGGATGGGGGCGGAGGTGGATCACCAGATGCAGGTCGCCCGCCGGCCCACCGCCCGCCCCGGGTGCCCCTTTGCCGCGGATGCGCAGGCGCTGTTTGTCCGCCACCCCCTCCGGGACCTTCACTTTCACGGTCCGGCCGTCGGTGAAACGCAGCTCGACGGTGGTGCCGAGGATCGCGTCGCGGAAGTCGATGGTGGTCTCGGCCTCGACGTCACCGCCCCGCTGCGTCTGGGGCTCGAATCCGCCCCCCGCGCCGCTGCCGAAGAGGTCGCCGAAGATGTCGGTGAAGTCGACGGTGGTGCGGCGGGCTCCGCCGGCGGGACGGCGTCCGCCGCCGCCGCGCGCCTGGTTCATGAACTCCGAGAAGTTGAAGCCGCCGGATCCGCCCGCGCCGGCGGCGCCGAACGCCTCCTTGCCCAGCCTGTCGTACTGCTCGCGCTTCTCCCTGTCGGAGAGGACCGCGTACGCCTCGGACATCTCTTTGAAGCGATTCTCGGCTTCCTTGTTGCCCTTGTTGACGTCGGGGTGATATTTCTTGGCGAGCTTTCGATACGCCTTTTTGATCTCGTCCTCTGAGGCGTTCTTCTCGACGCCGAGGAGGTCGTAGTAGTCCTTACCGGCCATGGCCAGGGGAGTTTAGTGGATCTGCGATCTGACCCGCCTGTCATGCCGTTTGCTTGATAGGCTTGCACGCGATGCCCCTAACACTCGCGCGCCGAAACGTTCTCACGATGATCCTCGCTGGCGGAATGGGCGAGCGCCTGTACCCGCTGACGCGGGACCGCGCCAAGCCGGCCGTTCCCTTCGGCGGGCGCTACCGCATCATCGACTTCGCCATCAACAACTTCATCAACTCCGGCTTCTTCAAGATCAAGGTCCTGACCCAGTTCAAGTCCACCTCGCTGATCGAGCACATCACTCGTACCTGGCGGCTGGTCCCGGAGATCGGGCAATACGTCGACGTGGTCCCGGCCCAGATGCGCAAGGGCCCGTTCTGGTTCCGGGGGACGGCCGACGCCGTCTACCAGAACCTGGAGCTGATCTTCGACGAGAGCCCCGATCTGGTCTGCGTCTTCGGCGGCGATCACATCTACAAGATGGACGTGAACCAGATGCTGCGGGAGCACCTGGCCACGGACGCCGATCTCACGATCGCCACGATCCCGGTGCCGTTGCACGAGGCGCGCAGCTTCGGCATCGTGGAGATCGACTCCGACTGGCGGGTGACCGGGTTTGTCGAGAAGCCGAAGGAAGGGGCCAAGACGATCCCGGGACGGCCGGACATGGTCCTGGCGTCGATGGGCAACTACATCTTCAAGGCCAGCGTGATGATCGACACGCTGCAGCGCAACGCGCTGCGCGACTCCGCTCACGACTTCGGCAAACAGGTCATCCCGGACATGTATCCGCGGATGAAGGTGCACGCGTACGACTTCGCGCAGAACCACATCCCGGGCGAGGAAGGGCATAACCGCGGCTACTGGCGCGACGTGGGGACCATCGAGTCGTACTTCGAGGCCTCCATGGACCTGGTCTCGGTGTCGCCGCAGTTCAACATGTACAACCCGCTCTGGCCGATGGTGTCCGCTCCGATGCACCTGCCGCCGGCCAAGTTCGTGTTCGCCGACTCGCAGAGCCAGCGCGTCGGGATCGCCACCGACTCGCTGGTCTCGGACGGCGTCATCATCTCCGGCGGCACGATCAACCGCTGCATCCTGCACCCCCGCGTGCGCATCCACTCCTACTCGGACGTGGACGAGTCGATCCTCATGGACGGGGTGGAGATCGGACGGCACTCCAAGATCCGCAGAACCATCATCGACAAGGGCGTGAAGATCCCGGCCAACACGACCATCGGATACGATCTCGAAGCCGACCGCCAGCGGTACACCGTCACCGACTCAGGGATTGTCGTGGTTCCGAAGGGTGTCGAGATCGAAGAGGAAGTGCCGTTAGAAGTCTGACCTCATGACAGCGAAAACACGTGCCGACGGACGGGCTGCCGACCAGCTCCGTCCGGTAACCATTCATCCGAACTTCATGAAGCACGCCGAGGGGTCCGTCCTCATCGAGGTCGGCGACACCCGTGTGGTGTGCACCGCCTCGGTTCAGGAGAAGGTGCCGCCGTTCCTCTATCGGACCGGCCGCGGCTGGGTCACCGCCGAATACGGGATGCTGCCGCGCGCGACGACCGATCGGGTCGAGCGCGAGGCTGCGCGCGGCAAACAGGGCGGTCGCACGATGGAGATCCAGCGGCTCATCGGGCGCTCCCTCCGCGCCGCCGTGAACCGCGAGATGCTCGGCGAGCGCACCATCGGGATCGACTGCGACGTGCTGCAGGCTGACGGCGGCACACGCACGGCCTCCATCACCGGCTCCTTCGTGGCCCTGGTCATGGCGCTGGGGCGCATGTACGTCGACGGGAAGCTGAACAGCTGGCCGATCAACGACTTCGTCGCGGCGGTGTCGGTCGGGATCATCGGCGGAGTCCCGTCGCTCGACCTCGACTACTCCGAGGACTCGAAGGCCGGCGTGGACATGAACGTGGTGGCGACGGAGAAGGGCCGGTTCATCGAGCTGCAGGGGACGGCCGAAGGCGCCACGTTCAGCGAGGAAGAGATGAGCGCGATGATGGCGCTGGCCAAGAGCGGCATCGCCCAACTCGTAACGAAGCAGCGGGAGATCCTGGGGCCGCTGCTCGATCGCGTGAACAACATGGCCCGGGAGCGGCTGAACAAGAAGTTCCGCTAAGTCATCCCGAGCGTAGCGAGGGATCCGGGTGGTCGGGGGGTACGCCGCGCTGCGAGGAATGGCGGCGCCCCACCAGATAGACCGCCAGCCCCACCGCCATGGCCAGACTCAGCCACACCCCTGCCCAGAACGTGATCGGCGAGTACCACACGCGCACGTCGTAGGTCCCCTTCGGCACGGCGAATCCCAGGAAGGAGCCGTTGACGCGGATGGGCTCGACGCGCTCGCCGTTGCGCGTGATCTTCCACCCCGGCCACCAGGGGATGCTGCTCACGACCAGCGTATAGCGCGGCGCAGTCACGCGCATGGTGGCCTCGTTGCCGCGTGACGAGGTGATCGACATCGTGGCGTTCGGCGAATCCAGCGGCCGCGGCGCGAGCATGTCCAGCCGCATCTGATCGTTCTCCACCGGCAGGTTCTTCAGGATGGCCGTGCCGGGCCACTCGGTGTGACTCTTCAATCGCTGCAGGAACCGATCGTTGTTGAACTCCAGGATGACGTTGCGCACGGTGTAGAAGCGCGGCAGCACGGTCATGTTCTCGAAGATGCGGCCGTCGCGGGCGTCGTAGACCATCCGGTAGCCCCAGTGGCCGGGCAGCGTCGCAGCGGGCGGCGCGACGACGTAGCGGACGTTGAGGTAGTCGAGCAGCGGCGTCTCGAAGTTCTCCCACTTCGCGAAGTACTGGCCGGTCTCGTAGTCGGCCAGCGTGCGGAGGAAGCCGAGGTAGCGGCCGTGGGCCATGGGATCGTGGGCGCGGATGTCTTCGAAGCCGTACACGGCCGGCACGTTGACGAAGAACGCCGGGCCGGCGCCGACGATGCGGAAGGGGTCATTCGGCGGCTGCTTCTCCCTCAACTCGTCGAGCGCGGAGATCAGCGGCGTCTTCGGATACATCATCGCAGTGCGGATGTTCGGGTTCCATCCGCGCGAGACGTTCCACAGCTCGGCGATGACGGCGACGGCCAGAAGCATGGTCAGGCCTTCGGCGATCCATGTGGAGCGCCGGAGGCGCGTCGCGACGCACAGCAGCGCGGCAATGAACAGCACCACGACGCTCGGCAGGATCGCCAGCACCGCCGCGTCATGCCGCCACGGGAGCTGGAACGTCGCCGACCGCAGCAGAAACAGGAGCATGGCCGCGCTGAACAGCACCCCGATGAGCACCGGCCGCGGCCTCTCCCTGGCCAGGTCGATCGCCGCCGCGGTCATCACGGCCAGCAGAAAGCAGAACAGCAGCCGCAGCCGGGCGTTGGCCGCCAGCTGGAAGACGAAGTGGAAGACTTCGCTCACCACAGGCCAGGCCAGGATGATGCCGAGGACGATGAGCGTGCCCAGGACGAAGAAGGCTTCGCGGGAGCGCCACCTTCGCCGCGCGATCGTGTCGATGAGGAGCGCGAGCCACGCCGCGATACCGAACGTCCCCGCGAATCCGGTGATCGATTCCGCCGTGGCCGGGCCCCACGCCTTCTCCCACGGCACATCGCCGAAGAACTTCGGCTGGAGCAGCACGATGAATGACGGCCAGTCCGAGTAGTAGCCGATGACGTTCGGCACCAGCTGCAGCTCGTGATACCTCTTCGACTTCGTCATCGCCTCGGCGAACGGGGCCAGAAAAGGCGCGGCCAGAAGCGCGCCGGCCGTCAGGGCCATGCCGAGGGTCAGGAGGAAGCGGAAGCTGTCCCGCAGAGAGAACGGCCGCTCCACCGCAACGATCCAGATCGTGTAGAGCAGGGAAATGAAAAAAATGTGAGCGACGGTCTCGGGATGCCCCCCGAAGATCATCACGGCCGACAGCACCGCGGCGAAGACGACACGGCCGGGCGAGCGGCGCTCGGCGATCAGATCGATCGCGTAGAGCGCAGCGGGAACAAAGCAGGCCACCGTGACGAGCGGGAAGTGCAGCCACACGATCAGGAACGAGCAGAAGCCGAAGCACACCGCCCCGATCGCGCTGGCCAGCTCCGAATAGCCGCGCCGCCGGCAGAAGAGATAGGTGAACGTGAGAGCGATGAGGATCTTCATGGCCGCCTCGGCCGCGAAACTCTGCCCGAGGGGAAGGGGGAGTGAGAGGAGCCGGATCAGCGAGAGCGCGGAGCTCTGCGCGTTCGCCAGCAGGGGATATCCGGCGCCCGACCGCTCGTTCCAGAGCGGAACGTCGAACGAGAGCCAGCTCTCCCGCACCTGGTGCGCCCACGGCACGATCTGCAGGACGAGATCGTTCATGTCGGGATTGAGCGTGACGTGGTCGCGGGTCAGGAATGACCAGGGAGGGAGCGTGCGGAGGAAGTCGACGGGCAGGTTGACGAAGTCGCGCGTCAGCGACTGGTGAAGAAAGATGAAGACGAGCAGGTAAAAGAATGTGGCCACGCGCCGCGGCAGATCGGCGCCGGCGCGGCGGGCCAGCCACACCGCGGCCGCGTAGACGATCCCTACGAGGAGCCAGGAGCCGTTGAACACGGCGCGGATGATAATGGTGTCATTCCGAGCGTAGCGAGGAATCCGGGGGTTGGTGGGTACGAGACAGGCGCCGCCCGGCCCCCAGATCCCTCGCTACGCTCGGGATGACAAGCGCCACCAGTGTCAATATCGACACCACCGCCGAAGCGTAAAAGCTCATCGGAACGTACCGCACCCGGACCTCGCTCACGCCCGGCGGGACGACGAACCCGAGGAATGCGCCGTTGACGCGGATCGGCCGCAGACGCGCTGTGGCGGTCTCCACCCGCCAACCCGGCCAGAATGTCTGGCTGCTCACGACCAGGGTGTGGCGCGGAGCGTCGACCGTCATCCGGAAGTGCGAGCCTTCCGCGCGCGTGATCCGCAGCGTGGCCTCGGGCGCCGAGGCGGGCCGCGGCGCCAGGAGGTCCTGAGCCACCTCCTCGCTCTCCGGACGAAAGGCTCGAAGAAACGCATGATCGCGCCATTCCGAGCGGCGGATGTTGGCCTCGAACGTCTCGTCCGACGACTCGATGAAGACGTTGCGGATCGGGAAGAATCGCGGCAGCACGTCACGGTTTTCGTAGATGCGGCCGTCCGGCCCGTCGTAGACGCGAGGCCGGTCCAGCTCGACGCCCGGCTCCGTGATCATGTAGCGCACGTTGAGATAGTCGAGGATCGGCGCGCGCGGATCCATGAGCTTGCGGAAGTAGGCGCGCTCCGGGTAGTCGGTGGCGAGGCCGAGGATGCGGATGTAGGCGTCGTTGGCCATCGGATCGTGGACGCGCGGGTCTTCCATGCCGAACATCGCATTCGTGTTCGGAAAGAGCGGGCTGTTGATCCCGGTGAAGCGGAACGGCGGCTCGTCGGGGCCGCGGCGGTCGAGGCGCTCCACCGCCTCGATGAGGGGGGTCCGCGGATACATCTCCTGGAGCGGAACGTCGGGCCGCCAGTCGTGAGTGGCGAAGGCGAGCTCGAACGCGACCGCGATCAGCAGCAGCTCCGGAACGCGGCGGACGAAGAGCGCGCAACCGAGGACGGCGATGCTCGGCACCGTCACGAGCAGCGACTGCCGCATCGCGCCGGGAGGAAAGTCCATCGTGGAGAAGGCGGTGAGGAGCACAGCGGCGGCGCCGGCCAGTCCGATGAGCAGTGGCACTTTGCGCTCACGCATCGACCCGTCGATGGCCGCCGCGGCGGCGACGGCGGCAAAGAACGCCAGCGCGAACCGCACGCGCGCGTTCGCGGAGTACGAGAACAGCGCGCGGAAAGGCTCGCTCACCGGAGCCCAGTCGAGCGTGATGAGAAACAGCAGGACCACGATGGCCGCCCAGAACAGCTCCCGCTCGCGCCAGCGCCGGCGCATGACGGCGCGAGTGACGAGGGCGATGACGCCGGCCAGTCCGAGAATCCCCGCGAATCCGGTCACCGACTCGGCCGACGCCGGTCCCCACGTGAACGGCCAGCGCAGCCCGCCATAGAAGCGGGGAGCGATCAGCTGGATGGCGCACTTCGGATCGGAGTAGGCAATCACTCCGCGCTCCCCAACCGCCACCTCGTGAAACCTGTTCGACTCCCTCACTGCCTCTGCAAACGGGACGATGAACGGCGAGGCCACCAGAAACGCGAGCACCGAGCCCGCAGCGATTCGTCCGAACGGCTTCCACGATCTGGTGACGATCGCCACCCACAGCAGATACAGCAGCGCGAAGAACGCGATATGCGCGGCGGTCTCCGGATGGCCCATGAAGATCGTGGACGTGGCGACGATCACGAAAGCGATCAGCCGCCCGCGGCTGAACTTTTCGAACAGCAGTTCGGACGTGTAGAGCACTGCCGGAAAGAACGCGGCCGCGGCGCCGAGGGGGAAGTGCAGCCACACCGCGATGAACGATCCCAGGCCGAAGGAGACTGCGCCGATGAGGCTGGGGACGAGGCCGTAGAACCTCCGGCAGAACAGAAACGTGAACGTCAGTGCGATCAGCATCTTCATCGCCGCCTCGGCACTCATGGCCGCGGCCAGCGGAAGCGGCAGCGCAATCAGCCGGAGCGGTGACAGCGCCGCGCTCTGACCGTTCGCCAGCAACGGGTGTCCGGAACCGGAGAGTGCGTTCCACAACGGTACCTGTCCCGATCGCCACGACTCACGGACCTGGTGCGCCCACGGCACCACCTGCATCGTCAGGTCCTGCATCTCCTCGTTCGAGACGGCGGTGCGGTCGATCGGATTCAGCGCCGACCACGGAGCGAGGAGGCGGACCACGTCCGCCGGAAAGTCGGCGTACGACTGCGTCAGTGGCCTGAAGAGCAGCAGGAGGACGAGAAGGTAGAAGAGCGTGGCCACGCGGCGCGGCAGGTCCGTGCCGGCGCGGCGGGCCAGCCACACCGCCATCGCGTAGACGACGCCGACGAGAAGCCAGGCTGCATTCATGGGCTCAGGGGTCGGAGGCCCGAGGCCCGAGGCCCGAGGCCTGCATCACCGCGACATGAGAACCAGCGTGCGGTCCAGCACCTGCGACGTCGTGGCGTCGAAGTACGGCCTCTGCACCGTCACGCGCGGCCGGTTCGGCCGCGGCTCGATCTCGGCGGCCTTGTACTCCCCCACCGCTTTCGATACGTCGGTATTCAGGTTCAGCTTCGGCAACATGTTCTCCAGCGCCTTGTTGTCGGCGGCAAGATCGCCGCTGCGGTAGTACGCCGGCGGCTTCGCGGCGCTGAGGTTGTTCGTCGAGTCGGGTGCGACCGAGGAGTAGCCGTACGACCGCGCGTAGAAGTTCGCCACCTCCTCCACCGACGCCTCGGTGTCGTAGATCGCCACCGGCGGCGGCTCCTCGTTCGGCTTCATCACCTTGTGGGCCTGCTTGGTCAACTCGGTGAGCTTGCCGAGGTAACGGGCACCGGGGTAGACGACGAAGCTGAACGCTTCAGGCTCGCTGTAGTCGTCCTCCTTCGTGCAGCCGGGGATGAAGGACACGAGCATCAGCAGAATTGCGGCGGAAATACGAGAGCGGGTCAAGAAAGAACCTCCGTGGGGGTGAATGCGCGCGCGAAGATACCAGAAAAACCTGGTCCTTAGTCCTTAGTCCTTAGGCGTTAGGAGTACCGCGCGTGGTTCCCCTAAGGCCTAAGGCCTAAGGACTAAGGACTAACTAGCGATGAATTCCTGAACTGACCGCCCCACGACCTCTTCGAAGCGCTGGGAGTACGACTTGATCGCGCCGGCGGCCTCGTCGAGGAAGATCCGCTCCACGCGGAAGAGGGGGACAAACATCGTCACGAGATCGAGGTCGGGCTCGTCGTCGCGCGCGAGCTGGTGGATCCAGTCGTCGAACGAGTCGAGGTTGATGGCGCGGATGGTGACGCCGGCCGGCGAGAGCGCGGACAGGATCCCGAAGAACTTCTCCTTCGGGCTGACCAGGTTCACGATCACCAGCGAGTCCCTCTCGAACCCTTCGATCATTCGTCCGTTCTCTCGCTGAGCTCGATCAGCACGCCATTCCCCGCGGCCGGGTGCAGAAACGCGACGCGGCAGCCGTGTGCGCCCGGGACCGGCGCTTCATTGACGAGGCGGAAGCCTTCCGCCTTCAGGCTGGCGAGACTCTGCTCGATGTCGTCCACGCGGAAGCAGATGTGGTGGATCCCCTCGCCGCGCTTCTCGATGAATTTCGCCACGGTGGAGTCGGGTGACAGTGGCTCGAGCAGCTCGAGGTTCGAGTCGCCGACGGAGAGAAACGCGGTCTTCACGCCCTGCCTCTCCACGGTCTCCACGTGATCGATGGCCAGACCGAGGGCCTTGTAGATGGCGGCGCCTTCGATGGAGCGGACGGCGATGCCGATGTGATCGAGCCGCGGCCGCGTCATACGCCTCTCACGTCCGCGCCCCAGATGTGCTTGTGCAACTGGGTCTGAAAGCGAGCCGGCAGCCGGTCCGCGAGCATCCATTCGGCGAGCGACTTCATCTCCATCTCTCCCCACACTGGCGACAGGAGAATAGTCCATCGGTCGAGCTTCTTCTCCGCGATGACCGACTTCGCCCAGTCGTAGTCGCCCCTGCCGGCGATCACGAACTTGATCTCGTCCTCCGGCTTCAGGTGCTCGATGTTCGACCACAGGTTCTTCCCGGTTTCGCCGGACCCGGGACACTTGACGTCGAGGATCAGCTTCGCCCGCTGGTCGACCGGCTCGACGTCGATGGATCCCGACGTCTCGATCAGCACCTCGAAGCCTTCGTCGCAGAGACGCTTCACCAGGTCGAGCGACTCGCTCTGCGCGAGCGGCTCGCCGCCGGTGACCTCGACGAGATTGCATCCGTAACTCTTCACGCGCTCTACGATCTCATCGATGCTGACCTTCTCCCCGCCTGTAAACGTGTACTCGGAGTCGCACCAGCGGCACCGCAGGTTGCAGCCGGTCAGGCGGACGAAGACGCACGGCCGCCCCGCGTGCGTCGACTCGCCCTGGATCGAGAAGAAGATTTCGGTGACGCGCATTGAAAGGATGAAGGATGAAGGATGCATTGGAAGGATGAAGGATGAAGGATGAAGGATGAATTCCAGCCACCGCGTTCATCCTTCATCCTTCATCCTTATAACGCGTCGGATCGGGAATGTTGGCTTCTTCGAAGCCGCGTCGCCGGAGAACACAGGAATCACAGTGGCCGCAAGCCTCCCCGCCCACCCCAGGGTCATAACACGAGTGTGTGATCCCGTAGTCGACGCCGAGGGATGTGCCGCGGCGGATGATCTCCGCTTTGCTCAGGTTGATGAGCGGGGCCACGATCAGCGGTTTGCCGGTCTCGACGCCGCTGCGCGTCCCCTTCAGGATCACCGTCTGGAACGCCTCGATGAAGTCGGGGCGGCAGTCGGGGTAGCCGCTGTAGTCGACCGCATTCACCCCGATCCAGATCTCCCCGGCCCCCCGCACCTCTGCGAATCCGAGGGCGATGGAGAGGAAGATGGTGTTGCGGGCGGGGACGTAGGTGACGGGGATCGTGTCGTGGAGGACAGGCAATCCGTGGAGGACAGGCAATCCTGCCTGTCCAGTGTCTTTCGGAACCGCGATGTCATCCGTGAGCGCGCTGGCGCCGAAGAGGCGGAGGTCGATCGGATAGACCACGTGCTCGTCGACGCCGAGCGCTGCGGCGACGCGGCGCGCCGCGCCGAGCTCGACGGCGTGGCGCTGTCCATACGTGAACGAGATGGCGTGGACGGCGCGGCCTTCGCTCTTCGCGATGGCCAGCACGGTGGCGGAATCGAGTCCGCCGGAGAGGAGAACCACGGCGCGCGTCATACGCCCGAACTATTATCACGCGGCATGAAAGAGATCAGCGTCTACGAGGTCCTGAACCGCAAGCGGCGCGGCGGGCCGCTGGAAACGCACGAGATCGAGGCCTTCGTCGAGCGTTACACCCGCGGCGACATCCCCGACTATCAGATGAGCGCGCTTTTGATGGCCATCGCCATCAACGGCATGACCGCCGCGGAGATGGCCACGCTCACCCGGTCGATGCTGCGCTCGGGCGAGCAGTGGCACCTGCGCGACCAGTACGACTTCATCGCTGACAAACACTCCACCGGCGGCGTGGGCGACAAAGTCTCGCTCGTCCTCTCACCGTGGGTGGCCGCCTGCGGGGTCAACATGGGCATGCTCTCCGGCCGCGGCCTCGGCCACACCGGCGGCACGCTCGACAAGCTCGAGGCCATCCCGCGGTTCAACGCGCGGCTGTCGCGGAAGGAGTTCGATCGAGTGGTGGCCGAGGCGGGGTGCGTCATCTCGACGTCGACGGAGGGGATCGCGCCGGCCGACCGGAAGATCTACGCGCTGCGCGACGTCACCGGGACGGTCGAGTCACTGCCGCTCATTACCGCGTCGATCATGTCGAAGAAGCTGGCCATGGGCGCGTCGGCGCTGATCCTCGACGTGAAAACCGGCAGCGGCGCATTCATGCGGAAGTATCAGGACTCGAAGGCGCTCGCGCAGAACCTGATCACGGCCGCAGCGGGCTCCGGCACCCGCGTGGAAGCCCTCATCACAGACATGGATCGCCCTCTCGGCGTCGCCGCCGGGAATGCCAACGAGATCGTCGAGACGATCGAGGTGCTGAAGGGCAGGGGGCCGGCCGACGTGCTCGAGGTGACACGCGCGCAGGCCGAGCGCGTTCTCGTGATGTCGGGAAAGTACGACGAGAAAAGCGCGAACGCCAAGCTGGCAGAGACTCTCCGCTCCGGCGCGGCCCTCGAGCAGGCCCGGAAGTGGATCGCGGCGCAGGGCGGCGACGCCAGCATCACCGACGACTATTCGAAGCTCCCGCAGCCGGAGAAGGTGCTCGAGGTGAAGGCGCCGCGGAGCGGCTTCATCTCCCACATCGACACGTACCAGGCCGGCATGTTCAC
>DATKCA010000253.1:0-4960 GCA_035544675.1 Thermoanaerobaculia bacterium | reverse complement strand
GCGCAGCCGGACGTCACCGCGCCGCGCGCTCCATTCGTGCGCCAGCCCGACTGTGCGATGAGCGTCTGCGGGCAGTTGAACAGGTCCTGGGCGACGATCGAGGTCTGCACCGGATCGTACTGGAGGGGAGTCCCGCTGACGAAGCGATCCAGGACGTTCGCCGTGATCCTCTGGACCACATCATCGAACTCCAGACCCCACACCCACCCCTGGCTGGCGGCGTTGAATACGGCGCCGCCGGCGGCGTTGACGTAGTACCCCATCGTCCCCCAGCCCAGCGACGCCGGCGTCACGGCCAGGATGTGATAGTTCAGCGGAGCCTCATCCGACCCGTCCGGCCCGACCGCGTTGCCTGAGATGTCGCAGTTGTACACGACTCCGTCCACTTCCAGACCGGTGGTCTCATGGCCGAACGTGGCACCGCGGACCAGGCCAGTTCCATTGAAGACCCAGTGGTTGGAATCGGTGACCGTCCAGGGCGTCCTCCGTTCGATCGCAATCATTTCGTACCTGTCGGGAACGCTGGCCCTGTTGGCATGGCCGCCGTGCCGGTAAGACGTCGCCACGATCCGGTTCTCCGGCTGGTTGACGGGATGCCTGTACCAGTTCGCGGTGATGATGCCGTTCGGCTCGCTCATGAAATCGGCCTGCGCATCGCTCTGCCCCACCAGGGTGCGGCCGTCATCCTGGAGCGCGACTCGAAACCACATCGTGTTGCCGCCGAGAATGGCGATGTGCCCGCCGTTGCTGTTGAACGTCTCCAGATGCTGGCGTGCCATGGCGGTCCAGTACGCCGAGTGTCCGACGAGGACGACCACGTTGTAGTTCGACAGCAGTGTCGGATCATGCAGATCGTGATCGGTGACGACTTCATATGCGCGGCCCGTCGCGCTCATCCAGTCGACGAGTTTGCGCTCCCACGACTCGAATCGCCCCAGGCCTGCCGCCTGGTCATACGGACGGTCGAAGGACAGGCTCGCGGCGCGATTTCCCGAGGTGGGCGGGTTCAGACTGGCACCGCCGTACGTGTTGAACGCCTGGTACGTGTTCGTCGGCGACACGACCAGAATCTTCGACGTGCTGCCCGGCTGCGCCGGACGGACGACGAACAGGATGTTCCGCGCCCCCAGCGAAGTGGGGAAGCTCGCCGCGTAATAGCCAGACGGCCAGAAGGCCGGGATGTCGACGGTCGTGGTCAGGTTCCAGCCGCAGCCTGTCGTGAACGAGGCGGTGCAGCTCTGGGCGCGTGACTGAAGACCGGTGATCTGCCGCAACACGACGTTCGGATTCGACAGATTGACGATGCTCACCGAGAACGGTGAGAGCTTCGTCGCGATGTGGAAGCGGATCGCCCCTCCCTGCTCCACGCTGGTCAGGTCGGCGTAGCCGCCTTCGGCATGGATCGCGTCGACTTGTGTCGGAGAAGGCGCAACGGAACGGCGACGCTGGGCATCTGCCGGCGTGGAGATGGCCAGGAGAGTGAGCATCGCGACGGCGAAGAGAACGGGCTGGCGTCTTGAGGACATAAATGAGGTAGCTCCGGTGAAAAGATCGCGGATCACGTCGCCGCTAGGGATGGCCGGTTTGCAACATCGTTGCCGACGAAAGCACGATGTCGCGCAGAGCCCGCCGCCGTACCCATGCCCACATGTCATTGCCGTCGTCCTGTCCACGCGCCAGCAGCTGGAGGGCCTTGATCATCTTGAAGAACCGCAGCGAGTCGTCACCGGGCCCATCGCTTTCAAAATAGCCGTCGAGAAAGGACTGCTGGATCCGGGCGGTGCTGCGCGTGTAGAACGGGAGGGCGAACTGCACGGTGACGTGCACGAGGAACGCGGCCACGTCTTCCAGAGGAAGGCCCTCGCGCCAGCGGTCGAGATCGATGACGTCCACGCGCCTCTGCCCCACGAAGACATTGGCCGGACTGTACTCGCCGTGATGGCCCACCACCGGCACAGGCCGCTGCGCCACGGCGCGCTCCAGCAGGAGAAGCGCCGCCTCGATCCGCTCCCGGTGAATCCGCAGAGTCCGATCCGCCGCCGCAGCCAGGTCGAGATCCTGGAAGGCCAGCACCGTCAGCGCGGTCAGCAGGTGACGGCCGTCTTCGTCGGACACCGAGACCGTCTGCATCTTGCGAAGCCAGGTTCCGGCCCGGCGCAGAGGGATGACCAGCCCTCCCGGAATGCCTCCGCCGCGGACATCGCGCAGGAGCGCATCGAGCGGCTTGCCGCCCGCTCGCTCCATGACGATGGCTTCATGGTCGGGATCGAACATCAGCACGCGCGGAACCGAGTACACGATCTCGCCGCCGGCCGCGGCGGGCACATCCATGGAGGCGCGCAACCGGGTGAACACATCGAATTCGCTCCGCGCCTTCCCCCCAGCCGATCGATGCTGCTTGACGATGACATCACGTTTCGAGATGCCATCGGTGATGGTCAACTCGGCGATGAAGGAGTCCGGCCGCTCCCGGACGCGCTGGATTCCGAGGGCACAGGCACCGAGCTTCTCCCAATTCAGCGAGGCGACGCTGCGCGCTGCCGTGGTCCTCACGCGGTCATGCCGTTCGAACAACTCGATCATCCTGGCCGCGCTGTGCCGGACGTCGAACCTCTCCCGGACTCGCTTCTGGCCGGCGCGGCCCATGGCCTCGCGCAGAGCGGGATCCTCGATCAGCCTGCGGATCGATGAGGCGATTCTCTCCGGATGCGTGGAGTCGACGAGCAGTCCACTGTCCTCGTGAACCACCAGCTCCGGGATCCCGGAGATCGCCGATGCGACCACCGGCTTCCCCGCTGCCATCGCTTCCATGAGCGAGATGGGGATGCCGTCCATCTGACCGTTGTAGGCGATCACGCTGGGGAGGACGAAGATGTCGCACTCCGCAAGGAGGCGCGCCACCTCGTGCTGGGGCAGAGCGCCGGTGAGCCGGACGCGCTCAGCGAGCCCGTGCTGATCGACGCACGCCCTGATCTCATCGCGCATCGGTCCTTCTCCCACGATCGTGCACTCCAGGTCGATCCCCTGTTCGACCAGGCGTGCGCATGCCTCGATGAGGAACGTGAACCCCTTTGCGCCGGTCAGTGCCGCCACCGAGAGAATCCGTGGCCGGGTTCGCCCGATGTTGGGTTCCGCAGCCGCCTGCTCATACACGTCCGGATTCACGCCGGTGTGCACGACCGCAATCCTCCCTTTCGTCGCGATCGGGAACAGGCCCGACAGGAACGCCTTGGTGAACGTCGAGACCGCCCGTACGAATTTTGCCTGCGCGATCTTCTGTCGCAGCAGGCGGCGGTGAACGAAGACATCGGGGCCGTGAACGGTGAAGCTGTAGGTGGCCTCGCTGAAGGAGTGGACGATGTACGCCATCGTGGCCGGCTGCGAGGCCAGATGCGCGTGCAGGTGCCTGATTCCGAGACGCGGAAGAATCTGGGCGAGATAAACCGCCTTGGGAAAAAGCGCCAGCGTGCGGATCAGCACCGATGGCCTGGGGAGCGTCTTGGCAATGAGCTGCGCCAGGAGGCCGAGATACTTGCGCGGCTCCCGGAACAGGCGGCTGCCGTTGGCTCGGAGAATGACGCCCGAGACGAGCGGTATGTAGAGCGCTCTCCCCACCCACGGCTTGGCCTCTTCGTGAACGACGCCTGCGTGCTCGCGAAACAGCGGGACGAGGATGACGGGCTGGCCAGCCCGTTCGAGCTCATTGATCTCGCGAAAAATGAACGTCTCGTCGATGCGCGGAAAGCGCGTGACCAGGACCGCGATTGCGCTCCGCACGCGCGGCGCGACGCGTGGGTGGGCGGCTTCCGCCGGGCCGGCGCCGGTAGCATTGACGACGGTCATGAGACACGTTCACTCGAGCAAGTCGGCAGGTCGCGGCGATGCGATCGCCGGGCTCATACGGCTCCTCGTCCGGTGACCACGACCGCGACGGTGCGAACAAGAATCTGAAAGTCCAGAGCGAGACTCCACCGATCCACATACTCACGGTCGAGCTGCAGCCGCTCCTGCTCACTGCAACTGCTGCGGCCGCGGACCTGCCACAACCCGGTAATGCCGGGCGGCGTGGAGAACCGGCGCAGTGTGCTGCGGCGCGGCAGCAGGTCGAGATCCGAGATCAGCAGCGGCCGTGGCCCGACCAGGCTCATCGTCCCCTCCAGCACGTTGAAGAGCTGCGGCAGCTCGTCGATGCTGTACTTGCGCAGAAAACGGCCGATCGGCGTGATGCGCGGATCGTTCTCGAGCTTCAGGAATGATCCACCGCTCTGTGCGGCCAGCTCCTTCTCCTTCAGATGGGCGCCCGCGTACATCGTGCGGAACTTGTACATCTTGAATTCATGGCACCGGAACCCGATCCGCCTCTGGCGAAAAATGATCGGCCCGTGACTGGTCAGTTTGATGAGCGCCATGATGAGGAGGAGCACCGGTGTCAGCAGCGTGATCAGCGCGGTCGCGGCGAGCACATCCACCGTCCGTTTGAGGACGGCCCCGCGCGGATGGCGCGTGGCCAGGTCGTAGTAATACGCGCCCGACTCGTTCCCGAGAAAGATGATCCCGCGGGCGCGACGTCCTCGCTCACGCTGCCGCTTTCGGCCTTCGGCGAAGCCGAGGCGCGTCGGTGGTGCCTCGTAATCGAAATCGTAGCTGGTCATCGGAAGCTGCAACCGCGCCGCGTGCGCGAACCCATGGTGCTTTTTGCAAAATGGCGGCCATGGATGCGCCAAAATCAATGGCGCCGCTCAGTTCGCCGGCCAGGGGCTGGCGGACGGATTGCTCTTCCCAGGCGCGCCGAACCTGATGAGCACACTCTCCCAGCCGATCTCTTCCGCACTCGACATCGACGCCACGCGCCGCCGTTCTCCCATCGCCGTGCTCATGTCCCGGTTTCCCACGGTCACCGAGACATTCATCCTCCGCGAGATGATCGAGCTGGAGCGTCAGGGGCAGCCTGTCCGTCTCG
>DATKCA010000252.1:0-5193 GCA_035544675.1 Thermoanaerobaculia bacterium | reverse complement strand
CCCTGGCGACGTGCATCGCGTCGTGATCACAGTTGGAGCCGGGGAGGACGACGATCCCGAATTTCATGGAGGCATTTTATCCCGAGCGCCCGTGGCGCAGCCGGGATCGCCTCTCAGCGGAAACCGGTAACCGGAAACCGGAAACCGGAAACCGGTAACCGGTAACCGGACGGGGCTTCATGCTTCTTGGAGTCGCTATCGAGTGTGGAGCGCCGCCGACCTCGGCGGTTGCGGGCCGAAGGTGCCGCCGAGTCGGCGGCGCTCCACCCGGGAACGGGAGAACGGCTTGCCCGGTTAGCATTTACCAGCTACCGGTTTCCGGTTACCGGTTTCCGGTTGCCGGTTTCCGGTTGCCGGCTTCCGGCTTCCGGTTGCCGGCTTCCAGGTGGCCTGTCGATTGCTTTGAAAAGGCTTCAGGATGACTACAAATAATCGCTCGATCCCCATTGTCGCCGCCATCCTGGCGAGCGCGGCCTTGTGCATGCCGAACCGCGCGGAAGCCACCCTGGCGCAGACGGTTACATTCGACCAGAAGGTCGAGAACGCCGCCGCGATCGTGGCTGGCCAGGTCGTGAAGAAAGAGTCGAAATTCGATCCCAGCAGACGCTGGATCCTCACCTACACGACGTTCCGCGTCGACAAGACCCTGAAGGGCGGAGCAGGCGGCGAGATCACCGTCGTCACCCCCGGCGGCCGCGTCGGGGAGATCTACCAGGACACGATCGGAGTCCCGGAGTTCAAGGAAGGGCGGGAGCACGTGCTGTTCGTGAAGAACAGCGAAGCCGGACCCACCGTGCTGTACTTCGATCAGGGTGCCTACGACCTGATCAGGGACGAGCAGGGTCAGCGCATCGTGGCGCCGGTTGCCAGCGACGCCGTCCGCGTCGACACGCAGCGAGGCGTGGCCATTCCGGAGGAGGTTCCGCGAACGCTCCAGCAGTTCGAGACAGAGATCCGCACATCCGAGCGCCGCGCCGTTTTCCATCGCATGGAGATGGTCCGCAAGCAGCAGGAGCAGAAGCAGACGTCGATCTTCTCGACGATGGCGCGCTACAAGTTCCTGTTTGCGGCCGCCCTCATCGGTCTCACCCTGGCCACCATCCACCTGCTGCGACGGTAAGCGGGCATGACGGACCCGGTCGCTCGGCTCCGGCGTCCGGCTGAACGTGAACCCTGGGAGTGCAGCTGTGGCTCGACGACTTCGGCACCGGGCATTCATCCATGGCACACCTGCAGTGCTTTCCGGTCGATGGTTTGATCCAGGGCTTCCTCCTCGGGAAGCCGATGATGCTGGATGAGCTGCGCGCCCTCCTCGAATCGCAGCCGGCGATCTAGGCGATCTTCTGCTGGCTGATGCGGTGCTCTTCGGGCGCGAACTCGTCGCGCCGCCGGTCCAGATCCCTCATGACGTTCTTCTTGAACGCGTCCTGGCCGCCGCTGGCCATCATCTCGGCGATGTATGCGGCGATGTCGAGGTTCTCGATCCGCATGCGCACGGTCTTGAAGACCCGCGGCGGTTTCCCCGGGATCTGCACGTGATGGAGCCCGCCGCTGTAGGCCAGCAGCATCCTCCCCTCCTTCAGGGCGAGGAGGATGTCGGCGATTCCGCCGCGGACGGTCATCGGGTTCCCATTCACATCGAGGCCGTTGGCGCGCTTCATCCGCCCTTCCGGGGCGATGACGATCATCGACTTCGGATCAATCTTCTGCAGGACGGCGAACCAGGTCTGGTCGCGCTCGCGGGTGATGGCGATGACGTGGTGCGCGACGAACTTGAAGATGAGGCCCACCAGCGGGCGGATCGTCGTCTTCTCAGCCGCGGGCACGACGCCGTGCGCGGCCAGCCTCCAGAGAAACCGGTTCGGAACGCCGCCGAGGAAGACCGGCTCGAAGAGGCTGGTGTGGTTGAGGAAGGCGACGAGCCGGAGATCCGCCCAGGGATCCTTCGGCGTCGTCCCGATGAAGGCGAAGTCGAGGCGATAGAAGACCCTGCTGAGACACTTCAGCCAGTACAGCAGGTGGAACACCATCACGCTCCGCAGGAGGCCCACGGGGGGAGCGTATGCAACCGCCACGGCGGCGTCAACGGGGACGGCGTCACCTGGGAACCGGAAACCGGAAACCGGAAACCGGCAACCGCAAACCGGCAACCGGCAACCGGCAACCGGAAACCGGAAACCGGAGGTAACCGGTAACCGGCAACGGTAGTTGATGCGCTCGTGCCCGCTCCCGGCTTTTGACTGATACGAGCGCGCCGCTCTCGGCTTTGCTCGTTTCCGGTTTCCGGTTTCCGGTTGCCAGCTGCCGGTTGCCAGCTGCCGGTTGCCGGTTGCCGTTTCGGTTTCCGATTCGCAACAGGCCACCGCGCCTCTGGTACACTCCGCCGCCGACCCGGAGGCCGCTATGTCCAACCACGGCAATGGCGAGGAGATGACGCTCCTTCGCGCGCTGTCGAGCCAGTACCCGACCGCGAACGCCGCGATCAGCGAGCTCGCCGCCCTGTCGGCGTCGCTCGAGTTTCCGAAGGGCGCCGTGCACATCGTCAGCGACGTTCACGGCGAATACAAAAAACTCCGCCACATCATCAACAACGCCTCCGGGCACCTGCGGCCCATGGTGGCGGACGTCTTCAAGAACCGGCTCGATGACACCGAGCAGCGTGAACTGCTGGGGCTGCTCTACTATCCGCGCGAATCCATGGAGCACCTCAGCAAGCGCCTCGAGAATGTCGAGGAGCGTCGCCAGTGGGTGCGCAAAACGTTGCGCATGCAGTTCGAGATCATCCGCGCACTCGCCAAGGACTACCGTCGCGAACATGTGGAGTCTCTCCTGCCGGTCGAATTTCACGAGCTCTTCGCGGAGCTGATTTCCGAGCCCAGCGCGGGGAGAGGAGTGGGCTTTGTCGACGCCATGCTGGAGGCCATGGCCCGTCACGATCGCGACCTGGCCGCAATTCGCGCCGCCTCACGCCTGATCCGCAATCTCTCCGTGGCCGAGATCATCGTCGCCGGCGACCTGGGCGATCGTGGTCCGCGCATCGATCGCGTCATCGAGTACCTGATGCGGCAGCCCCGCGTCGCGATCGCGTGGGGCAATCACGACGTGTCATGGATGGGCGCGTGTCTCGGGCACGAAGCGCTCATCGCCACTGTCGTCCGCATTTCGCTGCGGTACCGGCGCCTCTCGCAGCTCGAAGAGGGATACGGCCTGATCATGGCTCCTCTCGAGAAACTCGTTCGCGATGTCTACGGGGACGATCCCGCCACACACTTCAAGACGAAAGGAACCGGGCTCCGCGACGACCTGCTCATGGCCCGGATGCAGAAGGCGATCTCCATCATTCAGTTCAAGCTCGAAGGACAGATCATCGAGCGGCACCCCGAATGGCAGATGCAGGATCGCGACATCCTCCCGGGCATCGACGCGAAAGCCGGCACCGTCAGGATCGGTGAGAAGGTGTATCCCCTGCGCGACTCCCTCTTCCCGACCATCGATCCCTCGAAACCGAACCAGCTCTCCGCGGCGGAGGAGACCTGCATGAAGAGGCTGCGCGACTCGTTCGTGAGCAGCACGCGGCTGTGGCAGCACATGTCGTTTGTAGTGCGGCAGGGAGCGATGTGGCTCCGTCGCGACCACGCCGTCATCTTCCACGGCTGCGTCGCGGTCGATGAGGACGGATCCGAACAGGGTCTGGTAGTCGACGGAGAGGAATCCCGGGGACGCGAGCTGTTCGACGCGCTCGACCTGGTCGTGCGCCGCGCATTCAAGAAGGGTTCGAGTGCACCCGAGAGCGACAAGGACTGGCTCTGGTACCTGTGGACCGGTGCAACATCGCCTCTCTTCGGCAAAGACAGGATGGCCACGTTCGAGAGCTACTTCCTGGAAGACAAGGAAGCGAAGAAGGAGCACAAGAACGCGTATTTCAAACTCCTGCATGACGGCGGCTTCTGCCGGCGCGTGGCAGGAGAGTTCGGAGTCGCCCAGGACGGTCTCATCGTGAATGGACACTGTCCCGTCAAGGTCGAGAAAGGCGAAGAGCCCCTGAAGAAGGGCGGCAACGCCATCACCATCGACGGAGCATTCTCGGAGGCCTATGGCGATCGCGGATACACACTCGTGCTCGCGTCCAGTGGCGTGGCGTTGGCCGAACACCATCACTTCGAGTCGGTGACCGAAGCCATTACGTCCGGCGCGGACATCATTCCGAAGATCATGACCATTCGCAAATACGATGAGCCGCGTCGCGTCGCCGACACTGAAGATGGCGCGGCGATCCGTCAAACGATCAACGCCCTCCAACTGCTGGTCGCTGCGTATGACGAGGGGCGGCTGCCGGAGCAGGGTCGGGCCTAGTGTGGTGAAGAAAACGAGAGTCCTGCTCGTCCGCCACGGGGCCACCGAGCTGAGCGCTGAGGACCGCTTTGCCGGAGCCGTCGACGTCCCTCTCTCCGACGCCGGCCGCGATCAGTCCCGCAAGCTCGGCAACCGGCTCGCCAACGAGCAGATCTCCGCCGTCTACGCCAGTCCGATGAAGCGGACCATCGAGACCGCCGAGCTCATCGTCGGCGAGAAGAAACTGCCGATCAGGACGATGCCCGAGCTGCGCGAGATCGCGCACGGACGGTGGGAAGGCCGCAAGCGCTCCGAAGTCGAGAAGGAGTTCAACACGGAGTACGTGCGCTGGGAAGAAGATCCCTACACGTTCGCACCCGAGGGCGGCGAGAGCGGTCTCGAGGTGACGGCGCGCGCGCTCCCCTCTCTGCTCAAGATCGTCGGGCAGCACGAGGGAACGACGATCCTGGTCGTCTCGCACAAAGCGACGATCCGCCTGCTGATCTCGTCACTCCTCGGATTCGATCCGCGCGCATATCGCGACCGCCTCGACATGAATCCGGCAGCGCTGAACATCCTCGACTTCCGCGACCTCACCCACGCGCGCCTCACGCTCTACAACGACATCTCGCATTACGACGTCGATGTGCCGGAAGTGCCTACCGGGAGGTTGTCGAAGACGTGGTCGTGAAACCCTGGGCCTCGGGCCTCGGGCCTCGGGAGACACCGCCACGTCTTTCCCGGGCCCGGGCCCGTGCCCGGTCTTTGACTTCGGCTCCAGGAATAACGTAACGAGACCTACTGAACGGTGAACGTGGCACCGGCGAGCACGGGATCCCCGGCCCCGTACGTCTTGAGGTT
>DATKCA010000251.1:0-13629 GCA_035544675.1 Thermoanaerobaculia bacterium | reverse complement strand
GTGCCGCTGATGTCGTACGTGACCGCGTAGGCGGGGAGCTCGGGCACCGCGCTCAGCACGAACGGGCTGCCGAACGCGTTGAAGACGAACGGCTTCTTCATCGCGGCCAGGTCGCGGAGCAGTCTGAGCTGATCTGCATTGAGGCTGATCGAACCCTTGTACGCGGCGACGCGGATGAAGCCGTTGACCACGATGGCATCGGACATGGCCACGAGCTTCCGCACCAGATCGTACTCGGCGGCAGTGGTCTGATCGTCGACTTGCACGGTGGCGGCATCAGGGAAGCGCTTCTGCAGCTCGGCGGTGACGATGCGGCCGACAGGGCCTTCGCGCCATCCGGTGCGGCTGTCGAGCATGTTGATCTGAACGACGCGCGAGGGGCGCAGCGGCAGGACGCCGCCGGTGTCTCTGACGAGGGTGATGGCGTTGTCGGCGATGCGCTGCGCGACGGCGCGGTTGGCCACGGTGCCGGCCTTCGACATCAGCGCGTTCACGTCGGTGAGACGGTTCCCGGGCAGACCGAGCTTCGACTTGGCCGTGAGGATGCGGCGCACCGACGCGTCGAGCTGAGCCATCGGAATCCGTCCGCTGCTCACGGCGGCCTGCAGCGCGCGGTACGCGCCCTCCACGTTCGGCGGCGTGACGAGGATGTCCGCGCCGGCCTCGATGGCGCGCACGGCGGCATCGTCGTTCTGGAACGAGGATGTGACGCCGCGCATCCCCATCGAGTCGGTGAAGACCACGCCGCGGAATGCGAGGTCGTCGCGCAGCAGCGTGGTCAGGACCGGCTTCGACAATGTTGATGGGATCCCCTCGCGCGGCTCGAGCTGCGGGAGCCAGATGTGCGCGGTCATCACGGCAGCGACGCCGGCCTCGATGGCGGCGCGGAACGGCGGCAGCTCGACGGCGTCCAGACGCGGACGCCCCACGTCCAGCACCGGCATCATCAGGTGGGAGTCGCTGGCGACGTCGCCGTGTCCGGGAAAGTGCTTGGCGGTCGCGATCTGCCCGTGCTCCTGCGTTCCGCGCACGTACGCGGCGACGAAGCGCGAGACGGTGGCGGGGTCCTCGCCGAACGAGCGGATGTTGATGATCGGGTTGGCGGCGTTGTTGTTGACGTCGGCGACCGGATAGAAGTTCACGTTGACGCCGGCAGCGCGGCCTTCCTGCGCGGCGACACGCCCGGCCTCGTACGCCAGGCGCTCGTCCCCGGTGGCGGCGATGGCCATGGCCAGCGGCATGCGCGTCGCGCCGTAGAGCACGTAGCCGGCGCCGCCTTCGAGATTGGCGGCCGTGAGCAACGGCACCCTGGCCAGCTTCTGCAGCTCGTTGAGCGTGACTGCGATCGAGGAGGCCTCGCCGATGCCGGCGTGCAGGCTGCCGGCATGGAACTCGGTGATGGCGCGGCGGACGTCCTTCAGCTCATCGGAGTCGAGCGCGCGGAACGCGCCCGGTCCGCTCCGCGCCATGATGAGCTGGCCGATCTTCTCGTCCACCGTCATGGAGCGGAGCGTGCGCTCGACCCAGCGATCGTCGGCGACGGCGGGCGCGGCGAGAAGGAGAAGGAGGGCCAGTCGTTTCACGAGCGAGAGTGTAATTCCTAAATCGGCGGACCTGCCGGAACCGCGATCGGCTCGCTCTGCTTTCTTGGGGCGTCGGGGCGCTCGAGGAAGCGGTCGATGTCGTCGCGCGTGGCCCGCTGGTGGGCGACGTCGATCCCGCTGGCCGGCTTCGCCGCGATGTACGCGCGCAGCGAGCGGAGCGACTCGGATGCCACGGCCCGCACCTGCGGATCGGCCGAGGCGTTGGAAGCGAGCGACATGAGGTGCGTGACGAGCAGCGAGCGCACCGTCCGCGAGATGCCGCCGAGCCGGCCGGGAGGGGAGTCGCGCCAGACGACGCGGATGGCGGCGTCGACGGCCTCGCTGAAGGGCGGCTGGCCGAACGAGTTCATGCGCGCCGCGCGCAGCGGGTCGAGCAGCGCGCTCAGCGTGATGGAGGCCGCGGCGGCCGCTGCCGCCTCGTTCGTGAAGATCGGATCGCGGCGCCGGTTGAACAGCTCGATCGTTCCGCCTTCGTACGCGTGTGCCGGCGGTGGAATGAGGTCGATGAGCGCGTCGGGAAGGGCGAGGAACTCCGGCTCGAGCGTCGACACCACCGCGGCGATGGCGTCGCGCTGCCGCGCCGCCGGAACGACCTCGCGCACCGGCGAAGGCGACACGCCCGAAGGCGTCTTCACGGCGTACGTGAAGTAGACGCCGCCGATCGACTTCGCGGCAGCCTCGACCTGGTAGCGATGGTGGAGGTACAGCGGCAGGAGCTTCGCCTCCAGCATCGAGAGCGGCGTCCCCACCGGAATGCTGCGCAGTCCGAAGTCGCGCAGGGCGATCCTTCTCACCTCCATCTCGTGGCGGAGCATGGCCACGGGATCGCTGCCGTTGTCCCAGACGCTGCCGAGCGGATGGGCGGCCGAAACGGAGCGCGCATCGGAGTCCTTCACGAACAGCATGCCGTTGCGAACGCCTTCTTCCACGAGTGCGGACAGCTGCTGCGGCGAGAGGTCGGCGTAGCCGTAGCGGATGGCCCACTTGTCGTACGCCCCGATGCTCTTCGTGTACGCATTCGACAGGTCGAGCCGGCCGTCCTTGATCTCGATCATCGGCGCCGGGTAGTCCATCACCGACGCCCGGTCGTACGTGCTGGCGGCCATGTTGTGATCGAGGCCGAGCGTGTGCCCGACCTCGTGCGCGGCGAGCTGGCGGATGCGGCCGAGCGCCAGCTCCGCCGCGGCATCTTCCGTGGGCGCGAGCGCCGTGTAGTCCGGCGGAACGAGTCCCGTCCCGATCGTGTAGTCCTGCCGGATGCGAAGAGACCCGAGGCGGACGTTGCCTTTGAGGATCTCGCCGGTGCGGGGGTCGACGATGCTCTCGCCGTACGACCAGCCGCGCGTCGAGCGATGGACCCAGTGGATCACGTTGTAGCGCACGTCCATCGGGTCGACGCCGTCCGGCAGCACCTTCACCTCGTAGGCATCCGGAAACCCTGCCGCGGCGAATGCTTCACGCCACCACGATGCCCCTTCCACGAGAGCGCTGCGGATCGGCTCGGGCGCGCCGCTGTCGACGTAGAAGACGATCGGCTTGCCCGGCGTGATGCGATGGCGCGCGATGTACCGCCGCTCCACCGGGCCGGTGAACGGCGTGGCGTAGTCGAAGAAGCCGACCGTGATGTAGCCGACGCGGGGATCGTGCGCCCGCGGTGTGAAGCCGGGCGGCGGGAGCTCGATGAACGAGTGATGCTGCCGGACGGTGATCACGGACGGCGTGGGCGCCACCGAGCGCACGAGCGGGCCGGGATTGTCGTTCGTCGTGAACGTCAGCGTCACCTCGACTTCCGTGTTCTTCGGAAACGCCTTCGTGCGCTCGAGGTAGAACGCGCTGCGCTCGGCGTCGAGCGTCCACGTCCCCTGGCCGGTGTTGCGGAGCCGCGGGATCACGCCGTGCCCGTCGCGCAGAAAGAAGGATGTGGCGTCGACGACGACCGATGCCGCCGGGGCCGGCGGCGCTCCACTCGAGGGCACCGGCGCCCCACCACTCTCTATTTTGAAAGAGCCGAGAATTGATTGGGCGAACGACTCTTCGACGGCGCGGCGCTCGTTCGGATCGTTCGACGTGGCGCGATAGCGATCGTTCGTCTGCACCAGCAGCACTTTCGGGCCGACGCGCACGAACTTGACGAGCCGTGTGTCGCTCAGCTCACCGCGATCGAGCCCGACCGGGTTGGATCCGAGTCCGGCCGGCAAGCCGGTCTGGTAGAGGAACTCCTCCTCGAAGCGGGAGATCTCCATCATCAGCTTGCCGTTCTGAGCATCCCAGGTGATGGGTATGAAGCCGTCCGCAGCGTAGACGGGGAGGGCGAGAAACAAGGCTGTCAGCAGTCGCATGCGCGGATTGTAGGTTGGAGCGGCGCGCCGTGCAGATCGCCACGGTGATCAGGTCGAGAGCGATGTAGAGCACACCCACGCCGCTGGGCGGATTCGCCGAGTGCAGGCCGATGAACGGCACTTCCGCCGCCCACTGCCAGTTGCCGATCGCCGTGCCGAGCCACTCCAGGAGCATCGTGAAGACGAAACAGGCGGAGAGCAGCAGCCGGTTGCGCGAGCGCACCAGCAACGTCGCGGCAATGACCCACCAGAGCAGGCCCCACTGGTCGCGGAAGAAGAGCAGGCTCACCACGGCGATCACGCTGCCCGCTGCCAGCACGCCGCGCGTGATGGCCGGAGCGATGCGCTGCAGCGCGGGCTGGCGCGCGGTCTCGGCCGCCAGCGCGTAGAAGATTCCATGTCCGAACGGCACGTACAGCGGGATCAGCGCGTGGCGATAGGTGTAGAGGCCCCATCCGAGGGAGAGGACGCACTCACCGATCGTGGCGACCACGATGGCCACGATGATCTGTCGCGGCGCCGTCTGACCGCGCCTCGAGAAGAAAACGAGAAACGCGGCGGTCGCCGCGCCCAGCGCAAGCTGCGGGAGGAGGCCGGAGGTGTCCGCCAGCAGCAGGAGCGGCAGGTAGATCCCGACCCCGCACAGGAACTGAAGATAGCGTCGCTCCACGTCCCGGCATTGTCGCATCGAGGTGTGTCCTCCACCTCTCGCAGAGTGTCTATTCGAGTGGTCGTTTTCCGCGATGTAACGCCGTATTTTCAATGACTTACGTTGGCCGGGTGTTTGCCTTTAACCCTGGCGTGTCCAACGGAGGGAAAGCGTCATGAACAAGCGGAGAATACTGATCGTCGATGATGAGCTCGCCATCCGGAACCTCGTCCGCGTCGTGCTCGAGCGTGTCGGATACGAGGTGACCACGGCTCGCGACGGGATCGAGGCCATCACGCTCATCGCGGCCAGCGACTACGACGTGATCCTTCTGGACGTGACGATGCCGAGGCTCGACGGCCTGGATGTGGTCGATGAGCTGAGCCGCAGCAACAGCCCGGCCCTGGCGCACACGTACCTGCTCGCGGCGGGGAATGCGGACGGCCTACTCGACCTGCCGGTGCGCGGCGTGATCGGGAAGCCCTTCGACGTGCACGATCTGCTCGCGGAGACGAAGGACTGCATCGGGCACTGAGCTGGATGATGTTGGAGCTGGGAAGGGTGTTGGAGCGCCGGTGTCCTCACCGGCGCCCAACAGCCCTGTCGCTTCAGAGACCGTCTCTGACGAAGATGGCGATGTCTTTGATCATCCCCTTCGGTGTGGCGAAGTTGCTGCTCGCTTTACCCACCTTGCTGTAGGAAGCCATGACCTGGCCATCCGTGGCGCGGACGATGCGCATGGTGGCGGCGGCGCGATCGGTTCGGAACGTCATCGCTGCCACCGAATAGAAGTCGTCCACTTCCCCGTGCAGAACGTAGTTGTGGCCGTTTCTGCGGCCGAATTCAGCGGCTGCCTCGTTGGAAAGAGCGTCTTTTGGCCCGACCGGCCGGTCCACCAGCCTGCTGGTGAACTTGCCTCCCTCATTGAAGGCCTCCTGAAAGGCTTCGCCGGCCTTGACCCCGGAACCGTTGCAGTCCTCGTCCTGGCCGCTGATCAGGCAGTCGCGGAAACCAACGACGACGATTTCGGACCCGCGGGGAATCTCACCGGTTTTTGTGATCGGAACGGAAGCGCACGCACCGAAGAAAACGAGTACAGCGAGTGAGAGCAATGCGTGGGAACGGAGATGGAGCTCGCGCATGAAGAATCCTCCCTTCAGATTTTCCAGGTGGCGAAGCCTATCACTGCTCCTGCGACGTGGCGGCGGCTTTCATAATGTCCTTGTGAAAGAGCCGGCCAAGGGTGTGCTTTACGGGCTGGCGGCGTACGGAACGTGGGGCATCGTGGCCATCTATTTCAGGGCGCTGCGGCGCGTGCCGCCGCTGGAGATCCTCGCGCACCGCATCGTCTGGTCGGTCGCGGTGCTCTTCATCCTGGTGACGGTGATGGGGCGCTGGCCGGCGCTGATCGCCGTGACGCGAAGCGGCCGCGCGCTGCGTCTTCTTCTGCTGTCGAGCTCGCTGGTCGCCACGAACTGGTATCTCTTCATCTGGGCTGTGTCCAGCAACCACCTCGTCGACGCCAGCCTCGGCTACTTCATCACTCCACTCGTGTCCGTCCTCCTCGGATTCACGTTTCTGCGCGAACGGTTGCGGAGGCTGGAGTGGGTGAGCGTCGCGCTGGCGGGTGCGGCGGTGACATGGCTGGCCATCGGCGCCGGCGTGGTCCCCTGGATCTCCCTCGGCGTCGCGCTGACGTTCGCGATGTACGGACTGGTGCGGAAGATTGCGCGCGTGCAGGCGGTGGAGGGTCTGACCATCGAGACGGCGATGCTTCTCCCGGTGGCCGCCCTTTATCTCCTGACGATCACGTCGCACTTCCATCCGCTGCTTCCAGCGTCGGGCCCGATCACCGCGCTCCCGCTTCTCTGGTTCGCGGCAGCGGTGCAGCGACTGCGGCTGGCCACGGTCGGCCTGCTGCAGTACCTCTCGCCGACCATTCAGGCTTGCGTGGCCGTAGCGTTGTTCGGCGAGCCTTTCGGCACCACTCGCCTCGTCGCTTTTGTCCTGATCTGGACGGCGATCGCGATCTACAGCGCCGCCAATCTCCGCCGGTACTCGACGAACGACACCACCGTGTAGAAGAGGGGATAGACCAGCGACAGCGCGACGAGCCAGAGCGGCGGATCGGGATAGCGCGGCAGCATCGCCATCAGCATGGCCAGCCACACCACGGCGCCGCCGAGGATCAGGGCTTTCCAGCGGCGGGGAGCGAGGTTGGGGTAGATGAAGCCGACCGGCATCACCGTGAGCACGGCCAGCGCCAGGATCAGGATCGCGTTGATCATCTCTCCGCCGCGCGCGGCGATGATGCCGAAGTAGAACGCGGCGATGTTCCAGTACGACGGGAAGCCGAGGAAGAAGCCGCCCGACTCGTCTTTGGCGCCGCTGTTGGCGAAACCGAGGAGGCTGGCCATGAGGGCGGGAACGACGAACCAGATGGAGGGAACCCACTCCATCCGCACCACCAGCAGCAGCGGCACGAACGTGAACGTGAGGTAGTCGACGATGTCGTCGATGCTGCGGCCGCTGATGTGGGGAAGGACGCGTTTCACATCGAAACGGCGGGCCAGCGGTCCATCGGTGGCATCGATGAGCACCGCGATGGTCAGCCAGACGAAGACCCGCTTCACGTCGGACTCGATGGTGGCCAGCAGCGCGAAGACGACACCCGACGCGGTGTAGAGGTGGACGAGCCAGGCGCGGACGCGGCTCACGACTCCCCGGCCGCCCGTTCGAGTTTCTCCTCCGCGGCGGTCTCGTCGCCGGCCTTCTTTTCCGATTCATCCTGTTCCGCGGCGGCCTGCGCCTCGTATTGCAGCGTGATGAGGATGGGGAAGTGATCGGAGCCGATCGACGGAAGGCGCCTGAGGTCGACGAGCTTGAAGTGATTGGAGTGGAAGACGTGGTCGAGCGGGTAACGCGCCAGCGGATTGCGGGCGTTGAAGCTGTTGTAGAAGCCGCGGCCGACGCGCGGATCGAGCAAGCCGCTGAGCCGCACGAAGAGCTGGCTCGTGGGCGACCACGCCACGTCGTTGAGATCGCCGGCGACGATCGTCGGCACTTTCTCGCCCCTCTCGATCTCCCGGCCCGCCACGATCAGTTCCGCGTCGCGCGGCGCCGATGACTGGTCGCGCAGCGGCTCGGGCGGCCGCGGATGAAGTCCGCGCAGGACCACTTCGACGCCGCTCCGCAGTCTGACCCGCGTACGGATCGAGGGGATGTCGTCCTGCACGAGATACTCGACGCGCGGCTTGATCAGCTCGAGACGCGAGAACACCACCATCCCGTACCAGTTCTCCTGCGGCTGCTTCACGGAGTGCCGGTAGCGCTCGGACAGCGGCTCCAGCGCGCTCATCCACCGCGCGTTGATCTCCACGGCCAGCACGAGGTCGGGGTCTTCGCGCCGGATCGTGTCGAGGAGGAGTCCATGATCCTCGTTCTCCATCTCCACGTTGGCCATGAGCAGAGTGATGCGGTTGGCCGGGTCCACGGAGCCGGCCTGTTCGACCGTTTTCCGGACGAACGGGGTGTAGGGGTGAATCCTGTACTCCTGCCACGCCAGGACCGTAAGCGCCAGTCCCAGCATGACCATCTGCCAGGGCTTCTCCTCGAAGAAGAAGTAGTAGTAGGCGATCGCGCCGATCAGGGCGACGGCCGCAATCTGCACGCGCGGGAAGTCCCAGAGCCGGAAGATCCAGTGGGGATGGGGGACGAAACTGAGCAGAGTGAAGACGATCGGCAGGATGACCAGGCCGGCGAGGAAGGCGTGCAGCACGGCGTCATCGTATAGGACGCGCTTGCCTCATCGGTACACGCCACCGTTCCGGATCGTCATCACGACGCGTCCGCGCGCGACCAGCTGCATGTTTGCGAGCTGGCCCTCCTCGATGCTGCTCCCCGGCAGCGCGATCAGCTCGTGGCCGCCGGCGTCGATGATCTCGGAGTCCGGCGGAGGGACGACACCGTCCGCGGGCTCGACTCCGAGGATCGTGCCGCCTTCGATGATGACGATCATGCCGGGGCGCGCTCCCACCCGGGCATTTCTGATGATGAGCGGTCTGGAGGGATGATGGCCCGTTCGCTCGACCGGCTTGTAGCGCGGGTCGCTTCCGTCGATCTCGCGCCAGAGATCGCCGATGCTCAGGCTGCGATCGCGGCTGCGGTTGACCCACTGCGTCTCCGGCTCCAGGCGCACACCCCAGATCGGCTCGAACGCCTCGGTCCGCATGGAGTAGCGGACATCGCCGATCACAGCCGGATCGCGCGGATCGAGCGCCACCCAGCCGGCGGAGAACCAGCGGAAGCGCTCGAAGTCGCGTGCGGCGCGCTGGTTCGCGCGAAGGCGCGGCGGCAGCTCGTATCCGTCCACGCGCGCCCCGGTGGCGACGCGCGCCGCTCCGAACCACGGCACGCGGAGCCGATCCGCGTGCAGCGTCCCGCCGCTGTCGTACAGCGACCGCCACACCAGGTGATTGCCGACGGTGGGGAAGACTTCGGCGCGGACGCGCTCGTGACCCCGCAGGGCGGCGAGCCTCTGCTGGACGCCGCTGGCGCGCTCGCGCTGGCTGAGGCCGATCGAGAGATAGAGCGCGCAGAACACGAGCGCGGCGGCTGCGGACCGTCGCGATCCAACCACCACGGCGATGAGAAGGGCCAGGGTGAACAGCGGATCGATGATCGAGATCGTGTCCCACGCCACGCGCGTTCTGGAGAACGGCCAGAGGAGTTGTGTGCCGTACGTCGTGCAGGCGTCGAGCAGTCCGTGTGTCGCGTATCCGGCAACCGCCGCGGCGAGCACGGCTTTCCTGTCCTTCGAGAAGAAGAGGAAGGGCAGCGCCGCCATGGCCCCGCCGATCGGGATGAATGCCAGCGAGTGCGTGAATTGCCGGTGATACTCGACCGCGAGCAGCGGATCCGTGGAGCTGTGGATGAACACGTCAGCGTCGGGGAGGACGCCGGCCACGGTGCCGATCAGCGCCGAGCGCCGGCCCAGACGGTGTCCGCTCGTGAGTTGTGCGGCGGCGGCGGCGATGAGTCCCTGAGTCAGAGGATCCAAGGGGTGCCATCGTAGCGCCCCGCGGGAAGAGATTTTCGGAATGGAGCGCCGCTCCATTCAAGCTCGCTACGCTCGGGATGACGTAGGATTCGCGCTCATGAAACGGCTTGCGGCAGTCCTCCTGCTCACCACCGCATGTGCGACCACGGCTCCCGACGAAGGCGATCCGCACCTCTGGCTGGAGGGAATCGATGATCCGCGCGCCCTGGCGTGGGTTGCCGAACAGAACGAGCGGACGCGCCGCGAGCTCGCCACCACGCCCGGCTTCGAGGAGATGCGCGCGCAGGCCCTTTCCGCGCTCGGCTCGCAATCGCGGGTGCCGGCCGTCGCGTATCACGGCGACCATCTGTACAACCTGTGGAAGGACGCCCGGAACCCGCGCGGGGTCTACCGCCGGACGACCCTCGACGAGCTGCGGAAACCGTCGCCGCAGTGGACCACGGTGCTGGACATCGACGAGATGTCGCGGCGCGACGGAAAGCAGTGGGTCTTCAAAGGCATGAAATGCCTTCCTCCCGCAGAGCGGCAGTGCCTCGTGGCGATCTCGCCCGGCGGCGGTGACGCCGTCGAGTTCCGCGAGTTCGACAGCGAGACCCTCCGCTTCGTCGACAACGGATTCTTCGTGCCCCTCGGGAAGACGAACGTGGAGTGGATCGACGAGAACACGATCTACATCGGCACGGACTTCGGCGCCGGCTCGCTGACCGAGTCGGGATACGCGCGGATGGTGAAAGTGTGGAAGCGGAAGACACCGCTTTCGTCAGCGACCACCATCTACGAGGCCAGTCCGAAGTCGGTTGGGGCATCTGCGCGCCGCATTCGCACGGAAGGGAAGGTCATCGACATCGTCGAGGAGTCGCTGACGGCGTGGGAATCGAAGCTCCACGTGCGCGACGGCGCGGATCTCCGTCCGCTGGCCCTTCCTCCGACCGCCGAGATCGAGGGCGGATTCCGCGGCATGCTCGTCGTGAAGCTGCTGGAGACGTGGGGTGACTTCGCGGCCGGCTCGGTGGTGCTGGTGGATCCGGCCACGATGAGAACCCAGCTCCTGGTGGCGCCGACCGAGTCGAGCATCGTGGAGGACGTCGACATCAGCGACGAGTCGATCCTGGTGGAGACGCTGGACAGCGTCCGCGGCCGCCTGGTTCGCGTCACCGCGGACGGGCAGCGCCAGCCGGTGGCGTTCCCCGACAACGGCGCGCTGTCGGTGATGACCATGGACGACGACACCGGCGACGCGCTGGTGAAGTTCGAGACGTTCGTCGACCCGCCGGCGCTCTATCACGTCAGCGGGACGACGGCCACGAAGATCCTCTCGCAGCAGCCGGCGTTCGACGGCTCGCGCTTCGAAGTGACGCAGCAGTGGACGACGTCGAAGGATGGGACGCGCATCCCGTACTTCATGGTGGCGCCGAAGGGTTTGAGACGTGACGGAGGCAATCCGGCGCACATCTTCTCCTACGGCGGATTCCGCAACACGCTCGCTCCGTCGTATTCGGGCTCCTACGAGCAGCATTACGGCGCGTACGGGAAGCTGTGGCTCGAGCGAGGCGGGGTGTTCGTGCTGGCCAACATCCGCGGGGGAGGCGAGTTCGGTCCGCAGTGGCATTCCTCGGTGCTCAAGGAGAACCGGGTCAAGGCTTTCGAGGACTTCGAGGCCATCGCCGCGGACCTGGTCCGCACCGGCGTGACGAGTGCGAAGCATCTCGGCATCGAGGGACGGAGCAACGGCGGACTGCTGACGCTGGCCACGATGGTGCGCCGTCCCGACCTGTATGGAGCGGTGATCAGCGGCGCGCCGCTCGCCGACATGCTCCGCTACCACGAGCTGCTGGCGGGGGCGAGCTGGATGGGCGAATACGGCGATCCGCGCATTCCGGCGGAGCGCGCGTTCATCGAGGCGTATTCGCCATACCAGAAGTTCCGGGCAGACGCGAGCTACCCGCCGCTCTTCGTCTACGCGTCGACTCGCGACGATCGCGTCCATCCCGGCCACGCCCGCAAGGTCGTCGCCAGGCTGCAGGCCCTCGGGCACGACGTGCTGTACTTCGAGAACGTCGAAGGAGGCCACGGCGGCTCGAGCACGAACGAGCAGCTGGCGTATCGCATCGCCCTCAGCTACGCCCATCTGTGGAAGGAGCTGCGCTAAGGGAGCCTGATTCCCCCAGCATCAGCGGGATTTCACGAACAGCACCACCGCAATCCCGCACAGAACCGCGGCGATGATCAGGCCGCCCGGTGTCGGCCTCCGGGCCAGGACGATCAGGGCCGCGATGACGCACGCGACAGGCCAGGCCGTGGACGGGCGGCGCGGCGTTTCCTTCTCGACGCGCGTGCCGCGGATCGTCTCGTAAGCCTCGTTGAGAGCCTTCACCTTCTCTTCGGCTCGCTTCCGCATCAGGGGGTCGTTGGCGAAACGGTCGGGATGCCACACCTTGATCAGCTCGCGCCAGGCACGGGTGACCTCCTGTTCACTCGCGCCGGGCCGCAGCTCCAGGATCCGATAACAGTCCTCAATTCTCATGTTGGGCACTACACTAGGGTCTACCATGGATTTTCCGTCATCTGTTCACCAGTTCCGTCCCCCTCGCTTTCCGTTCGCCCGCCGCACCGTGATCTTCTGGGTTGCCGGTGCCATCGTTCTTCTGTTTCTCATGACCATCTGGTTCACGGTGGAGCCGGAGGAAGCGGGCCTTGTCCTGCGCTTCGGCAAGCTCGTGCGGCAGGTCCCCTCGGGACTGCACGCCAAGCTGCCGTTTCCGCTGGAGGCCGTCGTGAAGGTTCCCATCGAACGTCAACTGAAGGAGGAGTTCGGGTTCCGCACGATCGAGGCGGGCGGCCCGGGCGCCAGCACGTACTCGGAGCGGGACTTCGAGAACGAGGCGCTGACTCTCACCGGCGATCTGAACGTCGCGGTGGTGGAGTGGACCGCGCAGTTCCGCGTCCGGGAGCCGTACAAGTTCCTGTTCAAGGTGAGGAACGTCCGCAAGACGTTTCGAGACATGAACGAGACGGTGATGCGCGAGGTCGTCGGCGACCGCAGCGTGAACGAAGTGCTCACCGTCGGCCGGCAGGAGATCGCCGCCGAGGTGGAGCGGCGGCTGCAGGGTCTCTGCGACCAGTACGAGACCGGGATCAAGGTCGAGCAGATCGTGCTGCAGAACGTGAATCCGCCCGATGCGGTCAAGCCTTCGTTCAACGAGGTCAACCAGGCGCAGCAGGAGCGCGAGAAGCTCATCAACCAGGCCCGCGCCGATTACAACCAGGTCATCCCCCGGGCCCGCGGCCGCGCCCAGCAGACGCTCGAGCAGGCCCAGGGCTTCGCCACGGACCGCGTCAACCGCGCCCGCGGCGACGCGGAGCTGTTCGTGCAGGTCCACGCCGCGTTTCAGCGCGCGCCGGAAGTCACCCGCCGCCGCATGTATCTCGAGACCATGGGTGAGATCTACCCGAAGATCAAACGAAAGATCATCCTCGACGACCAGTTGAAGGGGGTCCTGCCGCTGCTGCCCATCCAGGACGTTCTGCAGGTGAAGCCATGAACGAGATCAAATGGGTCATCGCGGCAATCATCGCACTGGTGGTCCTGGTCGTCCTGTCCAGCATGTTCTTCGTCGTGAACGAGACCGAGCAGGTCGTCATCACGCAGTTCGGAAAGCCGGTCGGCCAGCCGATCATGACGCCCGGGCTGAAGATGAAGCTGCCCTTCGTGCAGACCGTGCACGCGTTCGAGAAGCGCTTTCTGGAGTGGGACGGCGACCCCAATCAGATTCCCACGAAGGACAAGCGGTTCATCTGGGTCGACGCCTATGCGCGCTGGCGCATCACCGATCCGCTTCTGTTCTTCCAGCGCCTGCGCGACGAGCGGGGAGCGCACTCCCGCCTCGACGACATTCTCGACGGCGAGACGCGCAACACCATCGCCAAGCACGTCCTCATCGATCTGGTCCGGTCGACCAACCGGCCTTTCGTCGTCGC
>DATKCA010000250.1:0-2147 GCA_035544675.1 Thermoanaerobaculia bacterium | reverse complement strand
AGGTTGAACGATCCGCGCCTGAGGCTTCCACACAGACCGACGATCATCGCCATGACGCCTCCCGCATCGGCCACCACGCCGGCGGGGCCCCGCCGGCGTCGACCGCCGGTCCGGCGTTCGGCCGAACACGATCAGATTGGCTCACCACGCTGGTTTCCGCAACCTGCCTCATCAAGGCCCGGGGTGACGAATCCGGACGGCGAGGCCGACGCGCTGATCGGAGGCTACGTGTTTGCGCCGCCCCAATCGTTCGACTTCAACGGTAACTGGGACGGGGGGCCGATGCCGAAGGCACTATCGTTTCCAATTCGTCGTTCAGAACAATCTGCTCATCAGCGCCTCGTGCGCGATCTCCTGTTCTCCGTGTAGTTCTTCGTCCTACAGCCGATTCGGCAGTCGTCCGGGACGACAGACTTCGATCTCGCGAGAAGCCGAAAAGTAGCTTCCATGCTCGAGCCCGTTGGTATAATGTGCGCGTGAACTCCTCTGCAGTGAGGCGCCTCCCGTCAGGCGATGAGCAATGAGCAACTCGAAGCGCGTCGCAGGGATTAAGCTCGATTCCGAAATCGACTGGAGCGGCGTACCAACCCAGCGCGTCGACTACGGCCCCGGCGCGACGATCTTTGCCCAGGGCGATCCGGCCACGAGCGTCCTGTATCTCGAGACGGGCACTGTGCGGCTGTCCGTCCTGTCGCACGCGGGGAAGGAGGCCGTGATCGCCGTGCTCGACGCGGGCCACTTCTTCGGGGAGGGCTGCCTCGCGAGCCAGATCCAGCGGATGTCCTCGGCGGCGGCAATGAGTCCGTCCACGATCATCAGCGTCGAGAAGGCGCAGATGGTGCGGCAGCTCCACGCCCGGCCCGCCTTCGCGGATCGATTCCTGAAGCACATGCTGACCAGGAACATCCGCATCGAAGAAGATCTGATCGATCAGCTCTTCAACTCCAGCGAGAAACGGCTTGCACGTACGCTGTTGCTGCTGGCGCGGTACGGTGAGCCCGAGGCGTCTCACCGCTCGCTTCCCAGAGTGTCTCAGGAAACGCTGGCCGAGATCGTGGGCACGACGCGCTCGCGCGTCAACTTCTTCATGAACAAGTTTCGAAAGCTCGGGTTCATCGAGTACAACGGCGGTCTGAAGATCAACAACTCTCTCCTGAGCGTCGTCCTGCACGACTGACTCCCGGCGTCGGACAGCTGGCCGCGCGCCCGAGTCCAGCCCGCTTCAGCCTTCTCGCCCTCTTCGCCAGCGGCCCTGACGGTGTCCGCTCGGATCCGTCCACCGACGGGAAAGACGCGGTGTTCAACAGGTGGGAGGTGCACCTCACCGGCCGGTCATGTGGACGCGGGGCGCACGTTTGAGCGCGGCCAGCAGCATGTCGAGCTCGGCCTGCAGCTGCGCAATTCGAGTGAACTGGATGCGCAACTCCCGTTCCGTGCTGGCGAGCCGCTGCTCGACGGCCCAGGAGGACTGCGGAGCGGAGCCGCGGTTCACGCGCGCGCGAGGGGCCGGGGGGGGTGACTCCACGGGGAATCTCTCTGCCATGGCGAACATCTCCAATCCGCGAAGCATATGCCACAGCTGGGGAGGAGACGTGTGCAGAATGAGACACCTGAATCGTGGCCGCTCCACATCCCGGTTCCGGCGCCTGCTGCCGGACCGCGGTCCCGCGCATCAGCGAAATCTGTCGATGTCCCTTTTGGGACATCGCTCCCGCGGGGTTGCCCTTACGCTCTAACTGACTAGACACTGGGCTCCGCCCCGGACCCCGGCTCGGTCCCGCCTCCGCCAGGGCTTCGGCGAGGCTCGCCGTAGCGCCTTCGGGGGCCCGCTGTGCGCGCCGCCGGTATGCGTCCGCCTCCGCTCGCACATTGATCGCGGATCGCGCGAGCTACGGCGCGACCGCGCCGTAGCCGTGGCGAAGGCGGGGCAATGAGAACGAATTCTCGCAAGCGGCCGCATAACGGCCTAAATGGATCAACATGGCCAACGAATATCTCCCGGCGGTGGACGCACAGGACATGGCGGCAGAGGGTGCCAGGCATGAGGCGGAACGGTTCAGGCGGCTGGCCGAAGAGGCGCGCGAGGCCCGCGACCAGCATCGCGAGGCGCTCGAGATGATCCGCCAGGAACGGGAACGGCTGCGGGA
>DATKCA010000249.1:0-9059 GCA_035544675.1 Thermoanaerobaculia bacterium | reverse complement strand
CTAAGGCCCAAGCTAAGCGTCCTTCTTCTTCTCTTCCTTCTGTTCCTTCACTTTCGATCCGTCCTTGATGTCGCGCAAGGCGCGGAACGGACCTGTGATGATCTGTTGACCCGGTTTCAGTCCGCTGACGATCTCGATGTTGCTGTCGCCGGCCAGCCCGGTCTTCACCGCGGCGAACTCCGCTTTGCCGTCGTTGAAGACGTAGACGCCCTCCTCCTCCTGCGCCTTGGCGGGAGCAGCGGCGGTCTTCCCGGCGTCGTCGGGCGCCGGCTTCTCGCGGACCACGAGCGCCTGCAGCGGAATGGCCACGGCCCTGGCACTCGTGCCGGTGATGATGTCGGCCGAGGCGGAGAAGCCGGGGCGGATGCCTGCGGGCGGGTTCTCGATCTGGATCTTCACTTTGAAGTTGATCGCTTCCGTGGCCCCGCCTCCCAGTCCGGCCCGATCCATCGGGCTCGACCCGACCTCGGTGACCAGGCCGTTGAACGTCTGATTCGGATAGGCGTCGATGGTCACTGTGGCGGCCTGGCCGACCTTCACGTTCGGGATGTCGGTCTCGTCGACTTCCATCACCGCTTCGACCACGCTCATGTCGGCGATGGTGAGAAGTCTGGTGCCCGGGTTGTTCATCGTGCCGATGACCGCGACTTCGCCCTCCTCGACCGGCAGCGCGGTGACGATGCCGTCCATGGAGGCGCGCATGGTGGTCTTCGAGAGCGTGTCCTGCGCGGCGGCGACGTTGGCGCGGGCCTGGTCGATGCGGCGCTCGGTCGCGACGAGGTTGGCGCGCGCGGCGTCGTAGACCGAGCGTACGCGCTCCAGCTCCGCCAGCGGGATGATGCGGTCGTTGTAGTTCTTCTGCGCCCGCTCCACGTTGCGCTGAGCCTCGGCCGCATTGGCGCGGGCGGCATCGCGCTCGGAGAAGAGAGCCTGCAGCGACGCCGCGGCGCCCTGCGCCGTCGCAGCCAGCTGCTTCTGATCGATCTGCAGGAGGAAGTCGCCCTTCTTCACCACGTCGCCTTCCCGGACAGCCAGGTTGATGATTTGCCCCATGACGTTGGCCGAGACATCGACCTTGCGCTGGGCGTCGATGCGCCCGTTCGCCGACACCTTGCTGACGATGTCCATCTGCTCGACTTTGGCGAGGGTGACGGCGACGCCCTCCTTGTTGCGGTTCGCCGCGGCGATGCTGACCGTGGTGATCACCACCAGGCCGAGCACACCTGCGCCGATCTGAATCTTGCGCTTTCTAGTCATCACGACCCCTGTATACGGGCTATTTTCCCAGTGGTTGCCTGGAAACGACGTGGCCGCGATCGAGCAGCACGACCTCGTCGCACAGGGCGCTGGCCTCTTCCATTCGGTGCGTCACGAGGAGGATGGGGATTGGAAACTCCTCCCGGACGCACATCAGATAGTCGAGGATACGGCTGGAGAGCGCCGTGTCAACGCCCGAGAGCGGCTCATCGAGCAGCAGGAGCATGGGGTCGCTGAGGAGCGCCCGGGCCATGGAGACGCGCTTCCGCTCGCCGCCCGACAGCGAATGCGTCCGCCGCCCCAGGAGGCGCTCGATCTCCAGCGCGGCGACGACGCGGTCGGCCGTAGTGTGTGGAGCGCCGCGGACTCCGCGGCCGCCGGGTCGGCGGCGCTCCACCTTGCCATCGGCGGCACCATAAAGAATGTTCTGCCTGACGGAAAGGTGCGGAAAGAGCGTGTCGTCCTGAGGGACGTAGCCGATGCGGCGATGACGCGGCGGCACGTCGACGGCGCGCGCGCCATCGAAGACCACCTGATCTCCGATGGCCACGCGACCGGCGGCCGGACGGCGCAGCCCGGCGATCACCTCGATCAGCGAAGTCTTGCCCGCGCCCGATGCGCCGTAAAGCGCTGTGTACCGCGCTTCGAGCTGGAGCGACACGTCGAGGACGAATTCCGGCAGCGGCAGCGTGACGCCGTCGAGGACGATCTTCACGCCCGTGCCCGTTTTCTGCCGCTCAGTAGAAACTCGGCGGTCCAGACGGCGATGAACGCGACGAGCACCGCCCAGGTCAGGAGCCGGAACGCGTCGGCGTCGCGGCCCAGCTGCACCATGCTGTAGATCGAGACCGACAGCGTGCTCGTCCGGCCCGGGATGTTGCCGGCCACCAGGATCGTCGCGCCGAATTCGCCGAGGGCGCGGGCGAAGGCCAGGAGGATGCCGCTGGCGATGCCGCGCGCGGCCAGCGGAATCGTGATCGTGAGGAAAACGCGCCACTCTCCGGCGCCCAGCGTCCGCGCCATCGCTTCGAAGCGCGGATTCACCTCCTCGAAGGCCACACGCGCCGCGCGCACCAGGAGCGGGAACGACATGACCATCATGGCCATGACCACGGCCCGCCAGGTGAAGACCACGTCGAAGGGGAGCAGCGATCCGATCGGCCCCCGCCGGCCGAACAGCTCCAGCAGGATCAACCCGGTGGCCACCGGCGGCATGACCAGAGGCAGCGCCACGAGAGTCTCCACGACCGACTTCCCGCGCCAGCGGTACCGGGCCAGCAGCCACGCCACCGCCAGCCCGGGCGGCACGATCAGCAGCGCTGCCAGCGCCGCGTTGCGCACCGAGAAGAGCAGGATCTGCAGCTCTTCGCTCGTCACAGGAAGCCGTGCCGGAGAAAGATGTCGCGAGCGGCGCGGGAGGAGAGGTGCTGGAGGAACCGGCGTGCCGCGGGGGAGTCGCGGACGATGGCGGCCGGGTAGGAGATGCCGTCCATCGGAATCTCGCGCACTACGCGCGCCGTCCGGAGCCGCCGCGCGTCGCTGCGGTAGACGATCGCGGCGTCGACGTTTCCCGCCTCCACGGCGGCGAGTGCTGCGCGCACGTTGTCTGTTGGAACGATCCTGTCTCGAACCGCTTCCCACATCCCCGTTCGCTGCAGCCAGGCCTTCGCGTACACGCCTGCGGGAACGGCGCGCGGATCGGCCAGGGCCATGGAGCGCATGCGGGCGGGATCGGTGGCCGTCACGTCACGGGCCACGACCAGGACGAGCCGGTTCGAGGCAATGCTGCGTTTTCCGAGATGCGCCACGAGGCTCATCTGCGCCTCGTCCGCGGAGACGAAGAGGTCGGCCGGTGCGCCGGCGGCAATCTGGCGGGCCAGGGTGTTCGATCCCGCGAAGTTGAAGACGATGCGGTCGCCGGATGCCTTCTGGTAGGGCCGGGCGATCTCCTCCAGCACGTCCGCCAGGCTGGCGGCGGCGAACACGTGCACCTCGGCCGCGGCGGCGTCGAGGGCAACGAGACAGAGAAGGAGGGCGCGAACCATGCTCGATCTATTTCATCGAGTATATCGTCTCAGGCTGCGCCATTCCTTCCCCACGGCGGTGCGGGCCTTTCTCTCCATGGAGCGGTAGGAGCGGAGCACGCTCCGGCCGAGCCTGGTCAGAGTTGCGCCGCCCTGTTCCGAGCCGCCGCGGACGCGTTCCACGAGCGGAGCGGTGAAGCCGTGGTTCATCGTGCGCACGAGCGTCCAGGCGCGCATGTACGACATGCCGAGCTCTTCGGCGCTGGCGCGGATCGATCCGGTGTCCTCGATGGCTTCCAGCAGGTCGGCTTTGCCCGGCCCCATCACGATGGAGCCGTCCTCGCGAACGACGCGAATGCGGAAGCGGATGTCGTGTCTCATTCTGGTACGCTTAGGCGGGACATGAGCACGAGAAAACAGGATCGGCATCATACACAGCCTTCTTCCACCGGCCCGATGGTCGTTCTGATCGGCGGGGGGATCGCCGTCGCTGCGCTGGTCGGGTGGGCGGTGACGCGGTCGATGCAGGCTCCGACCACGACGCCGGCGATGCCTGAGCCGGTCCCGATCACGCAGACTGCCGCGCCGCCACCGCCTCAGGCCGACGAGGCCGCGACGGTGGCCCGCGCAGAAGTCGCGCAACTCAAGCAGCAGGTCGCGAGCGGCGCCGTCACCGTCATCGACGTGCGCGACATGGACTCCTACGTCAGAGAGCACATCCCGGGCGCGCTGCACATTCCGATGACGCGCATCCAGGGCGAGATCGCGTACATCCCCAAAGACAAGCCGATCGTCACGTACTGTACGTGACCGGCCGAAGAAACGAGCGCCGGTGCGGTGCTCATCCTTCAGCGCGGTGGAATCACGAACGCGTCCGCTCTCCGCGGCGGAATGGACGAGTGGAAGCGGCAGGGTGGAGCGGTCGCTACCGGGCCGTCTTGAGCTCGACCGGCTGGCCGATGGCCAGCGCCTGAACGTAGACGCGCGCGCCGGCCTCCATGGCCATCGCCAGGTGCAACGCGCGCGGCAGATCGCCCGCCACGCACACGTTCCCGTGGCTGGCCAGGATCACCGCGCCTCCGTCCCCCAGCGCATTGACGACGTTCTCGCCGACGTCTGCCGTTCCGGTCAATGCGTACCCGGTCACCGGAATCGTCCCGCCGAAGAGCACGATCATCTCGTCGATGACCGGCGGAAGCGGGCGCCGCAGCACCGACAGCGTCGTGACGAACGGCGCGTGCGTGTGGACGATTGCGCTGATGTCGGGCCGCCTGCGGTAGACGACGAGATGCATCGGCAATTCGTACGACGGAGCGACGGACGTCTCCACCGCCCGGCCGCTCTCCAGCTCCACGATCACGATCTGCTCGGGGGAGAGCACGTCGTACGCGACCGACGTGGGCGTGATGGCGATGTGCCCCTCTCCGGCGCGGCGGCTGACGTTGCCCGCCGAACCGGTGACGAGGCCGGCCTCCCACATCTTTCGCGCATGCGTCCAGACGTCCCGGCGCGCTTCCTCGAACATGCGATGAGGCTAACATCGGCGCGATGAACCTCGTGCAGCTTCTCGATGGGTCGCTGACCGGCCGCCGGGACGAGGTGGCGCTGGAGTGGGGCGGCCAGCGTCTCACATTCGGCGACCTGGAGCGGCGCAGCAACCGCGTCGCGCACGCGCTCACCGCCCGTGGCTTCGTCAAAGGCGACCGGCTCTGCGTCTACCTGGCGAACCGCGTCGAGCTCATCGACCTCTTTCTGGCCTGCATCAAGCTCGGAGTGATCTTCGTCCCGATCAACATCCTCTACCGCGAGCGGGAGATCGCGCACATCACAGGTGACGCGGCCCCGCGCATGCTCATCACCGCCAATGACCTGGAAAGCCTGACCGGCACCACGGAAGAACGCCCCCATGTCCCGCTCGACGGCCACGACCCTGCCGCCATCATCTATACCTCGGGCACGACCGGAGCCTCGAAGGGCGCCGTGCTCACGCACAACAACTTCGCCGCGAACGCCGTGAACCTCGTGGCGTGCTGGCAGATCACATCGGCCGACCGCTTCCTCCTCGCTCTGCCCCTCTTCCACATCCACGCCCTCGGCAACGGTCTGCACTGCTGGCTGCTCTCGGGCTGCCGCATGCGGCTGCTCGAGCGTTTCGACCACCGTACCGCGTCCGGCCAGTTCCTCGATTTCCAGCCGACGCTCTTCTTCGGCGTACCGGCGATGTACATCCGGCTGCTCGACGCTACGCCGGAGATCGCGGCCCGGATGCGGCTCTTCGTCAGCGGCTCCGCTCCGTTACCAACGCAGGTTTTCGAGCAGTTCCGCGAGCGTTTCGGCCACACCATCCTGGAGCGCTACGGCATGACCGAGACGTTCATGAACCTCAGCAACCCGTACGGGGGCGAGCGCCGCGCCGGAAGCGTCGGGTTTCCGCTGCCGGGAGTCTCGGTGCGGATCGAAGACGGCGAGTTGCTGGTTCGCGGCCCGAACGTTTTCGCCGGCTACTGGAATCGACCGGAGGCGACGGCTGCCGCGTTCACGAGCGACGGCTATTTCCGGACCGGCGACCTCGCCTCGGTCTCCGACGACGGCTACTACACACTCCTCGGTCGAACGAGCGAGTTGATCATCTCAGGCGGCTACAACATCTATCCGCGCGAGATCGAGGAGCTGCTGCTCGCGCAGCCGGGCGTGAGGGAGGCGGCCGTGGTCGGAGCGGCGGACCCGATCCGCGGCCAGGTCCCTGTCGCATACCTGGCCGGCGAGTTCGATCCGGCGCAGCTCGAGCGCGTCTGCCGCGAGCAGCTGGCGTCGTTCAAGGTGCCGCGCCGGTTCGTGGCGGTGGAGGCGATTCCGCGGACGGCGCTGGGGAAAGCGCAGAAACACCTTCTGGAACGATGAACGGGGAACGGGGAACGGTCTGGCTCGAGCGTTTCGATCACTCCAGCACGCTGGTTTGAAGGATGAAGGATGAAGGCAAAGGATGAAGGATGAAGGATGAAGGATGAAGGATGAAGGATGAAAGTGAAGACTGAATGTTGAACGTGAATAGGGATCATGGTTGGACGAGCAATGCTTCATCGTTCATCGTTCATTCTTTGCGTTCATCCTTCATCCTTCATCCTTCATCCTTCATCCTTCAAATGAATGAGTGATTGAACGCTCGAACCAGAACGCTCATCCTCCCCCCGCCCCCCTCTCCCTCTCCGCCTTTTCCCGCACGTGACAGCCGCGCTCGTGATCGTTCCGCAGCCCCATGGCCTGCATGAATGAGAGAACCGTGGTGGGGCCGACGAAGCGCCAGCCGCGGCTCCTCAGGTCGCGCGCCAGCGCGGTTGCGTCCTTCCACTTCCAGAAGTACGCCGAGAGCGATCCCTGCTCTTCGATCAGCTCCAGGGCGCGGCTGGCGTTATGGATCGCCGCCTCGATCTTGCCGCGGTGGCGGACGATGCCGGCGTCGCCGAGGAGGCGGTTGACCTCGCGCCGGCCGAACCTGGCGACCGCGGCCGGCTCGAAATTCGCGAAGGCCAGGCGGAAGTTCTCCCGTTTCCGAAGGATGGTCAGCCAGCTCAGCCCGGCCTGGAACCCCTCCAGCACGATTTTCTCGAACAGCCGGCGGTCATTTGTGACGGGGAACCCCCATTCCGTATCGTGATATCGCTGATACTCAGGGTCGGATCCCGCCCAGGCGCAACGTTTAATATCGGAAACCACCATGATCGCTCTCGGAGTCTTCGCCGTCGTCGCTCAGTTCACCTGCGGCAGCAGTGTGGCAGTGGACCGCGAAGCGCGCAACGTCGGCGAGATGGTCCGGGCGCGGAGCCGGCACAGTGTCATGGCCACACAATCGTCGCGCATCGAGAACGACTTCATCGTCGTGCCGGCCGACGAGACGACGGTACCGTTCGACGATCCGGCCGACCTCGAGGGGATCTCGCTCTTCTTCAAGCGCCGCGACGCCTCGACGTTCGCCGTGACCCGTGAGCCGCTCCTCTACGACGCCAACGTCGGCGATGTCCTCGTCTCGTTCGGCCGGGAGTCGAACACGAAGTCGCTGCGGCTCTCGAACTTCGTTTTTCCCTTCGGCGCGAGAACGTATGAGACTCTGACGTTCTCCGCGACGCGGGGCATCCACTTCAGCGACACTCCGTCGATCCCCGAGGCGCCGTTCGTGGCGTTCGAGATGCTGACGTCGCGGACGCCGCTGATCTCGCCGCTCTACGACTATCTCGGGTCTCCGGGCAGCCGTCCGGACGTGCTGTACCGGGAGACCAGCTCGACGCTGACGATCACGTGGCGCATGCAGAGCCCGGGGGTGGTCGACTACGACTTCCAGGCGGTGCTGTTCTCCACCGGCGACATCCGTTTCTCGTACAAGCGCGTCAGGAACGTGGCCTGGGGCGGCGTGGTCCTGACCACCGGCGAGCCGGACGCGTGGCTCTCGCGGCGCACGGCCATCGTGACCGCCAGCGATCCGGCCGGCGACGTCTCTGCGACTTTCGGCGAGTCCGCCGGGATGCTGGACATCGTCCGTGCGCAGCTCTCGCGGATCGACGGATCGAGCATGCTCGAGCTTCGGATCGATCTCGCCGCGCCCATCGACCGGGAGAAGCTGCATCCGGAGGCCTCGTACCTGTTCTTCATCGGCGACTCGATCAACCGCGTGGAGCTGCTGGTGCGGCCCGAGTCGCTGCTGCTCCGTGTTCCCCGCGGCGCCGACCTCACGAACCCGGGCGGGGTCCGCATCGACGGCTCGCGCATCACCATCCTGGTGATCGAGGAGCTGCTGGCGCTGGAGTCGCGGACGGTGAAATTGTGGGTGCACACATCGGCCATGCAGAGCGCCGACTCCCTCGAGACCGTGGCCGACCTCGGCCCCGTTCCCGAACCGGCCGAGACGGACTTCAGCGCCATCACGTCGATCGAGACGTCGAGGCCGCTGGTCGAATCCTATGGCCTGCCCACCGTGAATCTGGAGGGCGTGTGGCAGCGCGTCAAGGACGACCTCCGCTTCAGCGACGAAACGGTCGACGCGGTCATGGTGTACACGCCGTTCCTCACCGACATCATCCATCGGCCGTACGGCGCGTTCGCCATGCTCAGCAATCCGGGGGTGGACGGCATCTCGCAGTTCTCGAGCAGGAGCCGCCCGCGCACCACGATGCTCGTGAACATGAACCACCTAGCCGCGTTCGGCGACAACGGGACGCAGGTGCTGCTGCACGAGATGGGACATCGCTGGCTGTACTACTTCGAGATCGTCGAGGACGGCGTCCACACGCGCTCGCTGAACCCCCTCGGATTTCACCCCGCGCAGTACGTGAACACGCCCGCGGCATTCAACGTCAGGACCGCTGCCGATTCGTCGGCTATGGGCGGGGCCGCGCTGATCCAGCAGGGCAGCAACACCTTCCGGACGCCGCGATCGGGCGAGTGGGCCCATGGATACTCATGGCACGAGCTGTATCTGATGGGGCTGGCCTCGCCGGGTGAGGTGACGGGCTGGTGGTATCTGCGCGACAGCGATCCCCCGCTCGGTCTCGAGTATTACCCGCCGCCGGACGTCTTCGTGGAGGGGAAGCGTGTCGACGTCGGCGTGCAGCAGATCATCGGCGCGATGGGGCCGCGCCAGCCGTCGATGGCCACGAGCCAGAAAATATTTCGCGTTCTCTTCGTCGTGCTGGAGCGGCCCGGCCAGCGCATCGCCCCGCCCAACCCGCTGATCCGCACCCGCTTCGAGGACGCGTTCGCGAAGGCGACTGGCGGGCGGGGGAGCGT
>DATKCA010000248.1:0-7595 GCA_035544675.1 Thermoanaerobaculia bacterium | reverse complement strand
CTTCTCGGTGGCCATTCCGTCGGCGGTCAAGATGTTCAACTGGACCGCGACGATCTACAAAGGGTCCGTGTCGTTCGACACGCCCATGCTGTATGCCTATGGGTTCCTCGGACTGTTTGCGATTGGCGGCCTCACGGGCCTCATTCTGGCGACGCTGGGCACCGACATCCACGTGCACGACACCTACTTCGTCGTCGCGCACTTTCACTACATCATGGTGGGCGGCGCCATCATGGGATATCTCGGCGGCCTGCATTTCTGGTGGCCGAAAATCGTCGGCCGGATGTATTCCGAGTTCTTCTCGCGGGTCAGCGCCATCATGGTGTTCGTCGGCTTCAACCTGACATTCTTCCCACAGTTCATCCTCGGCTACGTCGGCATGCCGCGCCGGTATCACGCCTACCCGGACGAGTTCCAGGTGCTGAACGTGCTGTCGTCCGCCGGTGCGTCGGTGCTCGGCGTCGGCTACGTGCTGCCCGTGCTGTACTTCCTCTATTCGCTGAAGAGGGGCGAGGTGGCGGGGCCCAATCCGTGGGGCGCGTCCGGGCTCGAATGGGAGATACCCTCCCCGCCGCCGACTGAAAACTTCGCCGTCACGCCGCGTGTGACGTCCGAACCATACGAGTTCACACCGCACGTCGCCAGGGAGACCGAGCGTGTCTGACGTTGCCGTTCACCCGGCGCACCGCCCCGCGCACACACACGTCGCGCACCATCCGGCGCTGCAGCATCAGTTCCAGACGCTGTCTCAGCAGAAGGAAGCGGCGATGCTCGGCATGTGGGCGTTTCTGCTGACCGAGATTCTCTTCTTCGGCGGGCTGTTTCTCGCGTACGCGCTCTATCGCATGTGGTATCACGACGCATTCGTCGCCGCGAGCACGTCGATCGCCCTGTCGTGGGGGCTCGTCAACACCGTGGTCCTCATCGGCAGTTCCTTGACGATGGCGCTGGCCGTGCGCGCGGCGCAGTTCAGCCAGCGCGTGGCGACCGTGCGGTGGCTGATCTTCACGATGGTGCTGGGCGCGGCCTTCCTGGGCATCAAGGTCATCGAGTACGCCGACAAGTTCGAGCATCATCACGTGCCAGGCCCCAGCTACATCTGGGAAGAAGCCGGCCACGCGCCGGCCCCCGGCGAGGCCGCTGCGGGAGACGAGGTGTCGCCAGACGCTGCGAATTTCCAACTGCACACGCAGATCTTCTTCAGCCTCTACTTCACGATGACGGGGCTGCATGCGCTGCACATGATCATCGGCCTTGGCCTGCTGACGGTAATCGCGTGGATGGCGTGGAAGGGCCGGTTCTCCAGTGAGTACTACACGCCGGTCGAGATGAGCGGCCTCTACTGGCACTTCGTCGACATCGTCTGGATATTCCTGTTCCCACTGTTGTATCTCATCGATCGGGCGCACTGACGTCATGGCAGAACACGGACACGCACACGCTCATCCCCACGTCCACGGACACGTCACACCGCTCGGGGTGTACCTGGCGATCTTTGCCACGCTGATGGTCCTCACCGTCGTCACGGTGCTCGTGGCGTACGTGGACCTGGGCCAGCTCAATATCTTCATCGCGCTCGGGATCGCGGGCTTCAAAGCCACGCTCGTCGTGCTGTATTTCATGCACGTCAAATACGCGAGCCCGCTGACCAAGCTCTTTGCCGTGACCGGGATTTTCTTCCTGGCGATTCTGCTCGGCCTCACGATGATCGACTACGCGTCGCGGATGTGGGTCAATCCACCCGCCCTTCTTCAATAGCACACGGGGTCTGTGAATGGTTCCGCATTCCGTCACCGGACCGGGCACGGTCGCCGTTCGAGACCGCGGCCACGGGCTTCACGCGCTTGACAATCCGTGGCAGGAGTCATACGTTTGCCCCTTCACGTGGCTGGCGAGGCGGAGCCTGACCCGCCTCCACCACCCCACCGCGCAAAGTCCGCGCGGCGGGGACCCCGGCCGGCGGGGCAGTCGCCTTGACGGAGTAAACTTGACGCGTTCGTCACAATTCCTGGCCGTCAAGGCTCCTGGCGAGGCCAAGTACGAGCGGCTCCACGCGGCGTGTCAGCGCGAAGTAGCTGCCAGCCGCCACGCCGTATGAGCATGGAGCACTCTCCCGGGGGCACCGGCCCGCCGCCCCGCCGCGGCCCATCGGTCGACCTCGACCCGACCGGGATCGTCACGGGCAAAAGTCCAGACCGGCAACGCCGCCAATTCCTGAACTATTCGTTCTACCGGCTCGACCCGGTGTTCCGACGGCTCCGCGCCGACGAGCAGCGAGTGGCGGCGGCCGGGTTCATCGAACTGGTCCGAAAGTGGGAGTCTCTGGACGACCCGATCCTCCGCACGTACTCACTCGTGGGCCTGCGCGCGGACGTCGACTTCATGCTCTGGCGGATCGCGTTCGACCCGCTGTGCTTCCAGTCGATGGAAGCGGCGATCAGGCGGTCGCCGCTGGGCGCCTACCTGTCGCAGGTGTACAGCTTTCTTTCGCTGCAGCGCCGGTCGCCGTACGTCAACAAGATGAAGGGCGCTGGCGAGGGCGTCGAGCTGCTGCCGGGGGAGGGCAAGTACCTGTTCGTGTACCCCTTCACGAAAACGCGGTCGTGGTACCGCCTTTCGCCCCACGCGCGGCAGGGGATGATGGACGAGCACATCGCCGCCTCCGCCCCGTTCAAGGGCGTCCGCCTGAACACGAGCAACAGCTACGGCATCGACGACCAGGACTTCGTCGTCGCGTTTGACTCTGACTACCCGCAGGAGTTCGTCGATCTGGTGGGGCGGCTGCGTTACACGGAGGCGAGCCTCTATACGCAGCGCGACACGCCGATGTTCACGTGCGCGAAGGCGCCCATCGATGCGATCCTCGCGCAGCTGGCGAACATCGATTGACGTCGCCGCGAGGAGGAAGCTCGATGTTCAGTCACCCCGATCCTGAGGTCCTCGTCGTCGGCGCCGGTCCGGTCGGTCTCGTCGCGGCCCTGTTCCTGCAGCAGCACGGGGTCCGTGTGGAAATCGTCGACGCGCATCAGCGGACGACTCAGCACAGCTACGCCCTCGCAATCCATCCGCGCACGCTCCAGGTTCTCGACGAGGCAGGACTCGCCCAGGGGCTGATCGGCGCGGGGCGGAAGTTGACGAAAGTCGCCTACTACGAAGGGCACGAGAGGCGCGCCGAGATCGACTATTCGGCCCTCGCTACCGAGCATCCGTATCTCCTCGTCATCCGCCAAAGCCTGCTGGAGCGGGCGGCCGAGGAGGCGCTCCGCCGGAAGAAGCTCAACGTCCTCTGGGGACACCGGCTCCAGTCCCTCACCGCGGACGGTGCGGTCCTCAGGGCGGAGGTCGCGAAGCTCGACCAGGTCGCGACCGGCTACCCCGTGGCGCGAACCGAGTGGGTCGTCGCGCGAAGCGAAACGATCCGACCGGCCTACGTCATCGGCGCCGACGGCTACGACTCGGCCGTGCGGCGGATGGCTGGCATCGAGATGGCCGCGCATGGCGCGGGCCAGATTTTCTCCGTCTACGAGATCGAGGCGGCGGGGGAACTTCCCGCCGAAGTCCGCGTCATTCTCGATCCAGACCTGACGAGCGTCTACTGGCCGCTCGAGGAGGGGCGATGCCGCTGGGGATTCCAGATTCAGGACGCCTCTGGACACGAGGCATCGATGGCGCGGCTCGAGCAGCTGATTGCCGCGAGGGCTCCCTGGTGGACGGCGCGGCCGACGCAGATTTACTGGTCGACGCTCGCGTTGTTCGAGCGGCGACTGACCCAGAGCTTCGGCAAGGGAGGCGTCTGGCTCGCCGGGGACGCCGCGCACCACGCGGCTCCGGTCGGCGTGCACAGCATGAACTCCGGGCTCGTCGAAGGGCGCGAGCTGGCCGCGCGCCTCTCGCGGATCCTCCGCGGGCGAGGACCGTCGTCACTTCTCGACGAGTTCGCGACCCATATGCACGACACGTGGCAACGGCTCTTGAGCGCCGACTCGGTGCGCGCGCTTCCGGAGGCAGCCGGGGCCCCGGCCGCGCGTTCTGGGCGCGGTGGGGTGGGCGATCCGTGGGTCCGGCAGAACGCCGCGAGGATCCTCCCCTGCATTCCTGCCTCGGGAGACGACCTCGCACCGCTGCTCGAGCAGATCGGCCTGAGGGCGAAGCACGATCCCGTCGCTTGACTCCCCGCGATGCGGGATGGTACAAACGGCCACTTTTCACACTTGCGGGGAACAGGTTTGGCCCAGACGGAAGCAGAACTGCTCGACAACCCGGTCGTGGGCCATCCCACGCTCATCCTGCGCTCGCCGAATTTCCACTCCATCACCGAGGCCGTCGCCGGGACCGTCGAGCGGCGGACACCCATCGGCTGGTGGCTCTTCTTCCTCCCTTCCGTCGCGCTCCTCAGCCTTCTCGGCGTGGCGGTCGCGTGGCTTTTCTGGGAGGGGATCGGCATCTGGGGCCTCAACGTCCCCGTCGGCTGGGCGTGGGACATCACGAACTTCGTGTTCTGGGTCGGGATAGGGCACGCCGGGACGCTCATCTCGGCGATCCTCTTCCTCTTCCGCCAGAAATGGCGCACCTCGATCAACCGCGCGGCCGAGGCGATGACCATCTTCGCGGTCATGTGCGCCTTGACGTTCCCGGGGATCCACGTGGGACGCGTCTGGGTCGCCTACTGGATGTTCCCGCTCCCGAACCAGATGGACATGTGGCCCAACTTCAGGAGCCCTCTTCTCTGGGACGTCTTCGCGGTCAGCATCTACGGAACCGTCTCGGTCCTGTTCTGGTACGTCGGCCTGATCCCGGACCTGGCGACGATTCGCGATCGGGCGACAACCCGCACCCGGAAGCTCGCCTACGGTATCTTCGCCCTCGGATGGCGGGGATCCGTGCGGCAATGGCATCACTACGAAACCGCCTACCTCCTTCTCGCGGCCCTCGCGACGCCGCTGGTCCTTTCGGTTCATTCCATCGTCTCGATGGATTTCGCGGTCTCCCTCCTCCCTGGATGGCATACGACGGTCTTCCCGCCCTACTTCGTCGCGGGCGCCATCTTCTCCGGGTTCGCCATGGTGCTGACGCTCATGGTGATCTGCCGCACGGCGTTCCGCCTCGAGCACATCATCACCCTCCGCCACTTCGACTTCATGGCGAAGATCATGCTCGTGACCGGGACGATGGTCGGCTACGCCTATGCCACGGAGTTCTTCACCGCCTGGTACAGCGGGAACCCCTACGAGCTCTACGCATTCCTGAACCGCGCGCTGGGACCGTACGCCTGGGCCTACTGGATCATGGTCACCTGCAACGTGATCAGCCCCCAGGTCTTCTGGTTCAAGAAGGCGCGCACGAGCATACCGATCCTGTTCGTGGTGTCGATCGTCATCAACGTCGGCATGTGGTTCGAGCGGTTCGTGATCATCGTGACCTCGCTGCACCGTGACTTCCTTCCCTCGGCCTGGGGCTACTTCACGCCCACGATCTGGGACGTGTTGTGCCTGCTCGGAAGCTTCGGGCTCTTCTTCACCATGTTCTGTCTGTTCGTGCGCTTCCTTCCGATGGTGGCCACCGCCGAGGTCAAGACGGTCCTGCCGCAGGCCGATCCGCATTGGCAGCCCGGCCCCGAACGCCTGCGCGCCGAGCAGCCTCCGCTAGAGCTACCGCGGTCCGCCGAAGCCTTGGCGAAGGCGGAAGCGCCGGAGGCCGCTCCCCGAAGGAGCCTCCGCATGCCGCGGCTCTTCCCGCAGCTCCCGGAGGGGCCCCACTACGGAATCCTCGCCGAATTCGCGACGCCGGCGGACCTCTACCACGCTTGCGCAAGGGTGCGTGACGCAGGCTTTACCCGGTGGGATGCCCACAGCCCGTTCCCTGTCCACGGCCTCGCCGGAGCGATGGGGCTCCGACGCTCCACGCTTCCCTGGATCGTCCTCGGCATGGGACTGATGGGGGCCGCGCTCGGGTTCGCCCTGCAGTGGTGGGTCCACGCCGTCGCCTACCCCCTTGTGATCAGCGGCAAGCCGTACTTCGCCTGGCCCGCCTACGTGCCGATCACGTTCGAGGTCGCAGTCCTCTTCGGCGCGCTCGGCGCCGTGTTCGGCATGCTCGGCCTGAACCGGCTCCCCATGCACCACCATCCGCTCTTCCGATCCAAGGTCTTCGAGCGGGCGACCGACGACGCCTTCTTCATCTCGATCGAATCGTGGGATCCTCGGTTCGATCCGTCGGCCACCCGGAAGCTGCTGGAGTCGCTGGGCGCGCGAAGCGTCGAGCTCCTGGAGTCCTGAATGATCCCCGAACGCGATCGCGTAGAGCTGCGGCCCGAGCAGGCCACGATCCCGCCGGGGCACTCGTGGAACCGGATGCCGGTCATGGGCGCCGTCTGCGCCTTGCTGGGAGCGGTGGCCTGCGCGATTCTGGGGGCGGCGGATCCGAAGCAGTTCTTCTTCTCGTGGCTCGTGTCGTTCCTGTTCTTTCTGAGCCTGGCTCTCGGCGCGCTCTTTTTCGTGCTGATCCAGTACGCGGCCCAGGGAGGATGGGCGATCGTCCTGCGCCGAATCGCGGAGACGACCTTCGCAACGATTCCCGTGATGGCGGCCCTCTTTCTCCCGGTGATTCTCGGCCTGCACGATCTGTACGAGTGGGCCCACCCTGGGGCAGCCGAGCATGATGCGCTGCTGCGCTGGAAGGAACCATACCTCAACGTGCCGTTCTTCCTGATTCGGGCGGCGCTCTACTTCGGAATCTGGTCCTTCATTGCCCTCCTCTACTACCGCGGCTCGCGGGGTCAGGACGTGACGGGGGATCCCGGAGTGTCAGTCCGCCTGCGCCGGCTCGCCGGGCCGGCCATCATCGTCCTCGCGCTCACCCAGACCTTCGCCTCGATCGACTGGATCATGTCGCTCACGCCGCACTGGTACTCGACCATCTTCGGCGTCTATTTCTTCGCGGGTTCGTTCGTTGGGTTCATCGCGCTTCTCTCGGTCGTCTCGGTGGCGATGCGCCGGGCGGGGCTGCTCGACACGGTCATCAGCGCCGAGCACCTGCACGATCTCGGAAAGCTCCTCTTCGGGTTCACGGCGTTCTGGGCCTATATCGCCTTCTCCCAGTTCTTCCTCATGTGGTACGCGAACCTCCCGGAAGAGACGATTTGGTACCAGGCGCGGCTCGAGGGGTCCTGGAAGACGGTCTCGATCATCCTCATGGCGGGACATTTCGGGGCTCCGTTCTTTTTCCTGATGGGGCGTGCCGTCAAGCGGAGGGGATCGACCCTGGCCGTGGGGGGAGCGTGGCTGCTCGCCATGCACTTCGTGGATCTCTACTGGCAAGTCATGCCGACGCTCCATCCCGAAGGGGTCCGTCCGTCGGTCCTGGACGTGGCCGCGTTCGTCGCCGTCGGCGGCTGCTTCGTGGCGGCGGCGAGCTGGTTGATGCGACGGCAGGCGCTCGTCCCGCTGCGCGACCCGAGGCTGGCCGAATCGCTCGCGTTCGAGAATGCCTGAGGTCGGCAACGAGAAAACGCACCGCCGTGTGAGGGTTGCGCGCATGGCGGGGCCAGTGTAGGATTCGCTCGAAAACCAAGGAGCAGAGCATGCGTGGATTAGGGA
>DATKCA010000247.1:0-21256 GCA_035544675.1 Thermoanaerobaculia bacterium | reverse complement strand
CCGGTTTCCGGTTACCGGTTTCCGCTGAGAGGCGATCCCGGCTGCGCCACGGGCGCTCGGGATAAAATGCCTCCATGAAATTCGGGATCGTCGTCCTCCCCGGCTCCAACTGTGATCACGACGCGATGCACGTCGCCAGGGATGTCATCGGCGCGGACGCCGAGTTTCTCTGGCACAAGGACACCGACCTCAAGGGCAGCGACTGCGTCATCGTGCCCGGCGGCTTCTCGTACGGCGACTATCTCCGGGCCGGCGCGCTCGCCAAGTTCGCCCCGGTCATGGAGCCCATCCGCAAACACGCCGCGGCGGGCGGCCTGGTCCTGGGCATCTGCAACGGCTTCCAGGTCCTGACCGAGGCGGGGCTCTTGCCGGGGGTGCTGATGCGGAACGAGCATCTGCGCTTCATCAGCCGCGACGTTCACCTCCGCACCGAGGAGACGGACACGCCGTTCACGTCGGAGCTGGAGCGGGGGCAGGTCATCACCACTCCGATCGCGCACGGAGAAGGCAACTACTTCGCCGAGGATGCGGTGCTCGACGAGCTGGAGCAGAATCGCCAGGTGGTCTTTCGCTACTGCGACCAAGAGGGCCGCGTCACGCGCGAGGCCAATCCGAACGGGTCGGCCCGCAACATCGCCGGCATCGTCAACGCCAGGCGCAACGTCCTGGGCATGATGCCGCATCCGGAGCGCTGCTCGGAGCCACTCCTCGGCAACGCCGACGGGCTGGGCGTGTTCAAGTCCATCGTGGCGTCGCTGGCGCGCGTCTGAGAGAAGCTAACGCGTCAACCAGAACTCGACCGGGATCGCCGCGGCGGGAATCTCCGGCGGCGCGAGACGTCTGCTGAACCGCAGGCCGCCTGCTGAATACTCCCAGTGACCGTCCGAACAGGCCGAGTGGCGGCGCGGGGGGCGTCCGGCGCGCAGGTCGAGCGCGCGCTCGGTTGCCTCGATCTCGGCGCGGAAGCGGAGAAGACGCTGCCACATCGAGGCCACGTTCGGCACCGGCATGTCGCGCGCGGGCAGGTTCCACCAGGGAATGGCCGCGCGGCGTCTCTGCGCCACCGCTCCGAGATCGAGGTCGCATTCGGTTGCGGCGGCGATCTCGATGGCGATGGCCCGCCATCGCTCCAGCTCATCGAGCATGCACAGCCTCGTGTACGGCGCGAGCAGGCGCTCGCGAATCCGCCGCGCCACGCCGCTGGCCGGATCGTTCACGTCCTCGTCCACACTCACTTCATCGCGGATTCGCTGCGACATCGACCACGCCTCGGCCTGGTGCGCGGCCAGCGTGGCCCGGCGATAGTCGAAGCGCTGCAACTCACCCAGCCACTCCGGCGCCGGCAACGGCATTTTGCGAGCGGCTGCGTTCACCGTCCGGGCCGAGGCGATCCCGACCAGGACCGAGATGATCTCCGGACGCTCCAGGAGATTGCGGTTCACCGCCCAGGCAGCCCGCAGATCTTCCCACGCTGCCCCGTCCTCTCTCCGCGCCAGGTCGAGCGCCCGGGCCACGAACACTCTGGTCAGCGTCATGTGACCGGAAAGCCGCGGGATCGGAGATGCGGAAGGCGACTCGATGTCCTGGGCCCACGCCATCAGCTCATCGCTCAGGATGAGCGCGCGCAGTCGGGCCATGTCCGCGTCGTGCGCCTTGAAAAACGCCGTGAGTGTCTCCGGCAGCGGATCGATCACCGGATTGGCCCTCTGGATCTGCCGCGTCACGTGCTGATTCAGCTCGCCGCGCACCGCGAACGTCTGCTGCCGGGCATCGGGAGGGGCAGACATTGCCCGTGGGGTCAGCTCGAGGCCCATCGGACGGGCCAGAGCGGCCAGCCGGACCGCCCCGACACTGGCCGGCGCAGACGGAAAGCGTCGCAGAACCTCGCTCGACCTGCCGAGCCCGAGCGGCCAGGCCGTGTCGTCACGCCCGGCCATCGAATGTGCGATGACCGCGGTCCCCATCCAGAGCAGAAGCCAGACTCCGGCCGCGACGGCCGCGATCCAGACGAGCACTTTGCCCACGCCATGATGCTAGTCGAATTAGAATCCTCAGCCATGGCAAACGAGATCGACGCTCTGCTTCAGGAACACCGCGAGTTTCCGCCGTCCGCCGAGTTTCGCAAAGCCGCGAATGTGGCCGACCCGGCCACGTACGCGAAGGCGAAGAACGACCGCGAGAGGTTCTGGGAGAGCTGGGCCGAACAGCTCGACTGGCAGACGAAGTGGGACAAGGTCCTGGACTGGAACCCGCCGTACGCGAAGTGGTTCGTCGGCGGGAGGCTGAACGCGTCGCACAACTGCCTGGACCGCCACCTGAAAACGCGAGGGGACAAAGTCGCGCTGATCTGGGAGGGCGAGCCGGAGGGGGAGATCCGGCGCATCACCTATCGCCAGTTGCACGCCGAGGTGTCGAAGTTCGCGAATGCGCTGAAGAAGCTGGGGGTCACAGCCGGGGACCTCGTTGCCATCTACCTCCCCATGATCCCCGAGGCTGCGGTGGCCATGCTGGCGTGCGCGCGAATCGGCGCGGTGCACTCGGTCGTGTTCGGCGGATTCTCCGCGGAAGCGCTGCGCGACCGCATCAGCGACGCCCAGGCCAAAGTGCTGATCACGGCCACGAGCGGATATCGCCGCGGCAATCTCGTCCCGCTCAAGAAAGTGGCCGATGCCGCCGTGCAGGACGCCACGTCGATCCAGCACGTGGTCGTCGTCCTGCGGAGCCCGGCCGAGGAGAATGACGACACACTGCGCATGCAGCCGAAGCGCGACCGCTGGTACCACGAGCTCATCGCCAACGAGAGCGCCAACTGCCCGCCGGAGTGGCTCGACTCCGAGCACATGCTGTACACGCTGTACACGTCCGGCACGACCGGCAAGCCGAAGGGCATCATCCACACGACAGGCGGATACATGACCGGTTGCCTGGCCACCACGAAGTGGGTGTTCGACCTGAAGGAAGACGACGTCTACTGGTGCACGGCCGACATCGGCTGGGTCACCGGGCACTCGTATGTGGTGTACGGCCCGCTGGCCAACGGCGCGACCGTCCTGATGTACGAAGGGGCGCCCGACTGGCCGCGGAAGGATCGCTTCTGGGACCTCGTCGAGCGCCACAAAGTCACCATCTTCTACACCGCGCCGACGGCGATCCGCGCGTTCATGAAGTGGGGAGAGCAGCTTCCCAGGGCTCACGACCTGTCGTCGCTCCGCCTCATCGGCACGGTCGGTGAGCCGATCAATCCGGAAGCGTGGATCTGGTACCACAAGTACATCGGCAACGAGCGCTGCCCGATCGTGGACACGTGGTGGCAGACGGAGACCGGTGCCATCATGATCACGCCCCTTCCGGGGATCGTGCCGACGAAGCCGGGATCGGCCACCAGGCCGTTCCCGGGCATCGAGGCGGAGATCCTCGACGAGCGCGGAAACCGCGTGGAGGTCGGCGGCGGCTACCTGGCCATCATGTCGCCATGGCCGTCCATGCTGCGCGGCATCTACGGCGATGCCGAACGCTACGTCAAGCAGTACTGGTCGAAATGGCCGAACATCTACTTCACCGGCGACGGCGCGAAGCGGGACGACGACGGTTACTTCTGGCTCCTCGGCCGCGTCGACGACGTCATCAACGTGGCCGGCCATCGCATCGGCACGATGGAGGTGGAGTCGGCGCTCGTCGACCATCACTCCATCGCCGAGGCAGCCGTTGTCGGCATCAGTCACGAGATCAAGGGGACCGGCATCGCCGCATTCGTCATCGTGAAGGAGTCCGAGCGCGCCAATGCGTCGGTCGACCCGGCCAGATTCGAGCAGGAGCTCAAGCAGCACGTCACCGATAAGATCGGCGCGATCGCCCGTCCGGAGAAGATCCTGGTCACGGCCGACCTCCCCAAGACCAGGAGCGGAAAGATCATGCGCCGCCTGCTGCGCGACATCGCCGAAGGGCGCGCCCTGGGCGACGTGACCACGCTCGCCGATCCGACCGTCGTGGCCTCGCTCAAGGACCGTTACGAGGAGGAGTCCTGAGCGGTTTCCGGAAACCGGAAACCGGCTACCGGCTTCCGGTTTCCGGTTACCGGTACCCGGTTCCCGGTACCGCCGATCATGTCGATGCGCAAAACAGTCCTGGTCACAGGCGGCTCCCGCGGCATCGGGCGCGTCACGGCGATGCGCCTGCTGATGGACGGCTACAACGTGGCCATCACGTTCAACAGCTCCGCCGAAGCGGCGGCGGCGTTCGAGCAGGAGGCCAAGACCACTCTCGACAAGGACGCGCCGCAGGTCTCCACGTTCAAAGCCGACATCCGCGATCCGATCCGCTCGCGCGAGATCACGGACGTCGTCCTTCATCGCTACGGCAGTATCGACGGTCTGGTGAACAACGCCGGGATCCGCCGCGACGCTCTCATGTACAACATGACCGAGGACCAGTGGAGCGAGGTGATCGAGACGAACCTGGCCGGAGCGTGGTCGATGACCAAAGCAGTCCTCCCGGCGATGATGCAGCAGCGGATGGGGGCCATCGTCAATGTGGCCTCGCTCTCGGCGATGCACGGCGTCGTTGGGCAGACCAACTACTCCGCGGCCAAGGGGGGGCTCATCGCCATGACGCGGTCGCTGGCGCGCGAAGTGGCGCGAAGCGGCATCCGCGTGAACTGCGTGGCGCCCGGCCTCGTCGAGACGGACATGATCGGCAGCATGGATGCCGAGGCGAAGAAAGAGATGATCCGGCAGATCCCGATGCGCCGGCCCGTCCGCGCGGACGAGGTCGCGGCCGGAATCGCGTTCCTGCTCTCCGACGAGGCCAGCGGAATTACCGGTCAGGTCCTGAGCATTGATGGCGGCACCTCTTCTTAGTCCTTCCCTAGTCCTTAGTCCTTAGTCCTTGTCCTTAGTCCTTAGTCCTTCCTTAGGCCTTAGTCCTTAGTCCTTAGGCGCTAGGCGTTGGGTGTTTGAACAGCGTGGAAGGGTGGTGGCCTCCTAAGGACTAAGGACTAAGGACTAAGGACTAGGATTAAGGACTCATGTACTCGATCGTAATCCCAACATACAACCGTCTGACGATGCTCCAGCGCGTGCTCGACGCGCTTCAGCAGCAGACCGATGCTCCGGACTTCGAGACGATCGTCGTCAACGACGGATCGACCGACGATACCCGGCGCGTCATCGCCGAGCGCGGCGACGTGATGTTCATCTCGCAGCCGAACAGCGGTCCCGGACGCGCGCGGAACGCCGGCGTGGCCCTGGCACGGGGGAGGTTCGTGGTCTTCATCGGCGACGACACCGTCCCGGAGCCGCAGTTTCTGGCCGAGCACGCCCGCGTCCACGAGCAAAGCGGCAACGATCCGCTCACCGCTTGCCTCGGATACACCGGATGGCCCGACGGCAGTTCCGTCACGGCATTCATGGACTACATCAACGACTACGGACTGCAGTTCGGCTATGGCCTGATCAAGGACGGCCAGACCGTGCCCTTCAACTTCTTCTACACCTCCAACATCTCCATCGACCGGCAGCTCCTCTTCGATCATCCGTTCGACACGACGTTCCCGTCGGCGGCGTGGGAGGACATCGAGCTCGCCTACCGGCTCGACGCGCTCGGGCTGAAGATCCGATACAACGAACGCGCCGTCACGCGACATCATCATCCGATGACGATCGACTCGTTCGCGCGCCGCCAGTACACGGTCGGAAAATCGGGCGCGATCTTCTACCGCAAGCACCCCGAGCTCGGACATTTCCTGGGCGTCCACGAACTGGAGACGCGAAAGCTCGCCAGCGAGAAGCAGTTGGCCCGCCTCCGGCTCACCGCACGCCTCGGCGAGCGCTTCCGCTTCCTGGCACGGCCGAAAGTGTTCGAGACGCTGATGAGAGAGCACTATCTGAGAGGATTGGCGGAGGGGCTGGCGGGGGGCGGGAGGGCGAGTGCCTGGTCGAAGTGGAACCGGGATGAATGATGAGTCATCAACGTCCCCACTCGAGTCACCATTACGATGCACCCACGTTTCAGGGATGAAGGATGAAGGATGATGTTGCTCGGGCGTTCATCCTTCATCCTTCATCCTTCGGCTTTTTCCATCATCACTCATCACTCATCGCTGACGGTATCCATGTTCATAACCTTTGAAGGAATCGAAGGCACCGGCAAGACCACGCAGCAGCAGCGGCTCGCGGAGCTGCTGCGCGGGCGGGGAAAAACGGTCGTCGTGACGAAGGAGCCGGGCGGGACTCCTCTCGCGGACCGCATCCGGGCCATCGTGCTGGACTCGCGGTCGGCCATCGATCCGATCGCGGAGGTGTTCCTGTTTGCGGCGTCGCGCCGGCAACACACGACCGAGGTGATCCGGCCCGCGCTGCAGCGCGGTGAAGTCGTTCTGTGTGATCGTTACGCCGACTCCACGCTCGCCTACCAGGGTTTCGGGCGGTTGATCGATCTCGACAGGCTGCGCATGGTGAATCGGTGGGCGACGGAAGACACTCAGCCGGATCTGACCCTGCTCTTCGATCTGCCCGAGGAGACTGGACTGACGCGGGCGCGCTCGCGGAACTCGGTCGCGCCGGCGGATGAAGGGCGCTTCGAGGCGGAGGACCTGCGCTTTCACCGCCGCGTGCGGGAGGGGTACCTGGCGATGGCGGCCGCGGAGCCGGAGCGCTTCACGGTCATCGACGCGGACGGATCGGTCGACGACGTGTTCGAGCGCATGCGCGTGGCTCTTGGAGAGCTCATCCGATGACGACGGCCATCGACCTCATTCTCGACACGGCGCGCCGCGGCGAGCTGCACCACGCCATCATCCTTCACGGTCCGGCCAGACCCGACCTGAGCGCGTTGGCGCTGCGGATCGCCAAGGCGCTCAACTGCCTGAACCGGTCGGCGGGAGACCACTGCGCGGCGTGCCAGCGTATCGACCGCCGGATTCACCCCGACGTTCACTTCATCGAGGTCCCTGACGAGAAAAAGCTGATCAGCGTGCAACAGGTTCGGGATGTCGTCGCCGAGGCATCTCTCCGTCCCTACGAGGGACGGACCAAGGTCTTCATCCTCGATCCTGCCGCCGGCTTGACGCCGAGCGGATCGAACGCCCTGCTCAAGACCCTGGAGGAGCCGGCGCGCGACACGACGTTCATTCTGACCACCCGCTCCCCCGATCTGCTGCTGCCGACGATACGGTCGCGATCGCAATCGATTTACGTCGGCGGAGTCGAGCCCCGCGACCACGAGCTGGCCTCGTTCATCACCGGCGCGCTGGCCCGGTTCGCGGCGCATCGCGACGGAACCGCGCTGCTGGCGATCGCCGCGGCGGTCTCGCAGCGCGACGACCTCAGCGACTCGCTGGCGCTTCTGGGATCGCTTCTGTGCGAGGCCGCCGCGGGACGTGTCGACAACGTCGCGATCAGTCCGGAGAGGCTGCTGGCGGCGGCGGATGGAACCATGGCCGCGTCGCGAGGGCTCATCGTGAACGCCGATGCGCGGCTGATGGTGGAGCAGGCGCTGTCGGCGCTGGTGGAGGAGTGACTGGCACCGCTCTCGCCCGCCCTCGGATGAAAAAAAAGGCCCGCTTTGCAGCGGGCCCTGAAGCGTTACTGGATGGGCGAGGGCGCGAACCCCTCGGTGGCGTGCTGTTACTTCAGGTAAGGTTCAAGGAAGAGTTCAGAGGTGCAGTTCTGAGGCAGGCTGGTACAACAGAAAGCGGCTCCCGCCTGCCCATCCAGTAATTCCGAGTGCATCGTGTGAGGCATTATCGCACAGATTGTGAAAACTTTCTCAATGTAACATCACTGTGACAACCCGTTGATTTCCCACGAGATAGCTAGCAATACGCCGCCCGTGTTCAATCTAAGACAGAACGCCCGTTCGGTCAAGGTGATGATGAAAACTGAATCGCCATTCAGTCTAATCCCGCGTTTGCCGATCGTTCACTTGTCATCCCGAGCGTAGCGAGGGATCTGGGCGGTTGGGGGGCACGAAACCCTAGCGCCTCGCCAGAACCCCCGGCGCGGGTGTGATCGATCGCGCCAGCGAGACATGTCCGCCGAGGGTCTCGGCGGGCGACCCGTTCACGAGCACACGCACGCGCCGCGCTTCCGGAAAGTTCGTGACCACGGTCTGGACGATCGAGTAGATCGCCATCAGCTCCTGATGACTCCCCGCGCCCCAGCCATTCGTCAGCGTGGGGCCGCCGAGGTCGACGATGGCCGTGCCGTCGGGGAGCAGGTAGGCCCCGCGAAGCACCGAGTCGCGAGGGAGCAGCGGCGGGACCGCGGTGTTCGCCGGACCCTCGAGCAGCTCGCGCATCACGACCGGAATGGCACCGGCGGGGTTCTCCGGCACCGCCACATCCCGCGTCTCGGCCGCAAGCAACATCTCCGGTCCTTCGAAAAACAGGCTGACCGTGCGCACCGCGACCTTGTTGGCCACGTTGAGACTGGCGGGAACGGCAGGCGTCTTCCTGCAGCCGGCAAGAACGACGAGGGTGATCGCGATGGCCAGCGAGGAGACTCGGGACAAACTCACATCCTGCCTTTGGAGGGCAGCCCTCCGCCCTGGAGCGTCGGCGCGGGGCGCGCCGGCTGATTCAGTCCGATGCGGGTCTCGTACTCGGTCTTGTATCGCTGGACCGCGCGCGTGAGCGCTTCGACCATGAGGTCCTGGAACGAGTCGCTCTGGAGCTTCGACTCCTCGTCGGGATTGGAGATGAAGCCGACCTCGACCAGCGCGGCCGGCATCGTCGCGCCGATCAGCACCTTGAACGGCGCCTGCTTCACGCCGCGGTTCTCCACTCCGGTCGCGGAGTTCATCTCCTCCTGGATGGCCTGCGCGAACCGGCTGGACTCCTGCAGATACTCCTGCTGCGCGAGGTCCCACAGGATCAGATTGAGGTCGGCCACGGGACCCGAAGGGGGAACCGATACCGCGCTGGCGTTCTCCGTCTCGGCCGCGCGCCGCGCCAGCTCGTCGGACGCCTCCAGCGACAGGAAGTAGGTCTCGCTACCTTTGGCCCCCTTCACCACGGCGGCATTCATGTGAATGGAGAGGAAGAGATCCGCACGGTACTGGTTGGCGATGGCGGTGCGCTGGTCCAGCGACACGACGCTGTCGTCCTCGCGCGTCAGGATCACGCGCGTGCCCGTCTTCGACTGCAGAGCGGCGGCCAGCTTCCGCGCCACCGTCAGAGTCACGTCCTTCTCCATGAGGCCGTTCGGGCCGACCGCGCCAACCTCTTTCCCACCGTGCCCCGGATCGATGACGATCGTGCGGATCCCCGCCCGCTCGACCGGTCTGAGGCGCGGTGGCAGCGGCCCGCCCGGAACCGGCGCCGCAGCCCTCCGCAGATCGAGAATGATGCGGAAAGGATTGGCGAGCTGATACGCGTCGCCGGCGATGTCGGCCGCCGTGAGCTGAATCCGCACCGCGTTCGTCCCGAACGTGGCTCTCGAAACATATGGGTCTTCGTACGACTGCTCGGTGAAGGGCGCCTGCAGCGGAACGCGGAAGCGGATGGCGTACGCCTCCTGCTCTTTCTCGATCGCGTACTCGGCCGCGGAAGACAGCGTCAGGACGATCTTCGAGATCCCCTGCACATTCGTCACGGACATCTGCACGGACACGGCATCCAGCTGGCGGCGTTGCACGAGCAGGAGACGCGAGCCCGGGTCCCACATCACGTCGAGCTCCGTCGCGCTGCGCATCAGCCCGGAGAAGAACTGCCACGGCACGTACGGCCGCCCTTCCACCGTGATCGGCGGGACCGGCATCTCGATGAGGTCTTCGCGCACCACGCCGTAGCGGCTGTCGGGACCGAACGCCGCCACCACCTCCTGCAACGTGACCTTGAATCCCGTGGCGTCGGGTGTGATGGTCCCGCCCAGGGCGGCCACGATCTCGATGGCCGGGAAGTACGGCTGCCCTCCCTGCTCGATGTAGGTGATCGGCTGGTCCCCCGCCGGACTGCGCAGCGTGGCCTGATGCGCGGTCTGGGCCACGACGATCGATGTAATGGTGATGATGATCAGAACCAGGAGGAAGATGAGCCGTTTCACACCGCAAATTATCTCATGTACGCGTGGTACTCTCCGCGCGTGATGCGGTCGACGATCGTTCTGGCGATTGCGCTGACGGCTTGCGGCGGCGAAACCGGCTCCCCGGCCTCGAACCAGATGAGCCGCGAGCCCGTGAGCGTCCGCGGCTGGATCGCGGACGTCGAGGGCGCCGTCAACGAGGAAACCTTCCGCACCGTCGAGACGGAGATGGCCCGGCGCGCGGAGATGTTCCAGAAGACCAACGTCTGGATCGACAACGTGACGTACGTCTCCGGCGGCGTCGGCGGAGACGGCTCATTCATCCTTCTCGACGTGCCGCCGGGCAACGTCACGATCTCCTTCAGCGCGCCCGGAGCGGAGACCGCCAGCCTCACCCTCGAGAACATCCCGGGGAATGCCGACGTCCTGGTGCCGGGCCTCATCCTGAACAAAGACGGCAGCACCGTTTCCGATCCCGAGGCCATCCGCGTCCGCCTGCCCTCGCGCACGACTGCGCCGAAGGTCACGGCCGCCCGCGCTCTGGTGCAGGGCCACAGCGTCCCCGTCGTCGAAGTCCCCTTCAGCGAAATGAACGACCGCCGCGACTACCCGGTCCCCCCGGGCGGACGGGGGGTCGCCACCGTCAGGTAGTTCCAGATCACAGTGGGAACGGTCTCCTGCGAACTGTGAACTGTGAACTATCCAACGATCTCCGCAAACTTCGCGAGGTCGATATTCCCCCCCGACACCACCGCCACGATCGGGCCGTCGCCCGCCTTTCCTGACAGCGCCGCCGCAACCGCCAGCGCCCCCGCTCCCTCGGCAATCACCCGCGTCTTCTCCGCCACGATTTTCATGGCCCGGCGCACTTCGTCCAGCGACACCACCACCGACCCGTCGACGATCCCCTGCATCCGCTCCCACATCCGCGGAAAGATGCTCTTGCCGCCGGCGCCGTCGACGAACGACGCCTGCCACCTGTCGAACACCTTCGGCGAGTTTGCGGCGAAGGACGCGGCACCAGGCGCCGCGGTCTCCGGCTCGGCGCCGAGGATTTTGACCTGTGGGGCCAGCTGACGGATGGCGCTGCCGATGCCGGAGATGAGCCCGCCGCCTCCAATGGCGGCGATGACGGTATTCACCGACGGGAGGTCCTCGAGGATCTCGAGGCCGAGCGTGGCGTTGCCGGCGATGAAGTCGTGGTCGTCGAACGGATGGACGAACGTCCCTTGCACTCCCGGGAAGCGCCGATCCTCCATGGCCTGCCAGCAGGCGTCGAACGGCGCCATCACCAGGGTGGCGCCGAGCTTCCGCATGCGCTCGACCTTTGTCTGGGCGGCTTTGTCGATCACGACCACCGTGCAGGGAATGCGCGCCTCGCGCGCGGCGAAGGCGACGCCCTGACCGGCGTTGCCGGCGCTGATCGTCCAGACGCCTTTCGACCGCTCGGCCGGACTGAGAAGGCCCACGGCATTCGCGGCGCCGCGGATCTTGAACGCGTTGATCGGCTGCAGGCATTCGAGCTTCAGCCAGATCTCCGGCAGCTCACCGTCGTGCCGCAGCCGGATGAGCGGCGTGCGCACGGCGACGTTGCGGATCCGCTCGCGCGCGGCGTGAATCTCGTCGAGTGAGACGCGGCGGACGGGCGGGGCGGCGGCGGCGGGCATCAGGCTCGAAATTCTACGCCCGCAACCAGGCCGCTCTGTGTCTCTGTGGTCTGAAATCAACCACGGAGACACAGAGAACAGAGAGAGGAACGAAGCGGCACGCCTCATGCTCCAATTTTTCGCCATGCAAGAAGATGAGGAAACCTCCAACCGCGCACACGAGAAGAACGTCGCCAACGCCGAGCGCTGGCTGTCGGTCGTGGCCGGAAGCGCCGTCGCCGCCTACGGGCTGAAACGCCGCTCGGTGAGCGGTCTGGTGCTGGCCGGACTGGGCGGCGTCCTGATGTGGCGCGGCGCCACCGGGCACTGCATGGTCTACGAGGCGCTGGGAATCACGACCGCGGCCGAGGAGCAGGGACAGCAGGTCAGCGTCCCGTACGGCAAAGGCGTCCGGGTCGAGAAATCGGTCACGATCGACGCCGCCCCCGAACAGCTCTACACGTTCTGGCGGAACTTCGAGAACCTCCCCCGCTTCATGCACCACCTCGAGTCGGTCAGGATGCTCGGCGGGAACCGCTCGCACTGGGTGGCCAGAGGCCCGGCCGGCCTCGATGCCGAGTGGGATGCGGAGGTCATCAACGAGATCCCGAACGAGCTGATCGGATGGCGCTCGGTGGAAGGGTCCCGCGTCGACAACGCCGGCTCCGTTCACTTCTCGAAGGCCAACGGAAGGGGGACGGAAGTGAAGGTGGTGCTGCGCTATGACCCGCCCGGCGGGCGATTCGGAGCCCTGGTCTCGAAAATCCTCGGAGAAGACCCGGCCCACCAGGTACAGGAGGATCTGCGCCGCCTCAAACAGCTGATCGAGACAGGCGAGCTGGCCACCATCGACGGCCAGCCCACGGGCCGGAGATAGACGATGCGCGCAGCATGCTGGTGGGGAAACGGGGAAGTGCGCGTCGTCGACGCTCCCGATCCGAAGATCATCAATCCGCACGACGCCATCGTGCGCGTCACCCTCACCGCGATCTGCGGGTCCGACCTGCACCTCTACGACGGCTACGTTCCGACGATGATGCGCGGCGACATCCTCGGCCACGAGTTCATGGGCGAGGTGGTCGAGACCGGACGTGACGTGAAGACCCTGAAAACGGGCGACCGAGTCATCGTCCCCTTCCCCATCGCCTGCGGCCAGTGCTGGTTCTGCAAGAGCAGGCTCTGGGCGCTCTGCGACAACACGAATCCGAACGCGTGGATGATCGAGGCGCTGATGGGATTCGCCGGGTCGGGCATCTACGGCTACTCGCACATGTACGGCGGCTATGCCGGCGGACAGGCCGAGTACGTGCGCGTTCCCTTTGCCGACACGAACCCGTTCAAGGTCCCGGCCGGGATCCCGGATGAGAAACTCCTCTTCCTCACCGACATCCTTCCGACCGGATACATGGCCGCGGAGAACTGCGGGATCGAGCCGGGGGATGTGGTGGCGGTATGGGGCGCGGGACCGGTCGGTCTGTTCGCCATCGCCAGCGCCAGGCTGCTGGGCGCGGAGCGCGTCATCGCCATCGATCGATATCCGGAGCGGCTGCGGCTGGCGCAGGAGCAGTGGCAGGCCGAGACGCTCAACTACGAGGACGTCGACGACGTCTTCGACCAGCTGAAACAGATGACAGGCGGCCGCGGCCCCGATCGCTGCATCGACGCCGTGGGCATGGAAGGACACGGCGGCACCGCCGGCGCGATCTACGACAGGGTGAAACAGGCCATGCAGCTGCAGTTCGACCGCGCACACACGCTGCGCCAGGCGCTGCACGCCTGCCGCAAGGGCGGGACGGTCTCGATTCCGGGCCTCTACGCGGGATTCATCGACAAAGTGCCGTTCGGCACCGCGTTCGGAAAGGGACTGACGCTGAAGATGGGGCAGACCCACGTGCACAACTACGTGCGGCCGCTCCTCTTGCGCATCGAGCGCGGCGAGATCGACCCGGCGGTCATCATCACCCATCGCGTATCCCTCGAGGATGCGCCCGAGATGTACAGGACGTTCCGCGACAAGGGGGACGACTGCATCAAGGTGGTGATGACCCCGTAGGCGTTAGAATCGCGCCGCTTTGGGGCGCAAATCGAGACAGAAGCGGAATGGAGCGCCGGCGTCCTCACCGGCGCCGGTTCCAGCCGCCGAAAAGGCGCGGGTGAGGACACCCGCGCTCCATCTATTGATTTGTGCTGCGCTCGTGGTGATGACGGCCATCGTCTTCGCCCAGGTCCGCAACCACGAGCTTCTCAGCTACGACGACCCCATCTACATCACCAGCAACGAGCAGGTGAAGAAGGGGCTCACGGCGGACGGCGTGGCCTGGGCGTTCCGCTCGTTCGACTTCAACTGGCATCCGCTGACGTGGATCAGCCACATGATCGACGTCGAGCTGTTCGGTGTCGACGCGGGGCGGCACCTGCTGATGAATGCCGCGCTGCACGCGGTCAACGCCATCCTGGTTTTCCTGCTCCTCCTGCAGATGACCTCCCTGCCCTGGCGAAGCGCGATCGTGGCGGCGGTCTTCGCCATCCACCCGCTGCACGTGGAGAGCGTGGCCTGGCTCTCGGAGCGCAAGGACGTCCTCTCGGCGCTCTTCTTCTTCCTCACGCTGATGCTGTACGTGTCCTTCACGCGAACGCGATCGCGCGTCGCGTACGGCGCCATGGTGTTCACTTTCATCCTCGCGCTGCTGTCAAAGGGCATGCCGGTGACGCTGCCGTTCGTCCTGCTGCTGCTGGACTGGTGGCCGCTCCGGCGCATGGAGAGACTGCGCTGGCAGAACATCTGGCCGCTCGTCCGGGAGAAGCTCCCGCTCTTCGCCATCGTGATCGCGGCGTCGCTGGTCACGTTCCGCTCGCAGCAGGAGCTGGCCTCACTGGCCACGACCGACAAGCTCTCCCCTGCCATCCGTATCGCGAACGCCGTTCTCTCGTACGGCCGCTATCTGGCCAAGGCGATCTGGCCGTCCAATCTCGTCGTTCCGTACGAATACAGCAGCGTCTCGACCGTGAAGACAGCCATCGCAGCGGTCGTGCTGCTCGCGATCACCGCGCTGGTGCTGCGATACCGCGACCGCCGCTACCTCGCCACCGGCTGGTTCTGGTTCCTGGGGATCCTCGTGCCGGTCATCGGTCTCGTGCAGATCGGCGCGTACTCGATGGCCGACCGCTACACCTACGTGCCGCTGATCGGGGTCACGATCGCGGTGGTCTGGCTCCTGGCCGACTTCGTGGCGCGCCGGCCGGCTCTCCGTGCAGCGGCGGCCGTGGTCACGACGATGGTCCTCGTCTTGCTCACCGCCGCGGCGCACCGTCAGACCGGGTACTGGCGCAACACCATCGCGCTGTTCTCGCACACACTGAGCGTCGAACCGCGAAACCCGTTCGCCTCGCTGAGCCTCGGCGACGCGCTGCTGCAGACGGGCCAGCCGGCAGAAGCGGCCAGACACTTCCGCGTGGCTGCCCAGATGTGGCCTTCCAACTCCATCGCCCATCTCGGCCTGGGGATGTCGCTGGCGCGGATGGGGCAGACCACGGAAGCGGCGCCCTCTCTCCAGCGCGCCGTCCAGCTCAACCCGAACAGCGAAACCGCGCTCGTCGAGCTCGGCCGCCTGCAACTCTCCACCGGGCAAACGGAAGAGGCAGCAGCGACGCTCACGCAGGCCGCCACAGTGGCCGGGCCCGGGACAGCGCTTTCCCTCGGCACACTGGCGGTGGCGCGGAACGATCTCCAGGGTGCGCTCGTGCACTTCCAGCGCGCGGTCGAGGCCGACCCCGCTTCGAGCGAGGCTCGCAACAACCTCGGCGCAACCCTGGCCAAACTCGGGCGCGATCACGAGGCGGTCGCCCAATACGAAGAAGCCCTCCGCGTCACCCCGGAGCACTACGACGGCCACATGAATCTCGGCGCGCTGCTCAGCCGGATGGAGCGCAACGCCGATGCGGCCCGCCACTTCAATACGGCGGCGCGACTCCGCCCCCGATCGGCCGAGCCGCTCATTTACGCAGCTCTCGCTCTCGCCAACGAGAACCGGAACGAGGAGGCCGCCGACCTCATCAAAAAAGCCATCGCCCTCGATCCCGTCGAGGCGAACGCGCAGTTCTCGAAGGCCGTGCGCAGACCCGACCTGAACCTGGACATCTACCTCGCCGCGCTCGAAGCGCAATAGCTTCGGGGGCCGCGGGAGAACGCCCCACACCTCTCGCGCCTTACTCGGAATGGAGCGCCGGTGTCCTCACCGGCGGCGGCAGAGCCGTCTCCCGAGGCCTGAGGCCCGAGGCCTGAGGCCTCAGGGCGGTCTGCACCAGCGCGACGCCGGCCAGAATCACGATCATGGCCAGCACGGAAACGATCGTGAGCCTCTCGTTCAGAATCAGCCAGCCCAGGATGACCGCGACGACGGGGTTGACGTACGCGTAGAGCGAAGTCTGCGTGGTGCGCAGTTTCGCGAGCGCGTAGACGTACGCGCTGTACGCGATGATCGATCCGAACAGAGTGAGATAGATGTACGCGGCGAGCGTTTTGGTGTTGAAAGTCAGCCGCGTGTGCTCGCCGAGGGCGAAGCCGGCGATGGCGACGATGATGCCGCCGGAGAGCATCTGCAGGCCGGCCGACGCCAGCAGCGGCACGTGCTTGAGCGTGTACTTGCCGCGCACCGAGCCGAGCTGCCAGGCGATGCCGCCGAGCTGAATGGCCACGGCGCCGAGCACGAAGTGCCTGTCGAACACTCCTCCCGCGCCTTCCGGCGTGACCAGGAGTCCGACGCCGGCGAATCCCATCAGCATGCCGATCCCGCTGCGAAGGTTGATGCGCTCGCCGTTGCGGCGGAAGGCCTCGATCACCACCATCCAGAACGGCGCGGTGGCGACAAAGAGCGCGGCCATCCCGCTGGGAACCCACTGCTCGGCCCACGCCACGGCCAGGTTGCCCAGGCCCACCATGAGAAAGCCGACCAGGGTTAGATCGGCGATGGTGCGGAGATCGCGCGGGATGCGCTCGCCGCGCCACGCGGCGATGCCCAGCATCACGATGCCGGCCACGACGAACCGCATGCACGTGAGCATCAGCGGCGGGATCGTCTCGATGGCCACGCGGATGGCCAGGTACGTCGTTCCCCACACGATGCAGACGACGGCGAAAGCGAACCAGGCCAGAGCCTTCTCGTGCTTCAGCAGGAGCCCCCGCCCAACACGATTCCACCGACCTTCTCGCAATGCGTCTCCATGACGATGGTCGTGCGGGTCGAGAGCGACAGCGGCGGCGACGACAGCCTGGAGACGAGCTGGTTCAGCGACGGAATCGAGTCCGTGCGCACCTTGAAGAAGAAGCAGTCCTCACCGGCCACCGAGTGGATCTCGACCACTTCATCGGACGCCATCAGGTCGCGAAAGGCGCGCTCCGACTTCTCGCCGATGCTGCCGCGCGCGGCGATGAACGCCGTGACGGCCCGGCCGACGGCGGACGGCTCCACGACCACGGTGGTGCCGCGGATCACGCCCTGCTTCTCGAGCCGGGAGATGCGGTCGGCCACGGCGGGCCGCGACAGCCCGACCTCGTCGGCGATCTGTGCGGCAGGCGTGCGTCCGTCGCGCAGGAGGACGCTCAGAATCCGAGCGTCGAGGCTATCCAGTTCGACGGCCACGGCGGCACATTACCACCGATTCGTCAGCTATTAGCGTTACAAACCTGCGAATCGTCAGACCACTCAGACCACAGAGGCGACGCCGAGGGCCAACCGGGCCGCCCTGACTCGGGTGCGCCGGCCGCGGATGGCCGTCACGATCCGGTTCTCGCGCGGGTAGCGGAACTCGGCCCGCCGGGCCGCGCTGCGAACCAGGTCGCGCTGCAGGTACTCGATCTTGACCGCCAGGGCCGGGTCGATGGCCAGGCGGCGCAACGACTTCCGGCTGAACGAGATGGTTTTCAGCTTGAGGGAGGGGTCGGAGACCGCGAAACGGATGATCTCGGCGTCATCCGAGCACAATCGTGTGACAACCCCCTGCGGAAGGACGCCGACGATCTCCTGAGCGAGTCGTGTTTCATCGATGGTGCGTGTGTTCGTCATGATCGTTCCGCCTTGTCTGCGTCTTGTCTGCGTCCTGTCTGATGGTATAGACGAGGGAAGCGCGGAAAAGTTGCGGACGGTGGGCGCAAGGACTCGGTGAACGCGAAGTCAAGAAATGTGACGTTCACTCCGCTGAACCGGACGGCGGAGGCGAAGGACAACGAGACGCTGCTCGACGTGGCCCGTCGCGTCGGGGCGCCGCTGGGGAGCTCGTGCGGCGGCGTGGGGATCTGCGCGCGCTGCCGCGTCACCGTGAAGAGCGCCCCGGAGAACCTGACCCCGCCGACATCGATCGAGTCGCGCGTGGCAGAGGAGCGCAGGCTCGATCCCGACGAGAGGCTGGCCTGTCAGGCCGTTGTGAACGGAGACTGCGAGATCACGACCGGCTACTGGTGAGGGGGTCATTCCGAGCGGGATGACGGGATGAACATGCAGTCGCCGTAGCTGTAGAAGAGATATCGCTGGGCGATGGCTTCGCGATACGCGGCGCGGATCGTCTCCATGCCGGCGAAGGCCGAGACGAGCATGAGGAGCGTCGACTCGGGCAGATGAAAGTTTGTCAGCATCCCTCCGACGACCTTGAACCGATAGCCGGGCGTGATGAAGATCGATGTCTGCTCGCGGCCCTCGTAGAAGCGTCCCTCCCTGATCGCGCTCTCCAGCGTGCGCACCGACGTGGTCCCCACCGCAACGATCCTGCGCCCCTCCGCCACGGCGCGGTTCAGCCGCCCGGCGGCATCGCCGGTGATCTCGTATTGCTCGGCATCCATCCGATGATCCTCGATGTCATCTGCCTTCACCGGACGGAATGTGCCGAGGCCGACGTGGAGGGTGATGCGGACGACTTCGACGCCGCGGGCGGCGATCGCGTCCAGGATCTGGGGCGTGAAGTGCAGTCCGGCGGTCGGCGCGGCAATCGCACCCCTCTCGGCGGCATACACGGTCTGGTACGCCTCGCGGTCGCTCTGGCGCGGAGTCTCGCGGGCGATGTAGGGCGGCAGCGGCGGAACGCCCACGCGGTCGATTTCGGCGAGATCACCCTCGAACGCCAGGACGACCGTGCCGTCGTCGAGTTTGTCGAGAACGTGCGCACCGAGCCGCGCGCTGAAGCGGACGCGGTCGCCCGCTCTCACCCGACGGGCCGGTTTGCACCAGGCCTCCCACACCCGCGGCTCGCGCTCCCGCGTCAGCAGGAACTCGAGGCGCGTCTTCATCCGCCCTTTCGGATCGGCGAACAGGCGCGCTGGAATCACTCTGGTGTCGTTGATGACGAGCACGGCCCCCCGCTCGAGACAGGACGGAAACGAGGCGAAACCGGTGTGCTCGATGAGCGGCGCATCCGCCCCCGGCGTCACCACCATCATGCGCGAGAGCCCGCGAGGGCGCGGCTCCTGCGCGATCAGCTCGGGCGGGAGGTCGTATGAGAAGTCGCTTCGCTTCATCGCTTGAATGATGAACAGCCGCATGGGCGCCGGTGAGGACACCGGCGCTCCATCGAACTGTCCACTACAATCGCGCGCGATGATACGCGCGCGTGTGATCACCTGCAGCGACTCCGCCGCGCGCGGCGGCCGGATCGACCACTCCGGGCCGGCCGTCCGCGACCTTCTCGCCGCCAACGGCTGCGCCGTCGACGAGGTCATCGTCGTGCCCGACGACGTCCCGGCCATCTCCGCGCAGATCGAGCTGGCCACCGGCGCCGGCATCCAACTCGTCGTGACCACCGGCGGCACCGGCATCGCCCCGACCGACGTCACGCCCGAGGCAACGATGAGCGTGTGCGATCGGGTGGTTCCCGGGTTCGGCGAGCTGATGCGACTGCGCTCGCTCGAGAACACGCCCATGGCGCCGCTCTCCCGCGCCCAGGCCGCGACGCGCGGATCGGCACTGGTCGTGAATCTGCCAGGATCGGTCAACGGCGCATGCGAGAACCTGCAGGCAATCCTTCATCTCATTCCGCACGCACTCCAGCTGCTGAGCGGCCGTCACATCGAGCATCACGAAAACAGGGAGACGAAATGAGCGGAGCACTGGCTCGCCTCAGCACATCGCCGACCAGAGTCCGCACCGGTCTGGAAGGCCTCATGGAAAACCCGCGACCGATCGGCGGCAAGCGCATCGGCCTGGTCACCAACCAGAGCGCCGTCACCGGAGACCTGCAGCACGCCGTCGGACTGCTCCTCGAGGATCGCGGCTGGACGCTCACCACCCTCTTTGGCCCCGAACACGGCATCTGGGGCGAGGCGCAGGACATGGCGCACGTCGATCACACCACCGATCCGATGAGCGGCCTCCCCGTCTACTCTCTCTATGGAAAAAGCGTAGACGACCTCAAGCCGCGCCGCGACGTGCTGGAGGGGCTCGAAGCACTCGTCATCGACCTGCAGGACGTCGGCTCGCGCTACTACACCTTCGTCTACACCATGGCCCTCTGCATGGGCGAGGCCGCCCCCCTCGGCCTCCCCGTGGTCGTGCTCGACCGCCCCAATCCGATCGACGGCGTGCACCTCGAAGGAAACATCCGCGAGGACAAGTACTCGAGTTTCGTCGGCATGTATCCCCTGCCTGCGCGGCACGGGATGACCGCCGGCGAGCTGGCCCGCTGGTTCAACAAGGTCTTCAATCTGAACTGCGACCTGACTGTCGTCCCGATGAGCGGATGGAAACGATCGATGTGGTGGGAGGACACCGGCCTTCCGTGGGTCATTCCCTCGCCGAACATGCCGACGGTCTCCACCACCGCGGTGTATCCGGGCATGTGCCTCATCGAAGGGACGAACCTCAGCGAAGGACGCGGCACGACCCATCCGTTCGAGCTCTTCGGCGCGCCGTGGCTCGATCCATTCAAGCTCGCCGGGCGGCTGAATCAGCTCGATCTGCCCGGCATCCGCTTCCGCCCCCACTACTTCCTGCCGACGTTCCAGAAGCACGCCGGCAAAGTCTGCGGCGGCGTGGAGCTGCACGTGACCGACCGGTCCACGTTCGAGCCCTATCGCACGGGACTGCACTGCGTGAAGGCCGCCAGGGACATGAACCGTGAGAAGTTCGACTGGCGCCGCGAGACCTACGAGTTCGTCTCCGACCGCCTGGCCATCGATCTGCTCGCCGGGAGCTCCCGCTACCGCGAGATCGTCGAGAGCGGCGGCGACGTCGACGAGTGGGTCGCCGAGTGGGAGCAGCCGCTCAGGGAGTTCGAGCGGCAGCGTGAGGAGTTCCTGCTGTATCGGGATTGAAAAGCCGGGGACGGGAACGTCAAAGACCGGGCACGGGCTCGGGCACGGGCTCGGGCACGTTAAGGCAAGTCTCGGTTTCCGGTTTCCGGTTTCCGGTTTCCGGTTTCCGGTTTCCGGTTTCCGGTTTCCGGCTTCCGGCTTCCGGCTACCGTTAAGACGATGCTCGACATCCTCTACGAGGACGAGGCCCTGATCTTCGTGAACAAGCCGGCCGGCATCGTCGTCCAGCGAGGCTACGATCCCGATGAGCCCGTGCTCCTCGAGCTTGCCGCGGCGCACACGTCGCCGATCTTCCT
>DATKCA010000246.1:0-2865 GCA_035544675.1 Thermoanaerobaculia bacterium | reverse complement strand
CGTCGACCACTCCTGCTCGCGGCGGAAGAGCGCGTCCATCTCGCTCTCCGGCACGTTGGCCTCGCGCAGACGGCGGCGCTCCGCCTGAACCTCGCGCTGGTGCTTCTCGAATTCTTCCTTGTTCCAGGGCGTCGGCAGAGGCGTGCCCGGCTCGACGAGGTCGCGCCACTTGAGCTTCGCCGGATCGTGCAGGGCGGTGACGTTCTCCTCCCACGGCTCGGGATGAGCCGCCCCGCCCGTCTCGTACGCGACGGCGGACGTGTAGTACTCGTCGGCCAGGCCGGCGAAGTGGTGGCCGAACTCGTGGACGAAGACGTATTCGGAGAACGCGCTGTCGACGGACGACGTGGCCTGATCGTTGAAAATCCCTCCGCCGCCGTACTGCTTCTCGTTCACGAGGATCTCGATGAACTCGTACGGCGCGGCCGACGCGACGTCGCGCAGGGCCCGGTTGTCGAGGGTGAGGACATAGCGCTCGGAATCGAAGATGTTGAACTGTGTGCCGGTCACCGTCCGCCGGTGGTCACCCGTTCGCGGCCGGTGCACGCCGCTCTGCGACGACGGCAGATGGAGCGCGCGCACGTTGAAGTCGCGCTTGCGGCTCTTGAACGGCTCGGTGTCGAACAGTTTTCCCACCAGCCGCTTCACGTCCGCCCGGAACTTCGGCAGCTCGGCCTCGGTGTAGCCCTCGCCGATGACGAGCAGGTCGACTTTCGCGGCCGGTGGCCCGTTCTCGAAAACGGGGAAGAGACGCCCGACCGGCTTCGCCTCGGCCGGATTCACGAAACGCGAATTCGGATCGATGACCGTCGACCAGATCTGCTGAAAGGCATTCTCCGCGTCCCGCTTCTTCAGCACCACCTGCACCGGCCGTTTGGGCCAGGGAAAGCGAAGCGACTCGTGAAACGTCGCCGAGCGCGTCTTGGCCTCACCCGTCGTCTCCCACTCCCCATAGACCGAGGCGAACCCGCGCGAGTAGACGACGGCGTTCGTGCCGCGGTCGATCACTTCGAAGAGGTATTTGCCGAGGTTCGTGGTGTCCACGAGGCGGGTGCGGCTGCCGGGCCAGGGGCCGTCGGAGACGACCCGCTCGAGAGCGATGATCTCCTGCCCGCGGCCACCCGTGTGAAAGTAGTCCACCCTCATGGTCTTGCCGGTGAAGGTCTCGTCGAACGGCGCCGCCGCAACCGGCCAGGCCAGCAGCAGAGCGCAGAGGATCGTCCGCAGGGTCATGTGACAGCTTCCTTTCCGCGGCGGATTGTAAGTCAGCGATATGCTTTCCTTCATGTACCGGATGCTTTGGGGCGCCGGTGTCCTCACCGGCGCTTTCGCCGCCGCCCTCTCCGCCCAGGAAATCCGCTCCGGCGAGGAGATCACGGTCGAGCGCGTGCTCGTCGACGCCCGGGTGACCGACTACGACTTCAACCCCATCACCGATCTCACCGCGGCCGACTTCGAAGTGCGTATCGATGGAAAGCTCGCCACGATCGAGTCGGTGGAGTGGGTCCCGGAGACGCTGGCCGCACGACAGGCCGCGGGCCTGGACGAGGTCCCGGAGACTCTCGACGAGGTGGAGGCGCCGCCCGGCCGCCTCTTCATCTGGTTCTTTCAGACGGACTTCGCGCGCGTGCCATCGCGCGTTTCGGGCCAGATGAAGTTCCTCACCTACGCGGACGAGTTGATCGATTCGCTGGAGCCGAACGATCGCGTGGCGGTGTTCTCGTTCGACTCGCACCTGAAGTTCCGGCTCGACTTCACCGACGACAAGCGCGCGCTTCATCACACCATTCGCGCCGCGCTGGCCATCGACGACCCGCCGCCTCCCCCGGTCGTGCCCATGCCGTCGCTGGCCCGCCGGCTCGATCGCCAGGAGATGCGCAACAGCACCAGCTCCGAGCACGCATTCATCCTCATCGCCAATGCCCTCCGCCACATCCCCGGGCCGAAGTCGATGGTGTTGTTTGGCTGGGGCCTGGGACAGTTGTCGGGCGGACGGGTCGTGATGACGCCGAAGTATCAGATCGCCCGGCACGCCATGGAGTCCGCGCGCGTCACCGTGTTCGCCCTCGACATGACCGTCGCCGACTACCACGACCTCGAGCTCGGCCTCGGACAAGCGGCCGCCGACACCGGCGGCTTCTATGCCAAGACACACATCTTCCCGCGCGTGGCGCTCAATCGCCTGCAGAAAACACTCGCCGGACACTACGAGCTGGAAGTGCGCAAGCCGCCGACGGACCGCCGCGGCACCCACACCATCGATGTTCGAGTGAAACGGCGCGGCACGTATGTGATGGCGCGGACGAGCTACGTGGACGGGTGAAGCGGCTCTGTAACTACTAACCAGTAGATTCTTCTCAGGATGACGAGATTTTCATGCGGCTGTTCATCACGGAATGGAGCGCGGGTGTCCTCACCCGCGCCCCGGGGGCGGCGGTGAGGACACCGCCGCTCCATTCAAGCGACGCTTTGGTTGCGGCTCTACCGCTCTAACTACGGAACGACCCGAGCTCCTTCTCCACGCGCGCAAACTCCTCGGTCAGCTCCTCGACCAGCGGCGCCGCTTCGGCCACGCTCCCGCCGTTTCCGATCTGCTCCAGCATCTCGGCGAGACGGCGCATCAGCATCGCGCCCATGTTCCCCGCGCTGCTCTTCAGCGCATGGGCGGACGACGCCAGCGCGGCGGCGTCGCAGTTCTTCACAGCCTCGCGGATCGTCTGCAGACGCGGCGGGACATCGATGAGGAACAGCACCGCCACTTCGCGCAGGAACTCGTCGCCGCCGAGCTGCCTGAGCGTGGCCACGACATCGGGGGCGAGGGCCTCATCCGAGACGCGATCGGGAAGCCAGCGCTCGATCGTGCGG
>DATKCA010000245.1:0-6138 GCA_035544675.1 Thermoanaerobaculia bacterium | reverse complement strand
GCCCGTCAATCGGCGGAGGCCGCACGCCGCCGGATCGCCGGGTCGCGCTCCCAGTTCAGCCACAACGTCGTCTCGAGCTGGTTCGCGCGGGGATCGGCGATGTTCACGGCAAACGATTTCCCGTCCGGCGCCACGTCGTAGCTCCAGATGTCGGTTCCCGACATCGGATCGCGAACCGGCGGCCGGAACAGGGGGGCGGGTGTGCCGAACTCCGGGACTTCGCCGGGTGTCACGCGGATCGCGACCAGGCGCTTGCCGCGGTCGATGTAGAAGATCTCTTTGCCGTCGCCGCGCCATCGCGGTTCTCTCCCTCCGCCCGTCGACACCTGCCACTTCGGATGAGCGGCGGGGAATCGCGTGAGATAAATCTCTGAAGTGCCGGACTCGTCGGAGGTGAACGCGAGCCACTGTCCATCCGGGGAAACGCGTGCGGCGAGCTCGGCCGCGGGTGTCGCGATCAGCTTCGTCGCCGCAGCGCTTCCATCAGAAGGAACGACCATCAGATCTTCACCGCCCTGCGCGCTGTACGTTTGAAAGACGATCCACTTGCCATCCGGTGAAACGTCGGTCGGCAGCGGACTGGGCGAAGACTTTGCGCGGTGGATGATCAACTGATCGCCGCGGCCGCTCGCTGCCGCGCGGGCCATGACCTGCTCGCCTCCATCGTACGTGTTGAACGCGATCCACGCGCCGTCGCGGGACCATACCGGGTTCGTATCTTCGGCCGGGGAAAATGTCAGGCGCTGTCGCGTCCTGCCGCGGTTGCCGATCACCCAGATGTCGGAGTTGGTGGCCTGGCTGTCTGTCACGCCGACGGCGAGACGGTTGCCGTCGGGAGCGATGCTGGGATTGAGCACGTGGCCGATCGACCCGAGCTGTTCGGCGGGCGCACCGCCGCGATCGAACCACGCGATCTGCGTGGCGTCGCGACTCTCACCGGTCTGATAGACGAGCGCGCCGGGAGCCGCTGCGAACTCGGCCCACGACACGATTCGCGCGAAGCTGATGTCTGCTGCGAGCGGGATCGGATCACCTTTCATCTCCAGGCGGTCGGAATCGAATGCGTGCGCGTACAGAGTTTTTTCGCGGACGTAAATCAGCCATCCGGCCACGCGCGCGAAATTCGAGTTCACGGCGAGAATGCGTTTGTCGACGTTCGAGTCCGGGTCGACGGCGTAGATGCCGAAGTCGCTGCGATCCACGACCGTTCCGAACGTGGTGGCGAGATAGAGGAAGCGGCGGCCGTCCTCGAGGAACTGCGGCCAGCGATGCGTCGAAACGCCGCGCTGGAGCTTCGTCACCGGAGTGGAGACGCCTCCCGTCGCGGCGATCCGATGGAGTGGACCGGAGCCTGTGGGCGCAAACAGGATCGTGCCGTCCTGGTTCCATGAGCCGCCTCTTCCGTTCCGCACCATGCAGATCGTCTGCGGTGCTCCGCCGGCGACGTCCACCTTCTTCAGCCGGTTTTCCGAGAAGAAGGCCACATAGCGAGAGTCGGGCGACCAGAACGGATATTGGGCGCCGTTGGTTTTCTCGATGGGGGTGGCCGTGGTGGAGTCGAGCGGCCGGATCCACAGCAGGCGCTGGCCGTCGGTGGCGTCGGCGACGAACGCCAGCATCCGCCCGTCGTGTGACAGCGACATGGAGCTCATTGCCGTGGCTCCGGGCACGGTGAATGGCAATCGCGCGGCGAGCGGCTCGTCACGCTTCGCGGGTGTGCGAAGCATGGAAGCGAGCAGCGCCACCGCCAGGAAGAGGACGGTGACAATCCAGACCAGGCGTTCGCGCAAGCTGAACTGCGACGTCTTCTTCGCCCCGCTCGCCGACGCCAGCCACCGCAACTCCTCGGCTATGTCGAACGCGCTCTGCCATCGCGTGTCACGGTTCTTTTCGAGACATTTCGCCACTACGTGCTCGAACGCCGGAGGGGTCAATGGCTGGATCTCGGAGATCGGGACAGGATCGCGCTCCGCGATCGCTGCGATGAGACTCGTTTTCGTCTTTCCCTCGAATGCCCGCCGTCCCGTGGCCATCTCGTAGAGGACGGCGCCGAGCGCGAAGATGTCGGTTCGCGCATCCGCCTCTTCTCCCTCCAGCTGCTCGGGCGCCATGTACTGGAACGTGCCGACGATCGTCCCTTCGCGAGTGAGGGGCATTCGCTGCGTGTGGTCGTCGGGATCGACGTCGATGGTGGCGCTCTTGGCCAGGCCGAAGTCGAGCAGCTTTGCGCCGCTCTTTGTGATCATGACGTTGGCCGGTTTCAGGTCTCGATGGACGACGCCGGCGCGATGCGCGCGGTCCAGCGCATGGGCGATCTCGGCCCCGTAGCGCAGGACGCTGGACATCGGCAGAGGACCGCGAGCGATGCGGTCGGCGAGCGTCTCGCCCTCGAGCAGCTCCATGACCAGATACCTGACGCCGTTCTCGTCACCGACGTCATGAAGCGTGCAGATGTGAGCGTGATTGAGCTGCGAGATCGTGCGGGCCTCTCGGTCGAACCGCGTGCGCAGCGCCTCGTCGCCGGCGAATTCACCGGAGAGGACTTTGATGGCCACGCTGCGGTCCAGCCGCGTGTCGCGGGCTTTGAAGACTTCGCCCATGCCGCCGGCGCCAATGCGTCCGACGATCTCGTACGGGCCCAGCCGTGTGCCTGGGGTCAGATCCATGAAGTCTGGATGCATGATCGCATGCGTTGCAGAATTGCGCCTTCAATCCAGTTCAATCTCAATTACAGGAGCCAGGCGTGAACTCTCTCTCGATTCGCCGCCTTGTGGCGGTAGCGGTCTCCATTCTTCTCGCAAGTGCCAGTGTTGTCGCTCAGGAGAGCCTCACCTTCAACATCACGCTGCGCGAAAACGTCACGACCCAAGTGACGGCGCAGGTGTATTCGAATCCGTCCGGCGGGCCCGGGATCGACGTCTTCATCGTTCCCGGTCTGGCGCAGACGGCAGCGACGTTCGAGCCTCTCGCCAACGCGCTGTTCGACGAACACCTCGGCGACAAGGTAGCCCGGGTCATCGTGGCCGACCTTCCCGGTCATGGAAACAGCGCCGTGCCGGACGGCCTCGTCTTCGGCCTCCTCGCGCTCGAGGACTACGTGACGTCCACGCTCGGCGTCATCGACGCGCTCGACACAATCGACGTGGTCATCGGCCATTCGATGGGCGCGCTGATCGTGCAGTTGGCGCAGGAGAGACTGGCGGCGCAGGGGACGAGTCTGCGCGCGGAGCTCGGCATTCGCGGAGCGGTGTTGATCGCGCCCGTTCCGGCGAAGCCCGCGCCGTGGGCCTTTGTCGATTCCGGAACGGCGCTGGGAATCCTCTCTGCGTTTGTGCGGATCGATCCCGTTCTCGGCCCCGTGGTCGATTTCCCCCCGTCGGTGTGGCCCGGCCTCTTCTACCTGGACCGCGCAGGGAACCCGGTTGGCGTTCCCAGTCCGGCCGATCTGGCCCGCTACATTTCACTCGAGTCGGCCAGCGCAGGGAGTCAGGTCGTTCATCCTGTTCTACGCCCGTCAGTGCGGCTGGGATTGTTCGGCCGGTCCTCGGGGACGGTCGCCGGGGTCATCTCGCTCGAACAGGACGGGTTCTTCCAGTTCCCCGGAGAACACGCCACGCTTTATGGAAATCTGACGGGAGACAGCCGCGACAAGCTCTTCTTCCCGCTGATCGGACCCGACACCGTCCACAACATGCACACGTTCAACCCGCAGGCGTTACTGCATCCCATCAAGAAGGTGATCAACTCGATCGACCGGCGTTGACGTGACGAGAACCGCGAGCGCCGGCGCGCGCACGTCATCCCGAGCGTGAGCGAGGGATCCGGGCGGTGGGCGGCGCGCGTCCGTACCACCCCGTCCCCCGGATTCCTCGCTACGCTCGGAATGACGGTGCGTCGGATGAGGTGTTCCTGCACCGTCCATCTGCCTTACCTCTCCTCCACCGTCATCCGAATCTCGTCGCTGTTGCCCTTGATCTCCGGGACGTACATCGCTCCGCCCATCAGCGGCAGGGCGTGGAATGTCCCGGGCACCTCGGCTCGCAGCGTGTAGCGGATCTCCCACACACCCTGTTCGAGCCTGTCGATGAACATGGCCACCTTGCGATCGCGCAGCTCCTGATAGACCCGGCGCCTCGCCGTGGAATCGTTGTCCGGCGGCACGACGGTGGCCGCCGTTCGCTTCGCCTTCGCCACCGCCGGCGCCTTCAGCTTGCGCGCGTACAGCGGCGTGCCACTGACCAGCTCCACCGCCTCGAGCCCGGCCGGCTTGAGATCCTCTATCAATAGATACTCGTAGTCGTTTTTCACTTCCACGGTGACGATGACGTCGACGCGCTCGCCGCTCCGGATCGAATCGCCATCCTTCATCGGCACCTTGTCGTAGACGTATCCCTTGAGCAGCGTCGGGCGGCCCACCAGCCTCTCGTACCCACGCTGGAAGAAGATCTCATTGCCGGCCGCCTTGACCGGCTCCTCGAGACTGAAGAATCGCGCCTCGGCCGACACATAGAGCGCGCCACCACCCCTGGTCTGCTTCACCGTCACGAGGTTCACGCCGTCGCGGATGGCCGATGCCGGCACGGAGAAGCGGCTGGGCGCAGAGAGCATTTCGCTCCGGGCCAGTCTTTTCGTGGCAACGCTCACACCGTTGACGCTGACCTCGTACTCCACGTCGCCGCCCAGCTCGCCGCTGGCCCGAAGGTAATCGCTGAGCGCCAGGACGGCCATGGCCGTGTCGCGCGTGTTGCTCCACTGGGCGCCGCGACGATTCTTCACCAGCCAGTTCATCGACGGCTCGATGAGCCGATGCTTCGGATCGATCGCCGAAAGCGCGCGCAGCGACAGCGCCGTCGACTCCACCGGCCCGTCGTACCAGCGCCACCAGAAAGCCGGCGCGCCCCAGTGCGCCGTCGCCATCACCGTGCCGGCCCCTGAGCCGCTTCCCTTCACCAGAAGCGAAGCGTCGGGAGCGTTGTCGATGGCCGCGCCGTTCTCCAGGTTCCGCGAGAGCGTCCGGGCCTGCTCGCTCAGTCCGAACTGATGCGCGCTGAGCGCATAGAGCGCGAGGCCGTAGCCGCTGAGGCGCGCACGCTTCTTCCACAGATTATCGATGGCCGCTTTCTCGAACGCCTGAGGCGCGCGCCCCTTCGCCGTCGCCGCCAGCGCGTGGAGCATCCAGGCCTGCCGGTCCGGATCGAGCTCTTCCTTCACCAGCTCGTTCTGCAAGTAAGCGACGGCCCGCTCGATGACGCCGCCGCGAACGCTGATCCCGGCGTCGCGCGCCAGCGCCAGACCCCAGACGACGTAGGCGGTCATGTGATGATCGCTGTCGCCTTCCTTCCACCATCCCCATCCGCCGTCGCCGTGCTGGAAATCGTAGAGGCGCATGAGGCCGGCGCGCGTCATCTCGTCGAGCTTCTCGAGGTCCTTCTTCCCCTTCGGCTGTGTCTTGTCGGCGGACTTCTGCTCGATGCCGCCGAAGAGCCGGGTGGCCACGACTTCGCGCGGGATACCGAGGTCGCTGAGCGTTTTGGCCACGACGACGGTGGGGAGGAAGCGGGACATGGTCTGCTCGGTGCAGCCGTACGGGTAATCGATGAGGTAAGGAAGGGCGTCGAGCATCGTGACGGCAATGCTTGGAGCAACCTGCACGATCATCGTCGTGGAGCGACGCTCCCGCGGGATCTCCAGCTTCCACGTCGCTTCCGAGCCGCGCGTCTTTCCGGAGACGGCGATGAGCTTGTCGATGCCGTGATCCTCGACCGGGTAGCTTCGCTCCATGGCGTCGGCGAGATCACCCGATTTCGCCGTGACGCGCAGTCGCGCCGTTCCAGGCTCCTTCACGCTCACCACCCAATCGATGCGCCCTTCACTGTCAGGCTCGACACTGATCCGGCCCGCTTCACCCTTCGTCATCTTCCCGTCGATATAGAGACCGGTGACGACGAGGCCGGTAACGTCCAGCGATGGAGCGACGGTGAGCTTGCGGTCGGTGTTGTTGTTGACGACCGCCGAGACCACGGTCTGGTCGCCGACGACGAAGAAGCGCGGCGCCTGCAGCCGGACGATGAGCGGCTTCTTCGTTCGCGTCGTTTCGCTGGCCATCCCGAACTGGCTGGCCACGGTTGCGGCGCGCGC
>DATKCA010000244.1:0-5143 GCA_035544675.1 Thermoanaerobaculia bacterium | reverse complement strand
AAGAAGATGCTTGCGAAAGCGAGCGCCGCGATCGACAGCATCAATCCGTTGCGGAGAACCCGGCGGCCGATTCGGATCACGGCGTCGATCACGATGGCCAGGACCGCCGCCTTGAGGCCGAAGAACAGCGCTGTCACGACGCCGGTCCCACCGTACGCAGCGTAGATCCAGCTCAGGACGAGAATCGCGATGAAACCGGGAAGCACGAAGAGCAGCCCGGCGACCAGTCCTCCGCGATATCCGTGCAGCAGCCATCCGATGTAGGTGGCGAGCTGTTGGGCTTCCGGACCGGGAAGGAGCATGCAGTAGTTGAGTGCATGGAGGAACTGGCGCTCCCTTACCCAGCCCTTTTCCTCGACGAGGATCCGGTGCATGACCGCGATCTGCCCCGCCGGCCCGCCGAAGCTCTGAAGACCGACGCGTACCCAGACGCGAACCGCCTCGCGGAAAGTGACTGCACCCATGGTTGAACGAGAGTTTAGATGCATGGGGAGACCGGAAATGTTAGACGGAGTCCCGAAGGAGCGGATAGGTCCTTTCGGACAGCCGATGGCCAGCCGGAGCGGATCTTCGGTCTCGAACACTCTATCCCGGAAAAAAGGGGCCAGGTCTTTCCGGTCTTTGGGTCAGATCTACTCCATGTAGGCTTTTGCGCACGAGTATGGTGGAAGATCTACTGTCCGGGGAAACCCCGGGAGAGAAGACTGACCCCAATCACCCTCGTCATGCGGAATCTGTGATTGCATGATGGTGTGCGCGTGAACGACGAGAGGGAAACGCCGGAGTCCGGAGAGATCCGTGACGACCGCGCTGCACGCGTTCACCTCTGGACGATGCGCTTTCTGCACGTCACGCTGGCCGTCGGTTTCGTCCTCGCCCTCCTCGAGAGTCAGTGGCTCAATGCTCTGGCCATCGCCGGCATCTTCGCCGTGATGTTCGTTCCGCTGCTACTCGGCCGTCATCTACGCCTCTACATCCCACCGGAGTTCGAAGTGCTGGCGCTCGTCTTCGTCTACGCATCGCTCTTCCTGGGCGAGGTGATGAATTACTACGAGCGGTTCTGGTGGTGGGACATCGCTCTCCATGCCAGCTCCGGTCTGCTGCTCGGCATCGTCGGATTTCTGCTGGTCTACGTGCTGAACGAGAACGACCGGGTCGACCTTCACATGCAGCCGCGATTCGTGGCGTTGTTCGCCTTCCTGTTCGCAGTTGCCGTCGGTGCGCTGTGGGAGATCTACGAGTTCGCAATGGATCAGCTCTTCGGCATGAACATGCAGAAGCCGATGTTCGATGATCCCTCCGGTTTGACCGACACGATGTGGGACCTGATCGTCGACACCCTCGGCGCAGCCGTGATCTCCCTGTTCGGCTTGTGGTATCTCAAGCGCGCGGAGCGATCCTTCATCGAGATGTGGATCCTGAAGTTCATCGAGTGGAATCCACATCTCTTCCGCGGCGGCCATCGGGACTGACCGCAGAGGCAGGCAGCGCAGGGTGGCGGCCGCACGATGCCGCTCGGCAGCAGCCCCGCCGACGTGGCGTGGAAGAACACCCAGTTCACGTTCTTCATTCGGCTCGCGGAGAACCACGGTATTCCTCAGCGAGAGATCGGGCGAATCGCTACAATGATTCGGAACCATGAGCAGGAAATCCGCCAGGCCTGGGAGCAGCACTTCGGAGGTTGAGGTCACGAACATCTCAGGTCACGGCTTCTGGATCTATCTCAGCGGCCGTGAATTGTTCGTGTCGTTCGACCAGTTTCCATGGTTCGCGGAGGCCCCGGTCGGAAAGATCGTGAATGTAGAGTGGCCGAGTCCTGATCATCTCTACTGGCCGGAACTCGATGTCGACTTGTCGATCCGATCCATCGAGAGCCCGGAAGAGTTTCCCTTGATCTCCCGGCCTTCTGACTAGTGGACTGTAACGTCAGATCAGTAGCAGACGTAGAGACGTAGCGGCGCACGGTTCGACATCCTGCCGGCGCGTTGCCGACTGCGGCGGTCCGGCCGGGCGCAGTCGGTCCCTACCGGCGGGCCGACTTTTCGGCGACGGCGCCCGGAGTTCTCTTTTCATTCATCGCGCAGCGCCACTGCCGGGTGGATGCGCGTGACCCGTTGGGCCGGGATCCAGCAGGCGGCGAGCGAGACGACCGCGAGCGCCGCGGCGACGGCGAGACACTTTCTCTTCACGCGGTCCTTCGCTGAAACCACAGTCGACCCTCCGGATCTCGCGCTTGACCGACACCCTCCAGCAGTTCTGGTGCGTTCTGCAACATCTCTTCGTGGGCGCGTGGCGGCAACTCTGCGAACCCGATCCGGGTCACCAGAACGGAGAGCGTCAAGGCCATCGAGCAGACTCCTCGTGCGTCTCTCATCATTTGCTGATAGTTTAATCGTCCAGTTCAAAGCTCAGTTCATGCCCGACCGGCATGAGTCCACTCGTGGACAGGAGAACACATGCTCGGCTTCTTTGTGCTGACATTTTTCCTGGCTGCACTCGCGGATGAGGTTCAGCGTCCTCAATGTTTGATGGAGCCGCGGTACCTCACCATGAAGCTCCCCGAACGCGGCCTGGTCTGGCTCGAAGGACAGGAATTTCCTGGCTCCTGCGACCCTGTAACACCGACGGGGTGGATGAGGTCACCTTCGAAAGAATTTGATCTCCTGGTTCATGCCGATGGACCGTCCGGCAGCGGCCGATTCTGGACGGTCACCGTGGGCGTCACAGGAAAGGGGAAGACAGGTCCTGGTCGCGGTTTCTGCCTCGAGACCAGCACGGCCGGATGGCGAACCTTGCAAGACTTCCAGAAGTCGCCGCTGCCCTGGATCGAGGACCAGGATAGTGACGGAACCGGAGAGTTGATCATCTGGGACAGCTTCCCGCTGAGCGGAGAAGCCTCCTCGGCGGAGTCTGGTCTGGTGGCCTGGGTCTACCGACTCGACCCGAAGGGCGGCTTCGAAATCGACTGGAGCCTGAGCCGGAAACTAGCCGGCGATCTGGCAGCCGCCTACCGGACCCCCTTGATGAATGATCCGGAGTTTCAAGGAGTCCGTGACAGAGTTGCCGAGGCTCTGAACGCATTCGCGACTGAGGGATGTGCCACCGGGACAGCCCCGCCCTAGTGGATTGTACCGATTGGCGGCAGGAGATTTCGGAGCTATCCGGTCCTTGTTGGAAGTGCTAATCGAGATCCGGAGGAGGCGACGCATCCATTCGCGACCGCGCCAGTCACCGGCGCGGCGGCTCCGGCGTTTGCGGGTCGAAGGCGGGGTCGTCTGGGTACAACCTCTCCCAGATGAGCGCCACACGGAAGCGCGCTTCTCCGTCGTCGAGCCAGGCGATTTCGGCCGGCGTGAGCAATTTTCGAACGGCGTCATCGGTCTCTCGCCGGCTCCGAATAGCCGCCCGGCGCAGCTCCTGGTCCGTCAGCCGTCCCGCAGCGGCCTCACGCATCCTCTGACGCCAGCTCGCGCGGTGGGCCTGATAAACGTCACGCAAGGCCTCGGCCTTGACAGGGTCCAGACCCTTCGCGAGCGCCAGTTGCACCAGGACTTCGTCGGTCAGACTCAGTAACCGTTCGTAAATTTGCATGGGTGCGGCGTCGTCCGCGGCCGACTGCGCCAGGGAAGGGACCGGAGCGAGGGTCAACGCGATGAAGACGGCAGCGCGTGCAAGACCGGTCATGTGTGTGTCTCTCCCTCGTCGAGTATACCTGAGGTCAACGTGGTCCGGATGCCGCCTGCTGCAACTGGAATATGCAGGCGCGCCCGGCGCAGTACGGTCGTGATCATCTGTCGGCCTTGAGCTCGAACTTCGACTGCGCGACCTTCGGATCCAGCCGCCCGGGGACGAACTGACCGTTCTCGTAGCGGATCCATCCCTTGGACTCGAGAGCCTTCGCCATGTACTCACGCGCATTGGCCGGCACCCACCCGCGCGCGGGGTTGATGCTGTTTACGCCGGCGTGCGGGCCCGCCAGCGGTGTATCCATCACCGCGCCGAGCCGCTCGGTCGGGATCTGGCCGAACCGCGCGAGCCGGTCCGTGTCGAGCACTCCGGCCGCCCACTTTCCGCCGCCGAGGTCGCGCAGGAAGATGTTTCCGGCGCCGCCGTCTTCCCAGATGATGCCGGCCTCCGCGAGGTCGTCGTACAGATCGACGACCGCTTGCTGCTGCGCGGGCGTGAGCGGCCGGTCGATGTCGTCCACCACGATGTCGCGAGCGCCCTTCTTCTCCTGGATGAGATACGCGAGCCCACCCTCGGACCCGGCTTCCACGTCGAAGACGACTTTCTTCGACTTGAGGTGAAGGACCTTGGCGTCCGTGAGCAGCTCGGAGCCGTAGACGATGTCCCCCGCGATGTGGTTCGCGCCGTACTCGGCGGGTCCACCGAGGTCGTCGCTGTAGGGCCGATCCTTCTTCTTGTAGTACATCTTCAGAACGTGCCCTTTGTACGGGCCTTCCATGATCTCGAAGACCTCGGCGTACTTGCCGCTGCTGCTGAGGCCTTTCAGCACCCACCTCTTGCCGTCGGGTCCGCGCCACCGGAAGGATTCCTGGCGGCTCGCATCGGCGACCGGGCGCTCGGCGGGACGCGAGGGGCGCGCGTGCTCGCGCTCGACGGTCCTCCGCGGCAGTTGCACGCGATCCGGCGCGTGCGCGAGCGGGTACGGGGCGTCGGACGGGGCGCTCCGCGCGACCGATGGAGCCGGAGTCGCTCCCGTGCGCGAAGGAGCTGCGCCGCTCTCCAGCGGTCCCGTTTTCGCGTCGAGATCACCTGTCTTCGCGTCGAGATCACCTGTCTTCGCGTCGAGATCACCTGTCTTCGCGTCGAGATCACCTGTCTTCGCGTCGAGATCAACCGTCTTCGCGTCGATCGCGCGCGAGCCGGTCCCCTCGTCCACGCGGACGGGTTGATTCTTCGGGACGGCGTCCCAGTCGCCCGGCGGTCGTCCCGCCGGAGTTGGCGACGCGGCGACGCGCGTGCCTGGCGGCGGAGGGCGGTTGACGATCGTGCCCACATCCGCCGGCGTTTTCTCTTTCAAATAGTCTCGGACGAAACGCTCGCGGATCCGCGGGTCGGTCTGCCCGCGCGAGACGGCGTAATCGTCGAGGGTCTGCGCGATGCGTTTCGAATCGACGCC
>DATKCA010000243.1:0-13188 GCA_035544675.1 Thermoanaerobaculia bacterium | reverse complement strand
CGTGGAAGGGGCGGCGCGGCGCGATCTTTCCATACGCGCCAAGGAACGGATCCAGCAGGTCGGTTTCGCCGCTCTTGCCGCGCTGATGATCGTCGTCCTCTACAACGACGTGATCAGCAACGTGCTGCTCCTGACAAAGGGCTAACGCTTCCTTCGCCGCTGCTTCTGGGGAGCGCCGCCGACCTCGGCGGCGACAGGTGTCACGTCCGCCGGCAGAGGAACATGCGGGAACACCACGCACCCCACGATGACGCCAATGACGGCGATCAGCGAGACGATCAGCGAAGGCAGGATGAGCGGATTGCGGTACGTCAGCTCGATGACGTGACGGCCCGCCGGCAGCTCGATCCCCTGGTAGCCGATGTTGACCGGCCTGACCTCAGCCGCCGCAGCGTTGACGCTCGCGCGCCAGTACTTGTGCGGCGTCATGCTGATGACGAGCAGTGAACGCCCTTCCGACTGCGCCTCGATGCGGATCCGTTCCGGTTGCTCATCGACCGTCACCACGGTTCCCTTCGCGGGCTGAAATGGAGCACTCTCGATGAACGCCACGCGCGGACTCGGCGACGCGGTGCCAGACAGCTTCGTTACGAAGTCGTCGCGACCGTTGAACTCCTCGATCGCATCCGCAAAGTAGTAACGCGGGTACCGCTCGCGCGCCGGCGTGAACTGTACGGGCATCATCTCTTCCCACCGCGTGTTCGTGCGTTGCGCTTCGTCCGCGAACGGCCGGAAATACGCTTTGTACCAGGCATTCGACATCGCCATCAGCGGCTCTTCCCATCCCGGCCGGTTCGCTTCCTTGAGAAGACGCATGGCCAGGATGAACTCCGCCGTCGGCGTCAGGAATGTCTGATCGTAATCGCTGTCGATCGCGTACTGATAGCCCCGGTACGCACCGTTGCGCGGCATCAGCGAGTTCCGCAGACTCCACCACCGCCCCGTCGGGTTGATGAAGTAGACGTCCGCATGGGGCATTGAATACTTCCAATCCCACTCAGCGATGTGGAAAACGCGGTACTGATCCTTTGCCGGAGCGAACTCCTGCGTGACAGGCGGCGGCTCGAAGTACGATTTGCCGATCGTGGGGTTAATGGACAGCCGCAGATGTGCCACGTCGAAGATCGTCAGCACGATGAGCGCCGCGCCCCATGCAGGGTGTGGCCACCGTCGGAACGCGAGGAGCACAGCGATGATGATGACGCCGCGCACGAACGTAATGAGCCAGAAGAGCTTCCAGAAGCTGAATGCGGTCACGAGTAGAAGGAAGCCGAACACAAACCATCCGAGCGTCGTGAAGATGGCCATGCGCAGCGTGCGGCGGTCGCCAGCGAGAATGCGGTCCAGCGTCAGCGCGCCCCAGATCGCGGCGACGAGCGCGGCGCCGAGTGCGAACTTCTCCGGGTATCGCATCGATTTGAAGATGCCGATGTCGTAGAGAATTCGCAGCAGCGGGGTATTCGCGCCGATGGAGAGGATGTACAACACGGCACAAACGGCGAGGACGAATCCACTCCCCTTTCGCCAGGCCAGAATCCCGGCGGTGAAGAAAATCGCCAGCACGCAGCCGAAATAGAAACTCGCCACGAATGTCTCACCGAGGTGGTACGTCGCGCTGATCCAGGGAAGGCCGGCCTGGTTGTAGAGAGACTGGAACAGCAACGGGTAATAGATCTCCAGCGGGCGCGAAGGGGTCATGCTCCACCACGCCACCACCTCTTTGAAAGGAAATGGCTCGGAGCGCACCGAGTCGGGGATGAAGTCGAGCATCGGCACGACCTGCACGGCGGCGACGATCAGCGATGCGGCCACGAGCATGACAACGCCGATGGCGAGATTGCGCGCGACCAATCCCCGGTCCTTGCGCTCATGCAGCACTCGGTACGCGCCGTATGCGATCACGATCAGCCACGTCTGAATCATCGTCGTGGGCTCCGCAACGAGCGCCTGCAAGCCGCTGAAGAGCGCGGCCAGAACGAAGTCGCGCTTGCTGCGCGTCAGGAAGAACCGCCGCACGAACAGGAAAATCAGCGGAACCCACGCCAGCGAGAACAACAGCGGCAGCGTCCTGATCAGCGAGATCATCGGACCGCCGAGCGTGAATCCGATCGCGCCGAGCGTCGCGGCGATGCTGCCGGCTCCGAGAGAGCGGATGAGGAAGTAGAGGCCGATCGCGCAGATGTAGAAGTGGATGACGACGTGCAGCGACATTCCGAAGTAGAAATCAGGAAGCAGAACGAGCCACTGCGGCGGATAGAACACCTCGTACGCCGGATTCGCAGCGAGCGGCTGCCCGGATCCGAACCACGGACTCCACTGCGGAATGAGATCGCCGCTCAGCATCCGGTCGCGCACGATCTTCTTCATCGGGTAGTGGTATCCGAGCATGTCGCGCGCGTAGAACGCCTGGCCGCCGAAAAGGACGTGGCCGAACCAGATCGTCGTGACGATGGCGATCAGGATCGGGGCGATGACGTCGCGCCAGCGCGTGAGCATTCGCGGCGGATTCTAGTGTAGTGCGGAAGGAAGGGCGGGACAGGTTCGCACCGCTAGTGGCCACTAGGCCCGGGATGAGTCGCGCGTGATGAACAGCCGCAACATGTCCAGCGCCCACTGGGTCGAGAACCATTTCACGAGCGTCCGCGCAGATGGCCAGAACATCTTCCGATGCTTGTGTCGCTGTCCATCGGCCACGGCGATGTGGACCGTCCCGACAGGTTTCGCGTCCGACCCGCCCGTCGGCCCTGCAATTCCAGTGACGCCGACGCCGTACGTCGCGCCGAACCTCTCCCGGATGCCGCGGGCCAGCGCGATGGCCACCTCTTCCGAGACTTCCCCGTTGTCGCGGATGAGCGAGGGATCGACGCCAGCCAGATCGATCTTCGCATTCGCGTCATAGCAGACCACGCCGCCGCGGTAGTACTTCGAGCTTCCGGGGATATCGGTGATCCGCGATCCGAGGAGCCCGCCCGTACACGACTCGGCAGTGGCCAGGGTCTCGCCGCGCGCTGCGAGCAACGCGCCGACGACCGACTCGAGGGAGTCGTCGTCGTATCCGAAGATCCTCTCCGCGAACAGCTCCACGAGCTCGCCCTCACGTACGCCAACCTCATCGGCGGATTGATGAAGCAGGTGCAACTCCACCGCGCCGGCCGAGGCGAGGATCGTCAGCGGCTCGCCGGGCCGCCGCTCGTAGTAGGGCTTGAGGCGCTCCTCGACTCCCGACTCGGACATCCCCGCGATCTTCAGCACGCGCCGGTTCATCTTCCCGCTGTTCCTCCCGGCCAGCCAGGGCCGCAGGTACGTCTCGACCATCCATTCCAGCTCGTTGGGAACTCCGGGGAAGACCCAGACGTGCTTCCCGAGCGACTCGATGTGAAATCCGGGTGCGGTGCCGCGCTCGTTCGCCAGCGTCGTCTGGCCCCGGAAGACCTTCCCCTGCCGCTTGTTCACCTCGGGCATCTTCCAGCCGCGGGCCGCGAATCGAGAGGCGATCCTGTCGATGATGGACTGGTCGACCTCGAACTCCAGGCCGAGCGCCACCGCCAGAGCCTCCCGCGTCAGGTCATCCTCGGTTGGCCCGAGTCCGCCTGTCGTGACGACGACGTCGCTGTTGGCGAGCGTGAACGAGATCTCGGCAACGAGATCGTCGAGGCTGTCGCCGACGACACACTTGCGAACGAGCGTGACGCCGTGATCCTCCAGAGCCGCCGTGATCTTCAGCGAATTCGTGTCCTGCCGGCTGGTGCCGAGCATCTCCGAGCCGATGGCGACGATCGAGACTCTCATCCGGCCACGGCCGTCTCACCCTCGAGCGCTTCCTTCTCACGGCCCAGAGCTTCCCACTTGCCGTACAGCAGCTCGATCATCGCCTTCAGATCGCCGTTCTGAGCCTGAATCTTCCGGATCCGCTCACCGTCCCGGAACACGTCCTCCGAGCAAAGCAGGAGCTCGTTGCGCTCGCGTTCCGCCTCGGCGCCGGCGATGCGGGCCTCGAGCTGCGTCATCTCATCCTCGATCTTCTTCACCCTTTTCTCCCGCTTGCGCTGCTCGCCACGATCTGCCTGTTTCTGAGCAGCGCCGCCAGGTGGAGCGGCCCCAGGTGCAGCGCCGCCGAGTGGAGCGCCGCCATTCCTGGCGGCGCCTCTGGGCGGGCGGCTCCCGCCACCTCTCGCCGGTGAAGACACCGGCGCCCCAGCTCTCATCCGCTCGACGAGATCGCTGTAGTTCCCCGCGTACACCTCACCGGTCCCATCCTCCACCAGGATGACGTTCTCCGCGACGCGATCGACGAAGTATCGATCGTGCGACACGACGACGAGCGCTCCGGTGAACCGCTCCAGCGCCGCTTCGAGCGCCTCGCGTGTGTAGACGTCGAGGTGGTTCGTGGGCTCGTCGAGCAGCATGAGATTGCCGCCCCGGTACATGATCTTGGCCAGGGCCAGGCGCCCCTTCTCGCCGCCGGACAGCTCTCGCGTCTTCTTGAAGACGTCCTCGCCGAAAAACGAGAACTGCGCGAGATAGCTCCGCACCGCCTCCTCCGTCTGGCTGTGATCGAGGTTCCAGACCTCATCGATGACGTTGCCCTTCGGGTCGAGGTCGCCGAGGGTCTGGTCGTAGTAGCCGGCCTGGACGTTGTGGCCGTAGGAGATCGTGCCGGCCAGCGGCTGCAACCTGCCGGCGAACGTCTTGAGCAGCGTCGATTTTCCTGCGCCGTTCGGCCCCATGATCGCGTAACGTTCTCCGCGCCGGATCGTGAGGCCGAACTGTTCGACGACGGGTTTCGACTCGTACCCGGCGGTGACACGGTCGGCGGTGAGCGCGACGGCCCCGGAACGCGGGCCGGCATCGAGGTTGAAGCTCGCCAGCGTCTCGTCGGTCTCGGGCCGTTCCGCCTCGTCGAGCCTGTCGAGCATCTTCCGGCGCGATTTCGCCTGCTTCGTCTTCTGACCGGCGATGTTGCGACGGATGAAGTCCTGCGTCCGCTCGATGAGCTCCTGCTGCCGCTCGAAGTCGACGGCCGTCTTCTCCATGCGCTCCTCGCGCAGCTGGAGAAATTTCTCGTAATTTCCGTTGTACTCGATGAGCTTCCCGTGAGCGAGCTCGACGATCTTCGTCACGGTGCGGTTGAGAAACGTACGGTCGTGCGAGATGAGCAGGTAGCTGCCGGTGAACGACTGCAGGAACTCCTCGAGGAACTCGATTCCGCTCAGGTCGAGGTGGTTCGTCGGCTCGTCGAGGAGGAGCAGGTCGACCCGGGTGAGGAGGACGCGTGCGAGCATGGCCCGGTTCTGCTGTCCGCCGCTGAACTCCGCGATGGGACGCTGCCACTCCGACTTGTCGGTGAACCCGACGCCGCCCAGGACGCGCTCCACTTCGGCGTGAAGCGTATAGCCGTCGGCGTGCTCGTAGTCGTGCTGCAGCTCGGCGTACTTCTCGAGCAGACGCGCGTGCTCCGCTTCGCTCTTCGCCGTATCGGCCAGGCCGTGCTCGATCGCCCGCATCTTTCGATCGATCGCCAGCACCTCCGCGAATGCGGTCTCCACGTAGTCGAACAGCGACATCCCCGGCTCGGCCTGGAGGTGCTGTCCGACGTGACCGATGGTCAGGCCCGAGGCGCGCAGGATCGTCCCGCGGTCGGGCTCCTCCTGCTTGAGGAGCAGGCGGAAAAGAGTCGTCTTCCCGGCGCCGTTCCGGCCGACCAGGCCGACGTGCTCTCCGGGATTGTGCTGCCACGTGACGCCGCGCACGAGGTCGTGCGGGCCGTACGATTTCTCGATGTTCTCGAAGCGGTAGAGCATATGGGGCCGGGAACCGGGAACCGGGAACCGGAAACCGGAAACCGGAAACCGGAAACCGGAAACCGTACTGGTAAAAGGTTTCGGGTAAGCGGTAACGGGTAACCGCCTGAAAATCTTCCTGTTACCCGGTTCCGGTTTCCGGTTTCCGGTTTCCGGTTTCCAGTTTCCGGCGCGCGCCGCGCGCCCGGTTTCCGGTTTCCGCTTCCGCGCGCTACCCTGCATGCCATGCGGCTGGCAGTGAACATCGACCACATCGCCACCATCCGGGAAGCCCGCAAAGCGGACGAGCCGGACCCGGTGGCCGCCGCCCTCATCTGCGAACTGGCTGGTGCGCAAGGCATTACCGTTCATCTCCGCGGGGACCGCCGGCACATCCAGGACCGCGATGTCGAGCTGCTGCGCCGCGTGGTCACCACGCACCTGAACATCGAGATGGCCGCAACGTCCGAGATGGTTCGCGTCGCCCAGACCATCAAGCCGCATCAGGTCACGCTCGTGCCCGAGCGCAAGGACGAGGTCACGACGGAGGGCGGCCTGGACGTAGTCCTCCATTCGGGCAACGTCGAGAAGGTGGTGCGCCAGCTGCTCGATGCCCGCATCGACGTCTCGATCTTCGTCGATCCCGATCTCGAGCAGATCAGGCACTGCCACAAGATCGGAGCGCCGAAGATCGAGATCAACACCGGGAAGTTCGCGGATGCCTGGCACGACGGCGACTGGCGCAAGGAGATCGACAAGATCGCCATGGCCGCCAGAGCGGGTCGCAAGATCGGCCTGACCGTCCTGGCCGGACACGGCCTCACGTATCGCAACATCGACGCGATCGCCGGCATCGCGGAGATCGAGGAGCTGAACATCGGCCACTCGATCATCGCCCGTGCCGCGCTGGTCGGCCTCGACTCCGCCGTGCGCGAGATGTCGGCGCTGATGCGCAACCCGCGGCGGCTGCCGGCCTTCAAGGGTTAGGCGCGCAACTCCGACAGGCGCTGCCGGATCACACGCCGGCGCGACGCGTCGCTGTGCGCCGAGAACTGCTCCTCCTCGTAGAGCGCGATGAGCGGCGCGAGCACGAGCGCCGCTTCCGGGTCGCGCTTCCGGAGAAGAGCCAGCGCCTCCTCGATCGTCATGGCCGGGCCGACCTCGATCCCGAGGGCTCGCAGGTGGCGTGACAACAGGTTGAAGACGGGGCGTCGCCGCCACAACGTGAAGCTGACGAACACGAGAATCAGGCCGCAGGCGGTCAGTGCTGCGAGCACACCCGGCAGCATCACCGACTGCCGCATGTCTCGCAGAGCCGTTCGCGCGCCGCGGATGCCGTCCCGGGCCCGGACGATCATGTCCGCGGCCAGCGCGATCTGATCCCCCAGGCCGTAAGTCAGCACGTAGCGATCCCAGAAGTAGGTGACCGAGTCGCTGATCGCGGCCACGTACGAGCGGATCAGGCCTGACTCGCTCGTTCCCGGACGAAGCGACGGCGGAGTCGGGTCGTACGTGACCCATCTGGTGCCGTTCCACACCTCGACCCAGGCGTGCGCGTCTTCGCGCCGGATCGTGAGGTAACCGGTGAGAGGGTTGAGCCTGCCGCCGTAGAAGCCGCCAACGATGCGCGCCGGGACGTCCTGCGCCGTCATCAGCGCGACCATGCCGGCCGCGAAATACTCACAGTGCCCTTTTTGAATGCGCAGCAGGAACTCGTCAATCGTCATCGGCCGGCCGAGATCCTCCGGCCGCTGCACGTACTGGAAGTTGCGGACGAGGTACTGCTCGACGGCCGCGGCGCGTTTCTCGACATCGGTCTCCGTGCCGGCGATTCCGCGGGCCATGGCGGCCACCTGAGGCGACACCGGATACGACGTCATCGAAACCCGGCGTGCGCGCAGCGGCTCGATCACGCGCGCCATCGAAGCCTGATAGCTCACCACTTCCCCACGTCCCAGGAAGGTGACGAACGAGTCGCGAGTGGGGCCTTCGTAGAGTTGGGAGAGACCGCTGATCGCGTACGTCCCGTTCGGAAGGAACAGCCGGGAGTCTCTGATCAGGCGCTGCTGGACGACGGCCGTGCGCGTCATCCCGACCGGACGGGCCAGGCGATAGGCCCCCGTGCGCGCGCGGATCTGCCGAAACTCGTCACGGGTCTGCAGCCACTTGTTGTCTTCGAACTGGTCGTAGACGGCGGCGCGCAGCCGGACCGGCGTGAAGAAGGGGGTGGCCTGCGGACCCATCCACACCCGGGCCACCACCGTCGGGTCGGGCGTGCTGGAGCGGTTCTGATTGAAGTCGATGCTCTCGCTGAGGCCCGTGGTGGCGTTGTTCAGCGCTCCGGCGAATCCCTGGACGACGGGATTGCGGAGTCGTGGCAGCAGCGGAAAGAGCGCCGCCGCGATGAGCATCGTTCCCAGAAGATAGAAGGCCGCGGGCCGCGACATCGGCGTGAGCTCGTAGCTGCGCCCGATCGACCGGACCGTCTCGATGTGGCTCACGTAGATCAGCTGCCGCAGCATGAGGAACCCGAATGCAATGACAAATAGGACGATGGTGATGTGCGTCGACGTGGCCAGACTGGCGATGAAGATGAGCGCGGTGGTGAGGAGCCGCTGGGCGTGGTTGTGCCGCGTCACGGCCTCGATGGGCTGATACGCGGCAATGAACAGGACCAGATGCGTCGATGCCGCGATCGCGCTGTGCGAGATCGCCCACACATCGAAAAAATAGAAGACGATGTAGCCGAACGCCAGCATCCGCATGAGACGCGCCGGGATCAGCTCGGGGCCGCGGCCCATCCACACGCGAACGAGGATGCCGGTCATGACGACGTGAAAGATCACCAGCGGAACCACTCCGACGACGAAGTTCAGGTAGAGCGGCAGCGCCGCGAACATCGTCAGTAGCAGCGTCTCGATCTCTCGCCCGCGCGGATTCACCGGGTCCCCCGCCCGCCCACGGCGAACACGACCGCTCCAGGCTCGATGGTCTGATGGACCGGCTCGTACACGGCGTCCAGAAGAGCCAGCGCGCGGAACATTGCCTGCGCAGCCATCGCGTCCCTGGAGCGGATGGTGTGACGCGGCATCGACAGCACGACATCGAGGCCCCGGTTCAATGCCTCGTGGACGTAAGTCGTGGCCGCGCTGATCATGCCTTCGAACATCTCGTCGGTGACCCCGTGCGGCCGGTATGGATCGACCACCACGTGAACTGTGCGCGTCGCCTCCGCTTCAGTCTGTTTCACGACCCAGCGGCCCAGGCCCGCCGACTTCTTCCAGTACACCTGCCGCATGGAGTCGCCCTCGACGTAGTCGCGGAACGAGTGAATCTCCCCTCCCGGGCCGGGCCGGTTGGCGGTGGTCTGGTCTCCGATGGCCGGCCTGAACGCATCGCGCTCCGGCCCCTCCGGCAGCAGTCGCGGATAGACGATCACCTCGCTGTCGATCGTCAGGCGCCGCTTCTTCAGGAAGAACCCAAACGGATAGCGGGTGTACAGGTCGATGGTCTTCAGCTGGACGCGGCCGCGGCGGTGAAAGAGGAAGCCTGCCATCGTCTGCATCTCGCGCCGCCGCTCGATGAGGGGGATGAGCTGCGGCTGGGCGAGGTCGGCCGCGGCCAGCACGACGTCACGCACGTTCCAGATCCTGGAGCGGTTATGGACCCGCAGCCTCGCATCGGCCGGCTTGCCCGCCCAGGCGTCGCCCACGTCGGTGATCTCCACCTCGAGATGCTTGAGGCCGCCCTTCGAGGCGATGCCGGAGAGAAGCAGACAGCCCAGCATGAACGTGAGTCCGATGTAGAGGGCGTTGTTGCCGGTGTTGAGTGCGGCGAAGCCGATGACGATCGTGAAGATGACGTAGGTCGTCCCGATTCGGGTCAGCCGGACCACCCCGTCGAAGGTCCAGGCGGCCGCCGTCATCGCGGAACGGGCAGTTCGGAGACGATTCGTGCGATGAAACGCGCCTCGGGCGAGGAATCACCGCGCACAATTCGCCGGTCCTTGAGCGTGATGCGATGCGACAGCACGGGCTCGGCCAGGCGCTTCACATCGTCCGGGATTACGAAGTCGCGGCCATTCACCATCGCCAGAGCCTGGCTGGCCGTGAAGAACGTCAGCGCTCCGCGCGTGGAGACCCCGAGCGCGACCTCGGGATGCGTGCGCGTGGTCTGGACGATCGTCATCAGATACTCCACCAGCGCCTCGTTGACGTGGATGCTGCCCACCTGCTCCTGCAGCGTCCGGATCTCCTCTTCGCTCAGAACCGGCTCGAGGTGGTCGAGAGCCACGCGGGCGCCACCGGAGCGAAGCAGCTTCTTCTCGTCTTGCGCGCTGGGATATCCGATGGTCAGCTTCATCAGGAAGCGGTCGAGCTGCGACTCGGGCAACGGGTAGGTGCCGACGTGCTCGATGGGATTCTGCGTGGCGATGACGAGAAACGGATCGGGCAGCGGGAGACGCCGCTTCTCCACCGAGATCATCCCCTCGCTCATCGCCTCGAGCAGCGCCGACTGCGACTTCGGAGTGGCACGATTGATCTCGTCGGCGAGCAGCACGTTGGCGAAGATCGGCCCGGAGACGAACTCGAACTCCTGATGATCCTGGTTGTAGATCGTCACGCCCACGATGTCCGCCGGCAGCAGATCGCTCGTGAACTGAATTCGATGAAACGACAGCGACAGGGAGCGCGCCAGCGCGTGCGCGAGCGTGGTCTTTCCGACGCCCGGCACGTCCTCCAGGAGGATGTGGCCGCGGGCCAGCAGGGCGGCGATGCAGAGCTGCACCACTTCCGACTTGCCGCGGATGACTTTCTCGACGTTCTGCTGCAACGCCGCGATCTTGCTCAGGGAGCGGTTCAGCGGAATTGGTTCACTAGCCATGACTTACGTACGTACCGGGGGCCGAAGGGTTCGGGGAAAGAGTCCCTACGAGAAGCGTGCCCATCATGCAACGATGGCGGCTGTACATTCATTCTAGGGCCGTGTACAACTCGCTGCTGTGACGTCTGAACAGAGGGTTTTCGCGATCCGGCGCCCCCACCCCAGTCTCTGGAAGTATTACATCCTCACTTCCCTGCTGCTCGGTCCACTCTTCTTCATCCCTCTCATCCCGCTCTACTTCCGCTACCACACCATGCAGTACGAGTTCGACGAGGAAGGGATCGCCATGCGATGGGGGATCCTGTTCCGGCGCGAAGTGACGCTGACGTATGCGCGCATCCAGGATATCCACCTGGTCAGCAACTTCGTGGAGCGGTGGCTGGGGCTGGCGCGCGTTCAGATCCAGACGGCCAGTGGAAGCTCCAACGCGGAAATGACGATCGAGGGAGTCAGGGAGTTCGCGATGGTGCGGGACTTCCTCTACTCGAAGATGCGCGGCATCCGTGAGGCCGGAGGCCCGGCCGCGAAGAAAACCGGCAGCAACACGCTCGAAGCGGTCGCCGACGAGATGCGTCGCATTCGCGAGCTCCTCGGCCGGATCCTCCAGGAGAAGCGGTGAGCGACTGGCGCGATGCCGTGGTCAGGCTGATGAGAGTCCCGCCCGAGCCCGCCCCGCCGCCGGGATCGGCGCCGCGTGTCTTCCGCGCCGCCCCGAATTTCTATTACTTCAAGCTGATTACCTGGTTCGCCGGGCACATCCTGGCGGTCGTCGTCATCGTGCCGCCGATTCTCGCTCTCACCACGGTGATGCCGCGCGAGGTCCCCATGCCGGTCGTGGTCCTCTTCTGGATCATCGCCATCGGCGGCAGCATTGCTCTCCTTCTTCGTGTCACTCTCGGATACGCCATCGTGCGTCTCGACTACGAAATGCGTTGGTACATGATCTCGGACCGCGCCATCCGGATCCGCGAAGGAATCATCACGGTGCGCGAGAAGACGATTGCGCTGGCGAACATCCAGAACACCGTCGTCAAGCAGGGACCACTGCAACGCATCCTCGGAATCGCTGACGTCGAGGTGCGCACGGCCGGCGGAGGCTCGGGACGCGGCGGCGGCGAGAACGGAAAGGGCGGGCAGATCGGCGAGCCGATGCACGTCGGTTACTTCCGCGGTGTCGACAACGCCGCCGAGATCCGCGAGGTCATCCTCGCCGGTGTGCGGCGCCATCGCGACAGCGGCCTCGGCGATCCCGACGACCATCGCGCGGAGATCGACCCTGCCGCGCGACTGCTGCAGGAAACCAGAGCGCTGCGGGAAATCCTGGAGACGTGGAGCGCCGCCGACCTGGCGGCGGAGTGACCAAACGACACTGAGTGGAGGCGGCGCTCCACCCTACAGCTTCTTGTAGTTCGGTCCGCCCCCACCCTCCGGCGGCACCCAGGTGATCACCTGGTAGGGATCCATGATGTCGCACGTCTTGCAGTGATAGCAGTTCGTGAAGTTCAGGAATGGCACCCGGCCCCTCCCGTCCGCGGTCGGCTGCGGCTCATACACGTGCGCGGGACAGAAGTGCAGACACGGATTCCCGTACTCCTCCGTGCAGCGGGTGATGCAGACCTCCGTGTCGTGGATCAGCAGGTGCGCCGGCTGATTCTCCTCGTGCACGACTCCGCCGTAGTAGACGTCGCTGACCTTGTCGAACGTGAACGTGTTGTCGAACTTCATCTTCTCGGGCGGATGGGGATGCTCGGTGCCGAAGTAGCGCTGGATCCGCTCCATCCGCTCGTGTCCCGCCCCTGAATCGAGCCGGTTCGCGAAGCCGAAGCCGCGGCCGCGTGTGAACATGGACAGGCCGGCGTTGACCAGTCCGGCCAGCTGTCCGTGCTCGAAGCCGGCGTGGAAGTTCCGCTGGCTCCACATCTCCTCCCTCGCCCACGAGGCTTCGAACAGCTTTTCATACTCTCCGAGCTGCACCGCCGAGAAGTCGCCGGCCAGGAGCGCCGCAAAGGCGGCCTCCCCTGCCAGACTGCCGCTCTTGATTCCGAGGTGGATACCTTTGAGACGGGCGCCGTTGAGGCAGCCGGCGGAGTCGCCCACGATCATGAAACCGTCTCCGTAGAGCCGCGGCATCGAGAAGTAGCCGCCTTCGGGAATCGCCTTCGCGCCGGCTGAGATCATCTTGCCGCCCTCGATGAGCGGCCGGATCGCCGGATGGAGTTTGAAGCGCTGAAACTCGTGATGCGGATCGAGCGTCGGGTTCTTGTAGTCCAGCCCGACGACGAGACCGATGTCGACGATCCGCTCTTTCATCCCGTAGATGAACGCGCCGCCGAAGGTGTCCGCGTCGAGCGGCCATCCCATCGTGTGAATGACCCGGCCAGGCTCGAACCGGTCATCGGGGAGCTGCCACAACTCCTTGACGCCGACGGCGTAGGCCTGCGGATTCCTGCGCGCGTACAGATCGAAAATCCCGGCCAGCTGTTTCGTGAGCGTTCCGCGCGGTCCCTCGGCCAGAATGACGATC
>DATKCA010000242.1:0-2492 GCA_035544675.1 Thermoanaerobaculia bacterium | reverse complement strand
CTCCAAGTGGTGGACGGAGGTGATCCCGACGGTGCCGCCGCCGCCCGGACCCACACCGCCGAAAGGGCGACGTTCACGGTCGATGTGGTGGACGTCGGAACGGGGCTTGGCGTGCTGGTGCGGGGACAGGATTTCACGCTCTGGACTTGATCCGGTTCGGTGGACAGTTGATCTGAGTGGTTTTGTCTTCGTTCTTCCTCTTCGCCAGAGAAAAGATGATCGATGTGGGCGCTGTGGGAATCTCGTGTTCTTTGCGAGATTTCCAAACCCCTGTGGGCGCGTTCTGTGCGTCCACAGGGGTGGCAGCGTCCACATCGTCTTCGACGTCGCGGAAATGTTCAATGGCGCTGATCACCTCCGGGCCGATGCGCGTGGCGAACAAGGGGGATACCGGAGTGGCGACCCCCCTCGAGAAGATCGCTCCTGGGGCATCCTGAGCGTTTCGTGGATCGCGCCGATCCCCGCGACCGCGCCGATCATGCACAGTGCTCCTCCCCGCGGCCCGACCGGAAGCGGCGCTCGAACTCGGCGGGACTGACGTAGTCGAGCGTCGAATGCCGCCGCCGCGTGTTGTAGAACGCCTCGATGTAGTCGAACAGCTCGCGCTTGGCCTGGCCGTGGCTCCCGAATGTGTCGGCGAGCTCGGTCTTCAGCGTCGAGAAGAACGCCTCCATCACGGCGTTGTCGTAGCAATCGCCCGTCCGGCTCATACTGCACGTGATGCCATGCGCGGCCAAGCGATCTTGGTAGTCCTCACTGGCATACGTGGATCCGCGATCCGAGTGATGGAGCAACCCCGTCTCCGGACACCGGCGATTCAGCGCCATCGTCAGCGCTGCGAGCGTCAGATGCCGGTCGTTGACCGCGCTGACCGCCCACCCGACGACGAACCGCGAGAAGAGATCGAGGATGGCGGCCAGGTACAGCTTGCCGCTCTCGCCGATCTTGCACTCCGTCGTGTCGCCGACCCAGCGCTGATTGGGAGCCTCGGCCGTGAACTCCCGATTGAGGAGATTGGCCGCGACCGGCAGATCGTGATCGCTGTTCGTCGTACAGACAAACCGCTTCGGCCGCCGCGCTTTCACGCCCTCCTCTTGCATCAATCGGATTACACGCTTCCGACTCACGTGTTCGTCGTGATCCTCGCGGAGATCGCGGTGGATCCGCGGACTCCCGTAGCTCTGGTTGCTGGCGTCGAACGACGTCCGGATGAGCACCTTCAGCCGGCGATCCTGCTGCCGGCGCGGCGATTCCGGTCGCCGGTGCCACGCGTGAAACCCGCTCCGCGTCACGCGCAAACACCGGCACAACAGACTGAGCGAGTGGTGCGCCTTCTCCGCTGCGATGAACTGGAACCTCACCGCCGCTCGGTCGCGAAGAAGGCCGCCGCCTTTCGGAGGATCTCCCGCTCTTCCCGTAGAATCCGGTTCTCCTTCCGGAGGCGGGCGAGCTCCTCACGTTCTGCGGTCGTCAGACCGGTCTTACCCTTGGTGCGATCGGCACGGGCGCGATTGACCCATTCGCGGAGCGCCGTTTCCGTCAGATCGAGGTCGCGCGCGACGCTACCCACGCTCTGGCCCTCGTCGAGCACGAGCCGGACGGCCTGTGCCTTAAAGTCGTCATCGAATTGCCGGCGCCGCCGGCGCTTGGGAGTCTCTGCCATCGTTCTGGACATCGTATCCACCTTTCGGAAGATGTCCACGAAACCGGATCAAGCGCAGAGGATTGATACCCGCGGCTCCCGCAAGGCGCTGAGGGTGGGATTCATGAGGCGGATCTGGCGCGTGGGTCGGGGCGAGTCGTGTTGCCGTTTGTGTTGGATCGCAAGTACCCGCACGCGGCGACGGAATGGGGCTGGCAGTTCGTGTTTCCTGCGGCACGCATCTGTCGCGATCCACAGTGGGGTCCACCCAGCCGCTACCATCTGCACGAGTCGGTCGTGCAGCGGGCGGTCGCCGACGCCGCCCGAGCGGCCGGGATGACGAAGCCCGTCGGTCCGCGCGTGATGCGCCACTCGTTCGCCACCCATCTGCTGCAAGGGGGGCAGGACATCGAACCGTCCAGGAACTCCTCGGCCATGCGGACGTGTCGACGACGATGATGTATCTCCACGTGCTGAATCGGGGCGGCCTCGGCGTGCGGAGCCCGCTCGACCGGCTGTGACGGCGCTGCAACGGCGCTAGCCGTGAACCGCCGCAGCCACCGCCATCCGGTGCGGGACCTCGTCTCGCCTCGAAAGGCTTCGACGTGCAGGGGTTCCGTATCCGCCGCATCCGCTTCTGCCCGGCATTCGCTGCAGCGGGGCGCAGCGACTCGCCCGGCTCGCAGCTCACGATGACGACAGGTGTACCTCACGCATCGCCAGAAGTGCTTCCGCATGCGTCACATCGAGGGTCGATCCGAGGGGACGGCGTCCGGTGTTGGCCGTGCGGCGGCCGCGGCGACACGCTCGCACGAGACAAGGCGATACGCGGGGCATCAGGTTGTTGTGC
>DATKCA010000241.1:0-4329 GCA_035544675.1 Thermoanaerobaculia bacterium | reverse complement strand
GGCCGACATCGCGCCGGTGCCGGAGTCGGTGAGCAGGTCGATCAGGACGTCGCGCGCGCGGAGCAGAAAGACGTTCTGGCCGGCGGCGGCGAGGGCGGCCTCGCGCTCGGGACGGGACGAAAAGCGGATCGGCTCGACGGCTTTGATGCGGAACGGCTCGATGATCACCATGGACGGACAATGCGGCCGGGGCGAACAACAGGCCATGACGAACGTCATACGGCGGTGTGTTGCGCCGCCCCGGGGAGCGAGAAGCCGGGCTCGGGCTCGGGTTCCCGAGGCCCGAGGCCCGAAAGCTATACTCCCGCGGCGATGTCGGATCTCAGGCTCTTCAACACACTCACGCGCGAGAAGGAGACCTTCGTCCCTCTGGTCCCGGGTGAAGTGCGCATGTACTCCTGCGGCCCGACCGTCTACGGCCATCCGCACATCGGCAACCTGCGCACCTTTCTCTGGAACGACCTGCTGCGCCGCTACCTCGAATGGCGCGGCTACCGCGTCACGCAGGTCATGAACATCACCGACGTCGATGACAAGATCATCCGCAACGCCAACGAGGCCGGGCAGCCCGTCGACGTCTACACACAGCCGTTCATCGACACCTTCCACGAGTCGCTGCGCGAGCTTCGCATCCGCAAAGCCGACTCCTACCCGCGCGCCACCGAGTTCATCCCGGAGATGGTCGATCTGGTCGGCCGCCTCTCCGCGCGCGGCCACACCTACGCCGCCGAGGGCTCCACCTACTTCCGTGTGTCCTCGATGCCGGGCTACGGCAGACTCTCGCGCATCGAAGTCGACGCCGCGAGCGACTTCAGCCGCGTGGAGAGCGACGAGTACGAGAAGGAGAGCGCGCGCGACTTCGTCCTCTGGAAAGCGAAGAAGGACGGCGAGCCCTCGTGGAGCACGGAGATCGGCGAAGGCCGGCCGGGATGGCACCTGGAGTGCTCCGCGATGTCGATCAAGCTCCTCGGCGAGTCGTTCGACATTCACACGGGGGCGGTCGACCTGATCTTCCCGCACCACGAGAACGAGATCGCGCAGAGCGAAGGCGCGACCGGAAAACCGTTCGTCCGCTTCTGGATCCACGGCGAGCACCTCAACATCGACCAGCAGAAGATGTCCAAGTCCCTCGGCAACATCTACACGCTCGGCGAGCTGAAGGAGCTGGGCTACGACCCGCTGGCTCTGCGTTACGCGCTGCTCTCGGTGCCGCACCGGACGAAGCTGAACTTCACGCTGCAGTCGCTCGACGACGCCAGGCATGCCCTCGAGCGCATCGCGCTCTTCCAGCTCCGCCTCGACGAGCTGGCCGCGTCGGCCCCCCGCGATGCGCAACACTCGGATGGACACGCCGGCGAGCTGATCGGGAACTTCCTGGCGGGATTTCAGACGTTGATGGACGACGACCTCAACACCGCGGGCGCGCTGGGTGCGCTCTTCACGCTCATCCGCGACGCGAACATCGCCATCGATGCCGGTCGCATCAGCTCGTCCGACGCGGAGGGACTGCGCACCGTGCTGCTGAAGGTCGACCCCGTGCTCGACATCTTTCCAGCTCCCGACCGGTCCCTCGACGCCGAGATCGAGAAGCTCATCGAGGCCAGGAACGCCGCGCGAAAGAGCCGCAACTTCGCCGAGTCGGACCGCGTCCGCGACGAGCTGCTCGCGCGCGGCATCATCATCGAAGATACTGCCGGCGGCACACGCTGGAGGAAACGTTAGTCCTTAGTCCTTCCTAAGGCCTAAGGACTAAGGACTAAGGACTAAGGCCTGACTTGATCGGATATCTCGAGGGAACGCTGAAGCAGCTGGACGCCAGCCGCGCCATCGTCGTGGCGGGTGGTGTCGGCTACGACGTCAGGATCTCCGCGTCCACGTACTACCGGCTGGAAGGGCAGCGGCAGGTCTCCCTCGAGATCTACACGCACGTGCGCGAAGACGCACTCGCCCTCTACGGCTTCGCCACATCCGAGGAGAAGCTCGCATTCGAGAAGCTGATCTCGATCTCCGGGATCGGCCCGACGCTGGCGCAGAAGATCCTCTCCGGCATCGACGCTCCCGACCTGGCCGGCGCGATCGCGCGATCGGACTCGCGGAAGCTCTCCTCCATCCCCGGCGTGGGAAAGAAGACCGCGGAACGCATCTGCCTCGAGCTGCGTGACAAGCTGGTCGTGCCGGAAAGCGTGGCAGCCGCGCCGGCGCGCGGCACCAGCGTCGACGACGACGTCGAGTCCGCCCTCGTCAACCTCGGCTACCGGCCGAAGGATGCCGAGGGGGCGATCGCGGCGGCCAGGAAGGACCTCGCGGCGGACGCCGAGCTGTCCGCGGTGCTGAAGGCGGCGTTGCGGCAGTTGACGAAATAGGAGGGGGGGTGATGGGGCGCACACCGTCCCGTGAGCCCCGCCCTCGCGCCCCCCCGCGCTGGCGTGCTTCACTCGCGAAGGAACGCGAGGAGGCTCGAATGGAACACTACACGTACGACCGCATACTCGTGCCGACCGACCTGAGCGACTTCGCCACGCTGGCGTTGCGATACGCCGCGGAGTTCCGCGAGCGGCTCGGCTCGGCGATCACTCTGCTCTACGCGGATGAGATCAGCATGCCGTACGACATGCTCGAGGCTCCGATCGGCTACTACCTCGAGAACGCACCGCTGACCCGCGAGCGGCTCCAGGCCCGCTTCGACGACTACGCCCACGCGCACCTCGGCGGCACCTACGAGACGTCCGTGGTGCAGGACTCGCCGTCACGAGCCATCCTGAACGCGGCGAAAACGGGACGCGCCGATCTCATCATCATGGGCACCCACGGTCGCAGCGGCATCCGCCGCACGATCCTCGGCTCGGTGACCGAGAACGTCCTGCGTGGAGCCGGCGTGCCGGTGTTGACGGTGACGCCGCGGCTGATGGACGTGAAGCGCCACGCCCGGTTCGCCCGCATTCTCTGCCCGGTGAACTTCACGCGCGTGGCGCGGGCGGCTCTCGAGCATGCCAGCGTCCTGGCCGAGACCTTCGATGCCGAGCTGACCGTGATGTACGTTGTGGAAGGCCTCGACCAGCAGAAGGTCAGCGAGGTCGAGAGCGCGTTCCGCCACTGGATCGATCCGAGGATTGCCAACCGCTGCCGCTTCAGCAGCATGGTGGTTCGCGATGGCGATCCGGCCGAGCGCGTGCTGGCCATCGCCGGATCGACGACCACCGACCTCATCGTCATCGGCGCACAGCACCGCTTCTTCTCCGACACCACCGTGGTCGGGACCACGAGCGAGCGGATCACCCGCTTCGCCCGCTGCCCCGTCCTCACGATCGCCAGAAAGGCGCAGGTCGAGATCGCCTCCGACCGGCCGGCCGCCGCCGCGCTGTCAGTGCCCTACGTCTCGTGAGGCGCGGCCCGGCCGCGCCTCATCGCCGCGTCGACGCTGAACGGTCCTGAACCGTACGCGGCGAAGAAGAGGAACAGAAAGCAGTACACCGCGGCCAGCTCGCCGCGGTTGAGGATCGGCCAGAATCCATTCGGGAAATGACCAATGAAGTACGCCGCGGCCATCGTGCCGCTGGCGAGAAATGCCGCCAGGCTGGTCACGAGGCCGATCGCGATCAGCGTGCCGCAGACGATCTCGATCACGCCGGCAAACCACGGGAGCGCCGGAAAGGCCGGCCCCGGCCCCGGCCGTCCGCTCGGCGGCCAGCCGAGCAGCTTCTGCGTGCCGTGCATCGCGAACATGATGCCGGTCATGATCCGAAGGATGGCGTAGATCGGTCCGTGGTACCGCCCGAGCAATGGCGTCATCAGTCCTCCCCTGAAGCAGCGGAGCATAATCGAGCGATGGACCGAGGCGGTGTCAGCTTTGCAACACCACGCCGGTAGGATGATTCGCACCACCCCCCACCCGCCACACGTGGCTTCGACGAGATGATCGAGCGTACCGAAAAGGACGGCGTCTCCATCCTCAGGCTGGCGCACGGAAAGGCGAGCGCGTTCGACCTGGAGCTGCTCGAGGAGTTGCGGCGCCACTTCCAGAGCGAGACCTCCGGCGCCCTCGTCCTCACCGGGACGGGCAGCATCTTCTCCGCCGGCGTCGACCTCTTCCGGCTCACCCGGGAGGGACGGGCGTACGTCGAGGAGTTCGTCCCCGCCCTGGTCTCCATGCTCGAGGCGCTCTTCACGATGTCGACGCCCGTGGTCAGCGCTGTGAACGGGCACGCCATCGCCGGCGGCTTCATCCTGAACGCCGCGGCGGATTACCGGATCATGGCTGCCGGCAACGGACGCATCGGCGTCCCGGAGCTTCTCGTCGGCGTGCCGTTTCCGGCGCTGGCGCTGGAGATC
>DATKCA010000240.1:0-14586 GCA_035544675.1 Thermoanaerobaculia bacterium | reverse complement strand
CGCGGGCCGGGTCCGAAATACTTCTCCAGGTGCTCCTGCGCGCGCCGCACACCCTCGGACGGTGTCCGCAACTCTGCGAAGGCTTCGCGAAAGATGCTGTTCACGCGCGTGACATTGCGCTCCCGAAGGCCGTACAGGACCTCGCGGACCGCCTCCGCTTCCTGAGGGGCAAGATCGGCGCGCGAGACTTCCCGCTCCAGCAACGCCTGCGCGGCGCGCAGGTGATCGTCTTCCGGACGCGGAACGACTCCCGGCGATGTCGGAATGCGCGGCAGCGCGGGACGTGAATCGCCCAGGGGCGTCTGCGCGGTGATGTCGATCGCGCCGGGGAGCTCCTTGAGCTGCGGCGTGAACTTGCTCAACATCAGGAAGAGCTCCTTCTCGTTGGCGAAGTTGCCGACGAGACGGGCGCTTCGCGAAAGCTCGAGCGCTTCCGACTCCTGCACCATGATGAAAGCCTTGGCCCGGTCTTCCAGCGTGATGCGCTTGGCGTGGACCTTCCACGCGGTCAGCGTGCCCTGGATGAAGCAGGCCTGCCCGGCCCGGACGCTCACGGCCTCCACGGCCACGTTCTCCTCGATGCGGATCGAGCCGTTCGTCGACTCGATCTCGGAGTAGGTGCCGGAGTTCTGGATGACGAGGTTTCCGGGGGTCTTGATGGAGAGCTGCCCGTGCTGGTTGAGTTTGATCTCCGTCCCACGGGGAATGATCATCGTGGGGAAATTCGCCTGGTCGGCTGCTGAGCTCATGTCACACCCTCCTTCTCCCGATGAATGCCGAAGGCAGCGGATCGAAATTCTTGTATTCCTTGGTGGTGCGGGCGCGGATCAGAAGCGCCGCTTCGTCATTCCACTGGTAATTGAGGATGTAGATGCGGGGATCGATGGGGATGTGCGATCCCGGCTTTTCGAGATCGCTGCGCACCTCGTAATGGAGGTGGGCGTTCGTGCTCCAGCCGGTCGAGCCGACTGTGGCGATCGTCTCGCCCATGCGCACTCTCTGGCCCGGCTTGACGGCCACCGTGTCGCAGTGCGCGTAGATCGTGATGAAACGATCGGCATGGTTCAGCACGACCACGTTGCCGAACCGCCACCAGTTCACGCCCATCTTCAACGGATAACGCCCGGAGAACGTCACCGTTCCATCCGCGGCGGCGTAGATGGGCGTCCCCTGCGGCGCGGAGAGATCGAGGCCTTTGTGGAAATCGGTCGAGCGCGTGAACGGGTGGATGCGATTGCCGAACGGCGCGGTGAGGACGAACTGCTCGGACGGAAGGGGCAGGATCGAGGGCGTGTGCCGCACGATGTCCGCATTCGCGCGCTCGTATTCGGCAACGAGATCGATCTGTTCCTGCAGGCGCTTCATCGAGGCCTGCAGCGAGACTTCGCGCCGGTGCGCGTCATCGAGATACTCGCTGGCGCGGTCCATCGCAGTCTGCGGAGTGGAGAAGCCGCCCTGACCCAGCGACTGGTGCAGGCCGTAAACCGTGATGAGCTTCTCGACGCGGATGCGCTGTTCCTCGAGATTGCGCTCCAGCGACGACATCTGGACGACGTTCTCACGCAGCCGTTCGCGCTGAATCTCCCGCTCCTGCCGCATGTTGTAGAGGTGGTTCGTTTTGTAGACGCGGCGGATCACGGTCGGCGCCGCGGCCATCGAGCCGATCAGACCGCCCAGGATCACGGTGAGCGCGAGGATGGCGATGATCACGCGACGGCGATCGAAGAACAGATAGCGGACACGCCGCCGTATGTCGCTCGGATGAACCTGGATCTCGATCATGACCGATTCCCCAGCCCGGAGTGCACAGTTTCCAGTGCACTCTCACCTCTGCGGGGCCCATCAATATAACACAGCGGTCACTGGCTCTCGGGCCGCATCTCGGGCCGCAGCCACCGTTTCACGAGCCCCGGGATCACCACGATGGCGATCATCAGCACCGCCACGATGACCAGCCGTCCGGCCGCCTCTCCCTCCGTCATCACCCCGTTGATCAGAGCATCGGCGCAATACGCGAAGACGAACACCGACGGCGCCGAGCCGAGAAACGTGGCCGCGGCGAAGTCGCCCAGTCGCACCCCGCAGACCCCCGACCCGTAGTTCAGCACCGCGAATGGGAGGCCGGGAATGAACCGGAGGATCAGGAGGGACTTGAAGCCGGCATGGTCGACCTGACGGGCGACCATGCGCCCGAGCCGGCCGAAGCGAGCGAGGAGTCCTTCTCCGATGAAGCGTCCGGCGAAAAACGAAATGGTGGCTCCGGCCATCCCCCCGATCAGGGAGTAGACACCGCCGAGCTTCCAGCCCCAGATCGCGCCGGCGCCGAGGACGAAGATGCTGGCGGGGACGGCGAAGATGCAGCCGATGGCGTACAACCCCATGAAGACCAGTGGCCCGTACCAGAATCCGCGAAGGTAGTCGACCGTCTGCCGGATCTCATCACGCGTGAGGTACTCTCGCAGAGGCGAGAAATAGATCGCCGCCACGGCTGCGGCCAGCACCACGGCCAGCGCAATCTTCGCGACGCGGCGTGTCGCCATCAGCGCGGCCGCGTACCCACCGCAATGACGTTCGGATAGAACACCGCGTCGAGGCCGAGAGAGCGCAGGACGATCGGGAAGGCCGTGCGACACGGCACGTCCTGGAAATAGAAGGTCCCCTTGCCCTGCACCGCCGCGTCGATCGCCAGATTCCTGACGCGACACTGCCGCGCCATGCTCCTGAGGATCTGGCCAGCCTCAGCGTCCTTGACGTCGATCGTCACCGCCAACTCCTGCGCCACGCGAGCCGGCTTCTCCTCTTCGCTGATTCTCTTCTCGGTCGCAGCGACAGCGCTCCCCGAAACCAGCAACGTGAGAAGAAGCGCCACTCCCTGAGGCCCGAGGCCCGAGGCCCGAGGCCTCACATGGCCTCCACGATCATGGCGATGCCCTGACCCCCGCCGATGCAGGCCGTCGCCAGTCCGTACTTGCCCTTCCGCCGGCGAAGCTCGTACAGAAGCGTCAGCAAAAGGCGCGTTCCGGAAGCGGCCAGCGGATGTCCCAATGCGATCGCACCGCCGTTGACGTTCAGCTTGTTCATGTCGATGCCCAGCTCTCTGGCCACCGCCAAAGCCTGCGCTGCGAACGCCTCGTTCAGCTCCACGAGGTCGAGATCCTCGAGCTTCAATCCGGCCCGGCTGAGCGCGATCTTCGTCGCCGGAACCGGCCCGATTCCCATCACTTCCGGTTCGCATCCGGCGATGCCCCATGACACGATCCTCCCCAGCGGCTTTCTCCCCTTCTTCTTCGCCGTCTCCGCGCTGGTCACCGTGAGCATCGCCGCGCCGTCGACGATGCCGCTCGCGTTGCCGGCCGTCACGAATCCGTCCTTCGCGAACGCCGGCTTGAGTTTCGCCAGTCCTTCCATCGAGGTCTCCGGACGGATGTGATCGTCGGTCGTGACCTGCTCCCCCTTGCGGCCCACCGGCACCGGGACGATCTCATCCTGCAGCTTTCCGTTGGCCGCCGCTGATGCGGCGCACGTCTGGCTGCGGAGTGCAAACCGATCCTGCTCCTCGCGCGTAATCTCGTATTTGCGCGCCAGGTTCTCCGCCGTCTGAGCCATGTACAGCCCGCAGTACGAGTCGAGCAGCGCGACCATCAGCGAGTCTTCGATCGAGCCCTGACCGAGCTTGAAGCCCTTGCGCGCGCCCCGTATCACGTGCGGCGCCTGCGACATGTTCTCCATGCCGCCCGCCAGCACCGTTTCCGACTCATCGAGCTGGATCTGCTCGGCGGCGTTGATCACCGACTGGATCCCGGAGCCGCAGAGGCGGTTGACCGTCAGCGCCGGAACGTGGATCGGAACGCCCGCCTTCAGCCCGACGTGCCGCGCGCCGTAGATCGCGTCGCCCGACGTCTGCAGCGCATTGCCGACGATGACGTGATCGACTTCCTCGCCGCTGAACCCGCTGCGCGAGAGCGCCTCTCTTGCCGCGATCGATGCGAGGTCGATGGCGCTGATGTCAGTGAAGTGACCGTTGTACTCGGCCATCGGTGTTCTCGCCCCATCAACGATGACGATGTCTTTCAATGCGTTCTCCCGAATTCGGATGGAAATGGAAAAGGCAGAGTGCAGAATGCAAAACCGCGCTCATTCATTCTGCCCTCTGCATTCTGCCTCTGGCATTCGACCATGCGAAAGCGCCGATGGCGGCGAGCTCGATCACAGTCATGAGTCCGCTTCCCTCGATCCCGAACGGCCCTCCGGTCAGTCCGCTCGGCCCCGACCCCACCACGGTGAAGATCGTCTCCGAAGGGATGAACCCGCTCACCGGATACCCGAGAACCGGCCCGGACATCAGATTCCATCCCAGATGGATGCCCGCGGGCAGCCAGAGACTGGTGAAGCGCTCGTAAGCGAGCGACAGCAGCACGCCTCCGAGGAAGATGTTGACGAGGGCAAGCGGGGTGATCCAGTCGTTCCATCCGTGCAGGAGGGCGAACGCCGCGGAGACTCCCAAGATGGCGACCCGGCGGTTCCAGCGCCACAGCTTCTGAAAGGCGTAGCCGCGAAAGAGCAGCTCCTCGTGACACACCGCAGGCAGATAGATCGCGGCGAGCTCGCGCAAAGGGAAACCGGAGCCGGAGCCGTGGCGGAGGGGCGTCGAACCGATGACGGCCAGGTCGGCCGATCCGACCAGCACGACGGCGAGAAGCACGCCCACGGGGACGTGATGAAGAGTCCTCACCGACAGGCCAAGCGGCCAGCGGCCTCCCTCGCAAAGGCGGATCGACGCGACGGTGGCAACCAGCACAGCGGCGAAAGCCACCCACTGCGTGTAGGGGAAGCGAAGGAACAGCCCGGCGAAGAACGAGGCCAGGTACAGCGCGAGGAACAGCGCCGGGCCGCCAAAAACAAAGGAGGACCGCGCGGGTCCTCCTCTGATCTCTGAACTGTGATCTGACAACTAATTACTGTGGCGCAGTCGGATCCTCGACGATGATGCCGATGTTGCGGGCACCGCTCGCGCGGGCGAGGTCGAGGAAGCGTATCGTCGAGTCATAGTCGACTTCGCGTCCGCCGGAGAAGAACACCATCTTGCTCGTGTTTCCGCGCAGCACCTCCCGCAGCCGGGCCGGGAATTGAGTGCTGTTCATCTCTTCCTTGTTGATGAAGACGCGATCGCCCGGTGCCAGCCTCAGGACGATCTGGTCCTGAATGGCCGACGGAGGAAGGTTGGCCGGTGCGGGCGGAGGAACGCGCACCAGGTAACCCATCTGGATGACGGGGGTGATGACCATGAAGATGATCAGGAGAACGAGCACCACGTCCACGAGCGGCGTGACGTTGATCTGGGACATCGTTGAGCCGCTGCCACCGACTTGCATCTAGACGCCCTCCTGGGTCTTCCTCGGTTGCGCAATCAGGCCGACGTCATTGAAGCCGACGTCGCGGCAGGCCTTCAGGACGTCGACGATCTCGCCGTACTTGACCAGACTATCTCCCTTCACGGCGATCTCGCGGTCGGGAGTGCGCTGCTGGATCTCCGCGAGGAGCGACTTGACCTGGTCTTTCCTCACCACGTTCGGGCCGATGTAGACCGTGTTGTCCGCCTTCACCGAGATCTGAAGCTGCTTCTCCGTGTCGGGTGTCTGCTGCGGCTCATCCGTGACCGGCAGGTTGACCGGCACACCCTTCTGGAGCATGGGCGTCACCACCATGAAGATGATCAGGAGAACGAGCACCACGTCCACGAGCGGCGTGACGTTGATGTCATTCATCGCCGGCTGCTTGTTGAGCTTGCTGAGCGAGCTACCCGACGGCCTTTTCATTGATCCCTGCTTCCTTCATGAAGTAGATGGCCATTTCGGAGCCGGAGTTCGACATCTCCACCGTGAAGCGATCGACGCGGTTCTGGAAGTAGTTGTACGCCCACACGGCCGGGATGGCCACGAGCAGACCGGCGGCCGTGGCGATCAGCGCTTCGGAGATACCGGCCGACACCGAGGCGATACCGCCGCCCGACTTCGCCATGCCCTGGAAGGCGCCGACGATTCCGATGACCGTGCCGAACAGGCCGACGAAGGGCGCGGTGGCGCCGGTGGTGGCGAGCACACCGAGGTTTTCCTTCATCTCCGCCACGGTGATCATGGCCGTGCGGTCCATGCCCTGCCGCGCCGCCTCGACAGTGACCTCGGGATCGGTGTTCCGTTTATCGCGGCGCGACGCTTCGAACTCGAGCAGCCCTGCCGCGATGACTTTGGCCAGGTGGCTGTCCTTGTACTTCTTCGTGACCTCGATCGCCTGCGCGTAGTCACTCTTGGTGAGCACGTTCGACAGCGCTCCCAGAAGCTTCAGCGACTGATTCTTGGCCCGCTGAAACATCAGAAAGCGCTCGATCATCACCCACAGCGAATAAACCGACATGAAGATCAGTATGAAGATGACGGCCTTCCCGACGAACGTCATCTGCGCCCACATATGCCCCCAGGACATATCCATGATTCCATTCCTCCTGTACGAGCCGCGGCCGACCGGCCGGCTCGAATTCTTAGTTTAGTTTGAAGTTGACGGTGAGATTGAAGATGACGTCCACAGGCTGACCGTTGAGAGTGCCGGGGCGGAACTTCCACCGCCGCACCGCGTCGGCTGCAGCCTGATCGAGACCGAACGGCAGCGGCTTGAGCACCTGCACGTTCGTGACGTTTCCATTCTTGTCGATGATGCACTCGACGATGACGATGCCGGAGATGCGCGCCTTGCGCGCCACTTCGGGATACGTCGGCTCGACGCGCGTCAGAACGACCGGCGCCTTGACGTCCCCACCGACGCGAAGCGGAATTTCGGCTTTCTGTTCCCCGACGATTCCGCCCACCACGCCGCCCACCACACCGCCGATCACGCCGCCTTCCACGCCGCCCTCCACTCCCCCTTCCACTCCGGCGTCATCCGACACGCTCTCCCTCGGAGTGACCTGATCAGGCACCACGGTGGGGGCAAGCTCCTGGATGTCCCGCGGAATCTCGACCGGCCTCACCTCGACCGGTTTGACGGTCGCCGCTTTCGGTGGTGGAGGCGGAGGGGGCGGAGGGGGCGGAGGGGCGGCCGCAACCGAATACTGCGCCACCTGCGCGGGCGAGTTTGCCGGAAACTCCACGTTCCAGACCGCTCCGAAGATGGCCCCCGCGATCACGATGACGTGCAGGGCAAGCGACACCGGGAGGGTGAGGAACTTCTGAAGTCCGACTTTATGCTTCTTCGACTCGACGACCGTAGTTTCGAACATGATGAAATCCCGTCAGCCCGCCTTCTGTGCCGCGGCTGCAGCCTTCCGCTTCTTGTTGATTTCCATGGCCTGGTTGCGGAGGTCGTCAGCCTTGGCGATCAGTTCCTGCTGAATGACCGGGTCGATCTCGATGAGGGCCTGCTGCCGGTACAGCAGATTCTGGTATGCGATGGCCTCGAGGTAATCGGTCCGCAGGTTCATGGCCCTGTTCAGCGCCGCTCTTCCCTTCTCGATGATGGCCAGGCGCTCGGCCATGTCGGCCGGCGGGTTCTTTGCCACTTTCTCCCAGCACACCACCCCGAAGATGTAGAAGGCCTCGGGGTTCTTCGAGTCGAGGAGCGTGATCTTCTCGTACCAGTTCAGCGACTCGTTGAAGTCGCCCTGCTTCGCATACAGCGTGGCGATGGAGCGGACGGCCTCGATGTCGGCCGGATTCCGCTGCAGGTACTCCTTGAAGAAGTTGATGGCGTCGGTGGTGCGATTGGAGTTGAGGTAGAGGTTGATGAGCGCTTCGCGGGCGATGTGATCGTTGGGACGCTGCCGGAGGTACTTGCGAAGCTCGGTGACGGCCAGCGTGGCGTTCTGCTCGTTCTGAGGCGACTGGTCTTCAGGCTTGTAGAGTCCGATCCGCGAATACCCGATCATTCTGTCCAGGTCCGGGAAACCTTTCGGATCGATCTCTCGCGCACGCGTGTAGTACCCCAGCGCCGCTCTGTAGTCCTCTTTTGAGTAAGAGTCGTTGCCCTCCCGGATGGCCATGCGCGCCTGCACTTGCTGGCAACTGGTGAGGAGCAAAATGGATACGATGAGTGCCCCCGAAAGGCACAGCTTCTTTTTCATGCTTGTTCCGAACTCCCAGAATGTAATTCGCAGGGCGCTGTCAGGCAGTCCGGCGGCCCGCTTCAGGCAGTGGGGAGCGAATATACAGTTGAGGTTTTTCACCGTCAAGCGTTCCGTAGTTGCTGAAACATCAGGATTTGTGCAAAAAATCTTCGATTGAAAAACGTTCGGTGACAGCACGCACCGACGGATGGTCAATACGTCGGTTTGAACTCCGCCGTGAGAGCGCTGATCGACTCCCACAACTCGGGAAAGAGCGGTTCGCGCGTCCCGGCATCGAGCTGCGCGGCCGGCACACCCTTCAGAGACAGCACTTTCGACCCGATGATCCGGAAGGCCAGCCGCATGTGCGTGTAGCGCCATTTGAGAAAGGCCTCGTCGTAGTCGAGCATTCCCTGCACCAGGCGGAACAGGCCGTAGTGCTCACGCGGGCTCCGCTCGATCTCCAGGATCGTCAGCCCCCTCCTCTCCAGCAGCGCCTGGAAATGCGGCTGGATCAGCTTCCCCGCCTCCAGCAGGCGGCTGAACCCCGGCGACTCCTGCCCGCTCCCCCGCCCCAGTGAGCTGGTGCGGATCACGTGGTAGTCGGCCGGGGCCATCGTCTCCAGGATCACGATCTGCTCGCGCAGCAGGTCGAGGATGAGCCGCCCGCGGCCGAGCAGGTCGGCCGCCAGGTGGAGCTCGTCCGCGTCGATGTGGGCGACCACCCGGGAGAGCTCGTAGTCGATCTGCTTCAGCCAGAGCTCCGCGGCCTGATGCGTCACCTGGAACAACGCTTCTTCCGGATTGACCAGCTGATCGACGGGCTTCTGCAGCCCGAGCAGCTCGGGAACCCGCACGTAGCGCTCGTAGTCTGTGCTTCCCTTGCCTTCCAGGATGGGACCGGTATGGGCTGACATGCGGCGCGTCTTATATCACCGGCCGCGCGCGAGGGGTCCCACCGCGGCGCCGCTCAGACCAATTCCAGGATGTGCCCCAGCTTGTTCTTCTTCGCCTCGAGGTACTTCCGGGTCGTGATCGAGGGCGCGATCTCCAGCGGAACCCGCTCCACGATCTGCAGGCCGAATCCCTCGATGGCGACGTATTTCGCCGGATTGTTCGTCATCAGCCGGATCCTGCGGACGCCCAGGTCGCGCAGGATCTGGGAGCCGGTGCCGTAGTCACGGATGTCGGGCGCGAATCCGAGCTTCGCATTCGCCTCGATGGTGTCGTGGCCCTGGTCCTGGAACTCGTAAGCCTTGAGCTTGTTGATCAGACCGATCCCTCTCCCCTCCTGCAGCAGATAGAGGATCACGCCCTTTTTCTCGCTCGCGATCAGCTCGAACGACCGCTCCAGCTGATCGCCGCAGTCGCAGCGGTTGGAGTGAAATACGTCGCCGGTCAGACACGATGAGTGCACCCGGACCAGCACTTCGTCCGTCTCCGCGATCTCACCCATGACCAGCGCGACGTGCTCCTCGCCGGTGATGTCGCTCTGGTAGGCGTGGACGTGGAAGTCGCCGTGCGCGGTCGGCAGCAGAGGGGAAGCGAGGCAGTGCACATGCTTCTCTGTCTGCATCCTGTATTTGATGATGTCGGCCACGGAGATGATCTTCAGGCCGTGGCGGATGGCGAACTCGCGCAGGTCCGGCAGCCGGGCCATCGTCCCATCCTGGTTCATGATCTCGCAGATCACCGCCGCCTCGGTCATCCCGGCAATGGATGCGAGATCGACCGATGCCTCGGTCTGGCCGGCGCGCTTGAGGACGCCGCCCTTCTTCGCGCGAAGCGGAAACACGTGTCCGGGACGCAGCAGGTCGGAAGGACGCGACTTCGGATCGATGGCCACGCGCACGGTCTCGCAACGGTCGCGCGCCGAGATTCCCGTCGTGACGCGCCCGCGCGCCTCGATCGACACCGTGAATGCGGTGCCGTAGTTCGATGTGTTGGTCTCCACCATGAGCGGCAGATCGAGCTCGCGGCAGCGATCCTCGGTGAGGGCCAGGCAGACCAGCCCGCGGCCGTGCGTGGCCATGAAGTTGATCGCCTCCGGCGTCACCCTCTCCGCGGCCAGACAGAGGTCCCCCTCGTTCTCGCGGTCCTCGTCATCCACGATGATGACGAGCTCCCCGCGGCGGTAGATCTCTGCTGCTTCCTGAACGTTCGCAAATGGCATCGGCTTACTCGACCCGGAAATCGCGGGTCAGATTGTAGCTCTGGATGGAAACGCTCAGCGTGTATTTGCCGGGATCGACCTCGGAAAGCGGGATCGCACCGCGGACGACATGACAGCCGGGCCATCCCCTGATCGAGTCGGGAGCCAGCTCGTCGGCGGGAGCGGTGAAAGTCACGCCCTCACCGATGACTCTGACCGTCACCGTCACCGTCTCGAGCTCGGTCGCCGCCACGCCGGTGCAGTACTCGGCCGCCCAGCCAAGCTCACCCTCGCGCCCGAACTTCGTCACGTTCGTCAGTGACGCCAACGGATCGGCGCCACTCTGCGCATCGATGAGAAACGCGTCGTGGACGAGGGTGAGACGGCCGGCGCCGGCGGGCTTGACGGGGGCCTCCGGCCTCGGGCCTCGGGCCTCAGGAGCAGAAGCAGGTGCAGGTGCAGGTGCAGCAGCCGTGGCTGCTTGCGGGAGATCCGTTCGTTCCCCTGAGGTTCGTTCCCCTGAGGCCTGAAGCACGAGGCCCGAGGCCCGCGAAGCGGCCCACTCCGGCGCGGCGGTCAAGCCGGGGTTGACGATGTAGGAGTTGATCGCCCGCGGAAGGGCGCTCGTGAAGTCTGTCCGCTGCGGATCGCGGCGAACGCGGTCGCTCATTCCATCGTGGACGAAGACCACCTCGATCTTCGGCATGCCGAACTTCACCGACCGCCGGTGGTCGTACTCCCACGTGTCACGGGCGGCCAGGGCTCGGCCGCCCGTCGGGTCGAGTGCGTTCACACCGTCGGGGCCCCCGATGAGCTGCGCGGTGCGCGTCTGCGCCTGCATGGACAGGTGCTTCGGAAAGCCGAGGACGATGAGGACGCGGCCGCGTTCGGTGAGCGCGCCGCGAAGGTCGCCTTCCTTGAACCGCGCGTCGGCGTACGCGACGCGGGAGTCGATCTCGGTGCGGAGCTCGTTGCTGGGCGTGCCCGGCGTCGGATCGCGCCGGGCCCAGAAGAGATCGACGAACTCCCGCGCCTCCCCGGCAGTCCTGACCTTCCCCCACGCGCGCTGTTCCTCACGCGTCATCAACCACTGCATCGGTCCCTTGCCGAAGTCGAGGTGGTTCACCTCCGCGGCGAAGACCGCAGAGGTGAACGCGAGAATCGCGGAGGCGGCGAAGAGTCGAATGGAAGATCCAGTTCTACTGAGAGGCGGTCGTGGCCGGAGCGTTGACCAGCGTCAGCTTCTGTTCGACGGTCCAGTTTTCCTTCTTGACCTGGTCGAAGACCTTCACGCGCAGCGTGTAGTCGCCGGCCGGCAGCGGGTTCTTCATCTGGCCGAGGGGGATGCCGGCGAGGATCGCGTACTGCCCTGGGCCAGGCTGCCCGTTGAGCGGCAGCGCCGCGGCGTCGGCGATCGGTGCGCTGATCGTACGACCCGGTTTGCCGGCAGTGCTCGCCTGAATAAGCTCGAGCTTCACCTGAAGGTGCGGTTCCAGAACAGTTTCCGTCTTTTGCGCCGGTTCGGAGATGCTCTCACTCGTTGTGGCCGAGGTCTGTTTGGTTGTTGTTCGGACTACATCGGTTGCCTTGACCACCTCCCGAATGCCGGGGTTGATTACTTCGACGAAGTACGTGATCTCGTCCTTGTTCGTGAATACGCGATCGCCCTTGGGTACGATCTTCACGCGGCCGAACGCGAACGGCGCGCCGATCACAGCCGCCTCGGCGGTCTCGTGCACGTCTTTGGAGACCACGAGCCGCGAGAGGGCGGTGGCGTCCTTCGACAGCTCTTTCAGTTCCATCGGCGCGATGGCCATCACCACCGGAATCCCGCCGGCGCCGGCCAGGCCGAACGTGGCCCGGTACGTCCCGGGCGTGAGCTTCAGCGAGCGGTCGAAATAGAGATCGCCATTCGAAGCCGACAGCTTGGCCGGCTCCTCGAATTCCGCGACGGTCTTTCCTGTGGCGTCCTCGACGACGCCGAAGAAGGTCGTCACCGATTCAGCGGTGAGGCCGGCGGACTTCGGGATGTAGAGCTGCACTGGAACGAAGTAGTCGCCTGCGGGCGAAAGCAGCTCGGTGTACGTGACCGTGGCGCTCTTGTACGGATTCGTCTTCGCGGTCTTGAACTCGGTCACGGCGGTGCGAAGCGACTCTGTCCTCACCACGCCGGCGTCGAACGGCGAGGCGGCCGGAGGAGGGGCGGTCGGAAGCTGAACCGTCTGCGCCGGCGCCGGCTGCGCGCCGGGGGCCACAGTGAGGTTCGGCTGCGAGAGGGAAGCCTGTGCCGCGGCGCGGTAGAGGCCATTCACATCGACGCGTCCGCCGCGGTCGTACGACCACTGGTTCGTTCCGAACTGGTCGGTGAAGCTGAACTGCGCTTCGACCGTGCCGAGTGGCAGCGTCAGCTTCGACTGCTCGTAGGTCCAGATCTGCCTGGCGGCGTTATCCGTCGATCGCGGCGTGGACACGCCGGTCGCCGCGCCGGAGCGTTGGATGGGCCGGGTAGGAGGTCCGAGCATGATGTACAGCTTGCCGCGATCCGTCAGCGAGCCCTTCTTCCGCCCTTCGGAGAACTGCCGGTCGGCGAACTCCACGCGGCTGTCGAACTCCTGGCGGAACTCGTTGACCGGCGTGCCCGGCGTCGGATCGCGCCGCGCCCAGAAGAGCTCTTCGAAGGAGCGCGCATCCGCGTCGCTCTTCACGTTCTTCCAGCGGGTCTGCTCTTCCTCGGTCAGAAGATAGCCGGCCGGGCTCTTCGGCCAGTCGCGAAATTCGGGGGAAAGCTGCGCAAACGCGCTGACGGCAACGAGAGACGCCAGAGCGATGAGAACGGTTCTACGAAAGTTCATGGAGTCGATCCTCGTGGATGGCGCTATGTCTCACGGGGCAAACACGTTCGGGGGATGGCTATTCCCCCGCGGAAAGCGGTCAGCTCTTCTGGTCGTAGCTGTCCATCTCCTCGTAGAGCCGGTCCATTTCCGATTCGATCTCTTCCTGCTTGAGGATCCCTTTTCGAACCAGAAGCGCGGCGAGGCTGTTCAGCAGGATCCCGTTGTCGATGATCATCTGCTCGATCTGCTCGTCGTCGTACTCTTCGCCGTCGTCCTCACGATCGATCTCGTCCATGTCGGCCTCCTTGTCGCTCCGTGGTGTATCACAAACGAGGGTAACCGGGTCGAACCGGTCGGTAACCGGAAACCGGAAACCGAATCGTGCGTAGAATCCGCGACGATGAAACGATACACATTCCTGGCCATCCTTCTCCTGGCCGCGTGCCAGCAGCGTGAAGCGCCGCAGCAGCAGCGCACCACGCTGCGCGTGGGCCTCCTCACTCCCGGCTCGATCAACGACAACGGCTGGAACGCGATCGCGTACGAAGGCCTCCAGCGCATCAAGAGCGAGCTCGGAGCCGAGGTGGCGCATCAGGAGACGAAGAGCCCGGCGGAGTCTGAAGTAGGCTTCCGCTCGTTCGGCGCGCGCGGGTTCGACCTCGCGTTCGGCCACGGCTTCGAGTTTCAGGACGCGGCGCTGGCCGCGGGAAAGCAGTATCCCGATACGATCTTCATCACGACATCCGGCAGCTCGGTGGCGCCAAACGTATCGCCGATGGTGTTCGAGCTGGAGAAGGTTACCTACCTTCTCGGCGTCATCGCGGCGCGGGAGTCGAAGACGGGAAGGGCGGGCGTGATCGGGGGGATCCGGCTGCCGTCGATCGAGGGGACGTTCCTGGCCTTTCGCGCCGGAGCGCAGTCGGTCGATCCGAAGTTCGAGGTGCGCGAGGTCTTCACCGGCAACTTCGACGACGTCGGCGCGGCCAAGCTGGCCACTCTCTCACTGATCAACGCGGGCGCGGACTTCATCCTCCATCAGGCCAACGAAGCCGGCCGCGGCGTCTTCCAGGCCTGCTCGGAGCGGAAGGTGCGCTGCTTCGGCTCGAACAAGAACCAGAACGACATCGCCCCCGACGTGATCGTCGCCTCGGCGGTGCTGGACGTGCCCGGCGCGTTCGTCCGCATGGCCACGCAGGTCCGCGACGGGAAGTTCGTCCCGCGGGTCCAATATCTTGGCATCAACGAGCAGGTGGTGTCCCTGGTGTGGAACGAGCGCCTCAAGCCGGAGATCTCGCCGCAGACGATCGCCGAAGTGGAGCGTCTGGAAGGCGAGATCCGCAGCGGCGCGCTGAAAGTGCCGCGCGGGTTCTAGTGGCCTGTAACGGAGAAATCGGTAGTGGCGCTGATGGTGCTTGCCATGCAAGATCAAGGAACGAGGAGGAGGCGATGCGGTGGCATCGTCGACGACGAGTGACGCAGAGATTGCGTGGCAACCACCATCAGCCCTT
>DATKCA010000239.1:0-94255 GCA_035544675.1 Thermoanaerobaculia bacterium | reverse complement strand
TTGAGGAGAACATGGCTCACGGAGAGCGAATGACCGAGCCGGGCCCGGTGGAGTTCGTCGAGGACCGGGTCCCTTCGGATGGAATCGAAGAGACCGTCGGGGAGCTCGTGGAGCTCTACGGCGGCGAGATCATCGGCTCGCAGGCCAATCGCCGCCAGTTCATCCTCCCGTTGCGGCGGGGCGTGGCGACGGCCGGCGGGGTGGAATGCACGCTGACCTGGGCGGCGGGCGAGGGTGGGGATGCCGTCGTGACGCTGCGCTGTGACCGGGACGTCGACGCGCCGAAAGCCCAGCGGGTGGCCCTGCTGGCCGCCGGCGTCGTCGGCTCGATCCTGTTCATGCTATGGCCGTTTTTCGGATTCGAGCGGCAGTTCGGAGCGCTGGCCTGGACGGGCGGGGCGGTGGCGCTGGCCGTCTATTTCCTCTCGCTGCGAAAGACCAGCGGCGGACTGGCGTTGGACTTCCTGCAGCGGCTGGCCCGGCGCCAGCGCGGGGCATAGGCGCCTACAGACGCTCGGTGAGAATCGTCTTGGCGATCGTCTGGAGCTGCATGTTCGAGGTCCCCTCGTAGATCTGCCCCACCTTGGAGTCACGCCAGAACTTCTCGACCGGGTACTCCCTGGTGTAGCCGTTGCCGCCGAACAGCTGGACCGCGAGCGAGGTCACCTCCTCAGCCACCTGCGACGAGAACAACTTGGCCATGGCCGCCTCTCGCACGAACGGCCTCCTGGCGTCCTTCAGGCGGGCGGCGTTGTAGACCATGAGGCGTGCGGCCTCCAGGTCGGTTGCGGCCTGCGCGATCTGGAACTGGACCGCCTGGAACTCGGAGATGGGCTTGCTGAACTGCTTCCGCTCCTTCACGTAGGCGATGGCATGCTCGAGGGCCCCTCGCGCGACGCCGAGCATCTGCGCCCCGATCCCGATCCGGCCCTCGTTCAGCGTCTCGATGGCGATCTTGTAGCCCTTGCCGGCCTCGCCGAGGACGTTCTCCTTCGGGACACGGCAGTCTTCCAGGATCAGCTCGCACGTGGAGGACGCCCGGATCCCCGTCTTGTCCTCCTTTTTCCCTACCGTGAAGCCGGGGAAGTCGCGCTCGATGAGGAATGCGGTGATGCCCTTGTAACCCGCGTCCGGGTTGGCATTGGCGAAAACGATGAACACACCCGCCTCGGCGGCGTTCGTGATCCACAGCTTCTGGCCGTTCAGGACCCAGTGGTCGCCACGGTCGTCGGCACGGGTGCCGAGGGCGAAGGCGTCGGAGCCCGAGCCGGCTTCGGAGAGGGCGTAGGCGCCGACCGTGTCGCGGGAGAGCATGGTGAGGTATTTCGACTTCTGGTCCTCGTTCCCCCAGCGGAGGATGGCGTTGTTGACCAGGGTGTTCTGGACATCGACGAGGACGCCGCAGGACGCGTCCACGTGGGAGAGCTCTTCCACGATGAGAACTGCCGTGAAGAAGGTGGATCCGGCGCCGCCCCACTGGTCCGGGACCTCAACGGCCATGATCCCCAGCTCGAAGAAGCTCTTGACCAGATCGAGGTTCATCTTCCCGTCGTGGTCCATCTGATGCACCAGCGGGCGGATCCGCTCGACGGCGAATTCGCGCACGCTCTGCTGGAACATCTGCTCTTCTTCGCTCAGGACGGTCAGGGGAGCTCCTGAAAAGGCCTCGAGCGTATCGGTCGTCATGGGGGTCTCTCCTGCGATCTAGGATCAGTTATCTGCCGTGGTGCCTCCGGCCGGACTCGAACCGGCACGTCCCTTTCGGAACAGCGGATTTTAAGTCCGCAGCGTCTGCCGATTCCGCCACGGAGGCATGGCCTGGCGATCATAACCGTTAATCAACGCTCCGAAACTCAAACGCGAAGTTCTGGCGTGGTCCGCACGCGCTTTTGTACAATGTGCACACAAAGCGTTGCACACCATCGAAACGGGCGGGAGGGGGAAGAAGACATGGGCACCTGCTGCTATTGCGGAACGAAGTTCCCGAAGACGCGATCGACGCGGAAGTACTGCACGCCTCGCTGCAAGACCAACGCATGTCTGGATCGGAAGCCGCGGCGGATCCGCTCGGCCGACGTGCAGGCGCTGTACGATCTTCTGGAGACGGAGTGCTCCTCGGCGGAAGGGTTGAGAGAGAAGTTACGGGAGATCCTCGCTCCCGATGCCCCGCCGATCCCGCTGGAAGGCGACCGGGTGTTCATCCCGCGGCTGGACTGAGATTCGCCGAAACCAGAGGTCGCCGCCAGGAATGGCGGCGCTTCACTCTTTGCGCGCTCCATCCAAACAAAAAAGGGCGCCGTGTTAGGGCGCCCTTCCGGGGTGGGTGCTACGAACTAGCCCCCTCAGGTTTATTAGAACAATCCATCGACAGTTGTACCTCCTCCCCCATGAATTTCCGGCGGACCCGCAACAAGCGTCACCTCCATGGCGATGACCCACCTCGCCGATGTCACGGACCGGATCGGCCGCTCCAACTCGCCCTGTGGTGGAAGGGAGGAGCGGGATCTTGTCGTCTCTTTCAAAGAATCATGCGGCCTGTTGCCGCACCGTAAAGCTATGGGAGAGTGAACAGATGGCCGATGGGTTTATTGCACCCCTCGCCGACCCTCACAATTACGTGCATGGTTAACATGATACGTTTTTTGCTGTTGTTCGCAACAGGTAATGCGCAGGATTCCAATGCGACCGGCGTGCCCGATGCACACACCCCTGTGCTAGACTTTTCGTCCCTCGGAGCCAATTGATATGAAACGACTTCTGCTCGCCGGCGCGTGTGTTTTCACGCTCGTCGCGGACGTTCTCAGCGCTGCCACGGTGACCGGAAAAGTGGCATTCGTCACCAAGCGGGGCCAGCGCCCGGTGATCAACGAGACGCTGGTCTGGCTCGAGCCGGTCGGTTGGAAACTGCCGAAGAAACAGGCCGCCGCCTTCCAGCTGGCCACTCGCAACAAGACCCTCGTCCCGCACGTGCTGGCCATCCCGCCGGGCTCGACCGTGGCCTTTCCGAACGAGGATCCGATCATCCACAACCTCTTCTCCCTCTCCAGCGGAAACACGTTCGATCTCGGCTTCTACCGGAAGGGTCCGGGGAAGTCGCAGAAGTTCGACCAGCCGGGCGTGGTCAACGTCTACTGCAACGTCCATCCGGACATGTCGGCCGTCATTCACGTGATGCCGTCGCCGCACTACACGTTCGCCGACGCCGCGGGCAATTACTCGATCGAGGCGCCGGCCGGGAAATACCGGGTCATCGCGTGGAACGAGCAGGGCGGTCAGGCGGAGTCTCCGATCGAGGTGAAGTCGAACGGCACGGTCACGGGCAGCGTGGCTCTGACCATCGACAGCAGAAACTTCCGCATGGTGCAGCACACGAACAAGCAGGGCCGGCGCTACCAGCCGCCGAAGGAATACTGAGTGGAGAGGGTCGTGGAGCGGCCGAAGCTGCCGCTGGTCTGGAAGCTGTTCGGGCTCACGGCGATGCTGATTCTCCTGGTCGTCGGAGTGGCTGTGGCGCTGACGATTCAGCGGGCCGACGAGGTGGCGCGCAATACGGTCAACCGCTCCATCTCCGGGGCCACGAGCCTGTTCAACGACTTCGAAGGGCAGCGTCTGGCCGGTCTGACCGCGCCGGCCGTCCTTCTCGGCAATGACTCCAGCTTCAAGGCCTATGTCGAGAGCGCGTTCGCGAACCCGCAGGCGATCGATCTGGCCAGCCTCAACGACCAGCTTCAGCAGAGGCGCGACGCGTTCAGGTCGGACATCCTCATCCTGCTCGACTCCGAGGGGCGGGTGGTCACCAGGACGGACAACCCGAGCGTGACGGCGCCGTCGGGTGAGGATCTCTACGAGACCGCACCGATCGTCAAGGCCATCGTCGACAACGGCGACATCCCGTCCAGCGCCGGGGTGCTGAACCTGAAGGGAACGCTCTACCACGCTGCCGTCGCTCCGATCGCGGCGGGGGCCGGGCGGGTCATCATCGGGTACCTCGTCAACGCCAAGGCCGTGAACGAGGCGTTCGCGAATCAGATCGCGGAGTCGACGAATGCCGGCGTGATGTTCGTGCCGGCCTCAGGCGGCTCGATCGCGCGATCGACGAACGCGCCGAGCTTCGGGATGGCGCAGATGGGCGGCGTGCAGTCGATCCTGGCCAGCGGCAGGCCCGTTCCGGCCACGACCCAGAAGATCGACGGCAGCTCCTACGTGATGACCGGCCGTCCGCTCAGCTCCGCCGGCCAGACAGTGGGCGCGGCGGTGTTCCTGCGATCCCTGGATCGCGAGCTCGCCCCGTTCCGCCAGATCGAGAACGCGCTGTTCATCGGCGGCGGAGTCGCACTGCTGCTGGCGCTGACCGCCTCCTGGGTCATCGCCAAACGGCTGACCCGGCCCATCGAGCAGCTGGCCGGGATGGCGCAGGCGGTGACGGCCGGCGACTACGACGTCTCACCGGACATCGAGCGCAGCGACGAGGTGGGAATCCTCGGTCGCGCCTTCGCGCAGATGATCTCCGCCCTTCGAGACAAGGCCGAGCTGGAGGAGTTGTACGAGCAGATGGCGTCGAAGTCGGGGGGACGCGAGCCTGGGTCACGGGTCATGCAGCCGGCGCAGCTCAACGAGGGAACCGTGCTCGTGACCGACCTGCGCGGGCTTCCCGCCACGGTGGGGGAGGGTGACGCGACGAACGTGATCGCGTCCCTTGCGCGGGTGATGAAACTGCAGGAAAAGGAAGTCATCCGCCAGGACGGCGAAATCCGGCAGATCCTCGGGCATCGCCTCATCAGCGTCTTTCCCGGCGAGCGAGGGACGATCCACGCCATCCGCGCGGCGAGAGCGATCAACGAGGAGCTGGCCGACGTCACGAATCCGACCATGAGCGTCGGAGCCGGGATTGCAGCCGGCGACTTCGTGACGGGATCGGTGGAGCTGGCCCACGAAACGGGTCTCGGCGTGGTCGGGAACGCCCCTCTGCTGGCGATGCTCTTTGCGTGGCACGCGCCCAGCGGATATGCGTACGTGGCCAACGATGCCGCGCAGGCAGCCGGCAACGAGGTGATGAGCACGGCGACGAAGGACGAGGTCCGGCTGAAGTGGCTCGCCCAGCCGCTGCCGGTCGCGTCGCTCCCGCTGGTGACGCTCACGCCGACGATGATGAAGACGGTGGGCGGCACGATGGAGATTCCGACGGCGAAGCTGGAGGCGATTCCGGGCGCTCCTCCGGAGTTCGGCCAGGGACAGATGTTCGCCGGGCGCTATCGCATCGAGCAGGTCCTCGGCCGCGGCGGGATGGGTGTGGTCTACAGGGCCACGGACACGCAGCTCGACGAGGTGGTGGCGATCAAGACTCTCTCGGTGGACGTCATGAACCGGTCCCCGGAGGATCTCGACCGGTTCAAGCGCGAGATCCGCCTGGCGCGCAAGATCACGCATCGTAACGTCCTGCGGACCTACGACTACGGTGAGGCGGATGGGGTCTATTTCATCTCGATGGAGTTCGTACGCGGCTACACGCTGGACGAGCTCCTCGACCAGGCGCCGTCGCGGCAGCTTGCTCCGCGGGCGGCCATGGGAATCGCACGACAGGTGTGCCGCGGCCTGGAAGCCGCGCACGAGCAGGGCATCATCCATCGCGACATCAAGCCGCAGAACGTCCTCATCGACGCGAAGGGTGAAGTGAAGCTGATGGATTTCGGCATCGCCCGGATGACCGAGACCAAGGAGGCCATGACTCAGGCGGGGCTCATCGTGGGGACGCCACACTACATGAGTCCGGAACAGGTGCAGGGAAAGCCGCTCGACCCGCGAAGCGACGTCTACTCGATCGGCGTCCTCATGTACGAGATGCTCCTGGGAAAGCGTCCGTTCGAGTCGAATTCGCTGACCGCGGTGCTGACCGCGCATGCCATCGAGCCGCCCCGGCCGCTGATCGAGGCCCGTCCGGCGGTCGGGGTGGCCGTCAACGAGATCGTGATGCGCTGCCTCGCCAAACCGCCCCAGCAGCGCTACGAGAACGCCGGCGCACTCCTTGCCGATCTCGATCGAGTGCAGACACCAGCCGCCGCGGCGGCATGACGGAGACATGACATGCACGTGGTAGTGGGATCAACGGGATTGGTCGGCGGAGAGATCTGCAGGAGACTCCGCGAGGGGGAAGAGGACGTCCGGGCCTTCGTGCGCAAGACTTCCGACCCCGGGAGGGTTCAGCGCCTCAGGGACCTGGGCTGCGAGATCGTGGAAGGCGACCTTCAGAATCGGAAGTCTCTGGACCGCGCATGCGAGGGTGCATGGAGCGTGATCAGCACGGCCACGACGATGTCCTCGCGACAGCCGCACGACACCCTGACGAAGACAGACCTGGAGGGGCAGCTCAGCCTCATCGACGCGGCGGAGCGGCATGACGTGAAGCGGTTCGTGCTGATCTCCGTTTCCAGCAATCTGGAGGGGCCGACGACCCTGCACAAGGCGAAGCGGAAGGTCGAGGAGAAGCTGCGCGAGAGCGGCATCGCCTACACGATCCTCAAGGCGAGCTGCTTCATGGAGATCTGGCTCTCGCCGTATTTCGGGTTCGACGCCGCCGGCCGCAAGGCCCGGATTCTCGGCGCGGGCGACAAGCCGATCAGCTTCGTCTCGCTGTACGACGTCGCCGAGATCGCCGTGCAGAGCCTGGACGGCGATGCCGCGGCCAACCACACGTTTGACGTCGGCGGTCCGGAGGCGCTGACCGCGGCGCAGGTGGTGAAGACGTTCGAGCGGCTGAGCGGGGACCGATTCGATGTGGTCCACGTCCCCCAGCACGTGCTCGAGCAGCAGCACGACGCCGCCACGGACGACTACGAGAAGACGTTCGCCGGCCTTGCGGTCGGGATCTGCGGAGGCGACGAGATCGACATGACGGACGTGCTGCGCCGCTTTCCGGTGAAGCTGAGGTCCATCGAGGACTTCGCGCGGGAGACGCTGGCGAGGGCGTGAGCCGCGCGGACCGCTCCCGCCTTGTTCCTCCGTGAGTCTCTGTGATCTCTCTGACTCTGTGGTGGTCCCCGGGGAACGGTTACCACAGAGTCACAGAGAACACAGAGAAAAAAGGAAACGCCGCCACGAATGGCGGCGCTCCACGGAAGCGATTCCGGTTTTCTAGAACGTGGCGTCGAGGAACGGGCGCAGCTTCTTGGACCGGGACGGGTGACGGAGCTTGCGCAGGGCCTTCGACTCGATCTGGCGGATCCGCTCGCGCGTGACGTTGAACGAGCGGCCCACTTCCTCGAGCGTGTGCTCGGCCCCGTCGCCCACGCCGAAGCGCATCTTCAGCACCTGCTCCTCGCGTGGGGTCAGCGTGCGCAGCACCTTGGAGGTCTGCTCCTTGAGATTGGCGACGATGACGTGATCGATGGGGGAGATGACGCCGCGATCCTCGATGAAATCCCCCAGATGCGAGTCTTCCTCTTCTCCGATGGGAGTCTCGAGGGAGATCGGCTCCTGGGCGATCTTCATGATCTTGCGGACTTTCGAAACGGGCATGTCCATCCGCTTGGCGATCTCTTCGGCCTGCGGCTCACGTCCCAGCTCCTGGACCAGAGCGCGCGAGGTGCGCGTCAGCTTGTTGATCGTCTCGATCATGTGCACCGGGATGCGGATGGTGCGGGCCTGGTCGGCGATGGCGCGGGTGATGGCCTGGCGGATCCACCACGTCGCGTACGTGGAGAACTTGTAGCCGCGGCGGTACTCGAACTTCTCCACGGCCTTCATGAGGCCGATGTTGCCTTCCTGGATGAGGTCGAGGAACTGCAGGCCGCGGTTGGTGTACTTCTTGGCAATCGACACCACCAGGCGGAGGTTGGCCACGATCAGCTCCTGCTTGGCCTGATCGGCTTCCTCTTCGCCGGTGCGGATCTCGCGAATGGTCTTCTTCAGCTCGTCGTGGGTCGTGCCGTAGAACGTCTCCAGCTCGCGCAGCTTCTCCTGGTACTTCTGGAGGCGGCGGCGGTAGAAGTCGCGGCGGGTCTTGTCCTTCTCGCGCCTGAACGACTGCTCGTCCTTGCGGATCATCGACGCGCTCTGCGACAGCTCGCTGTCGATGTCCTTGAGCTTGTTGATCATTCGGTTGCGCGTCTGCGGCGTGAAGTCGATCTGCCGCATGCAGTCCTCGAGCTGTTCCTCGAGCCGGATGAGGCTCTTCGTCGCCGTGGCCAGCGCGCGCTGCGTCAGCTTCTTCGGCTCGGAGAGCTTGCTCTTGGCGTCCTTGATCTTCTTGTCGAGCTTGAAGATGCTGTCGAAGATGACCATGATCTCGTTGATCTTGTTGACGGTGCTGGCGGCCAGCTTCGGCTCGCCGTTCTCGCCTGGCTCGATCGGCTCGATCGGGGGTGCGTCGTCCAGGATGGCCAGGTCGATCATCTCTTTGATGACGCGCGTGTCCTTCTTCGCGGTCTCGTAGATCTTCAGGATCTCTTCGAGGATGATCCGGTTCTGGGAGAGCGACTTGTAGACCTTCCGCTCGCCCTTCTCGATGCGCTTGGCGATCTCGACCTCGCCCTGGCGGTCGAGCAGTTTGACCGTGCCCATCTCCCGCAGGTACATGCGCACGGGGTCGTTGGTCTTGTCGACGATGCCGCTGGCGGCGGCCACGATGTCGGCCTGGACCTCTTCCCGCTGGTCCATTTCCTTCTCTTCGATCGCGCCGTCGATCGTCACCAGCGTCTTGGCCGACGTGGTGATGGGCTGCTTGTCCGCGTCCTCGACTACGTCGATGCCCAGGTCGTTGAAGCGAATGTAGATCTCGTCGAGCTCTTCGGGGAGGCTGGTGATCTCTTCGGGGAGGACTTCGTAGATCTCGTCGTAAAGGAGGAAACCCTTCTCTTTACCAATTGCGATGAGCTGCTTGACCTCGACATACTTCTCTTCGACACTCAACTCGCCGACCCCCTCTTCAAATGTGGATTCCTGTTCGAGATTCGCAGTCCGTAGGCGTGTCGTCATAGTCGTCTTCGGCTCCTCAAAGTGGGCAGCGCTGGGTGCCCCGCGGTCGGCGCATCGAACGTCGGTCTTGATCGAGACCTTGACTCGCCCTTCGAGCTCTTTCGAATCGCGGGTCCAAGTATCGTTCTGAGGACATTGACGTAATCTTTAGTGGACGATAATTATTTCAGTGAATTCGAGATACGGTCGATGTCGATCTTCTCCTGGAAGAGCGTGCGCACCCGTCCCTCGTCCCCATTTGCCTGCGCTTCAGCGATCTCTCTCTGGATTTGAAGTTTGCGACGCTGCACGTAGTGCCGCTCGAGCGGCCTCAGCGCTTCCTCGATGCGTCCGAAGAATCCGGGCTCGAAAAGGTCCCCCAACACGAGTTCCGAAAGCAGTGCGACTTCCGCCTCGCCCTTAAGATGGGTTGAGAGAGCGTTGAAATCAATAGGGTTGCCCGCGCGGAGATCATTTTTTGTGATAAAAAAGATTGTTCGGCACGCGTCGTCCTCAAAATAACCTTCGTGCAGCCGCCCCATGACCTCCGGCGGTAGCAACCCCTGCAGCGCCGCCGCCAGCAGCGACCGCTGCGAGTTCCACGTCGTTCCCGACGCTCCTTTCTCGACCGGGCCGCTCGCCGCCCTTCCCCGCACCCGCGACCACACCGCCTCGAACTCCAGGCTGAACGCGTTCGCGATCCGCTGCGCCGCGTCGTTGCGCACGATCGGATCGGTCACCGCCGAGAGCAGATCGGCGAACCGGTCCACCGCGGCCGCCTTCTCCCGTCCCGACATCCCGGCGGCGCCGGCCGCCCACTCTTTGATGGCGAACTGGAAGATGTCCAGCGCGTTGCCGAGGATCTCCAGGAACCGGTCGTTGCCGTGCTTCTGGATGACGGTGTCCGGGTCCTTTTCGCCCATCAGGTCGAGCGCTTCCACGTGCAGTCCGGCCGAGAGCAGGACTGGTGCGGCGCGCAGGGTGGCGTTGCGTCCGGCGTCGTCGCCGTCGTAGGCGATGACGACACGGCGCGTGAACCGCCGCAGCAGAGAGGCCTGACCGGACGTGAGCGACGTGCCCATCGAGGCCACGACGCCGGGAATGCCGGCGTGATCGATGGCGATCGCGTCGAAGTATCCCTCCACGAGGATGGCGCGGTCGATCCGGCGCATCGCGTCCTTCGATCGATGAAGGTTGTAGAGCAGCCGCGACTTGTTGAAGATGTCGGACTCGGGGGAGTTGAGGTACTTCGGATCGCTTCCGTCGAGCGACCGTCCGCCGAATCCGACCAGCGCGCCCGTGTCCGAGTGGATCGGGATCATGAGGCGGTTGCGGAAGCGGTCGTACCAGCCGCTGCCGCTCTTCCGCGGCATGATCAGTCCGGCGCGCTCGAGCTTCTTCTCGCCATGCTTTCGCGCCAGACGCGTGAAGATGTAGTCCCACGAGTCGGGCGCGTAGCCGAACCCGTACCTGGTCACGACGTCTTTGGGGACGTTTCGCTCCTTCAGATATCGCGCCGCGGCGTTGTCCGGAAAGCCCAGCGCCTGGTGAAACGCTTCCGAGGCGTCGTCCATCAGCTCGAGCAGATCGTCCCTGTCGGTATCGCGCGATGTCTTCCTTCGCCGCGGCAGCTCGATTCCCACCCGCGACGCCACGTGCTCCACCGCTTCGGGAAACGTGAATCGCTCGGTCAGCGAGAGAAACTTGAAGATGTCTCCTCCCGTGCCGCAACCGAAGCAGTAGAAGAGGCCCTTGTCGCGGTCGACGGTGAACGACGGCGTCTTCTCCCGATGGAACGGGCACAGGCCCTTGTAGCTCTTTCCGGCGAGCTTCAGAGGGGTGACCTGCGCGATGAAGTCGACGATGTCCGCCGCCGAGCGCACCTGGGCGATCACGGAGTCATTGAGGTCTACGAGTGCCATGGGGGAGGGCAACCGGTAACCGGAAACCGCAAACCGTAGTTACGAGTCGAGTACGGCGACCGTTGCACCATCTCCTCCTTCATTCTCTCCCCCCGCCCTCCACGACTTGACGGCCGGGTGTTTCCGAAGATGCTCGCGGATGGCGCGGCGCAGCGTCCCGGTGCCGAAGCCGTGAATGATGCGCACCGCCTGCCTGCCTTCCATCAGAGCGCGATCGAGGAACCTGTCCGACTCTTCCAGAGCATCGTCGACGCGCTGGCCGACGAGGTTCAGCTCCGCGGAGATCTCGGCTACGTCGCTCTCGTGGAGCGGCGCGCGTGCCGCGCGCCGTCCGGCCGGCACGGGCGCCGCTCCGCGCGGGACCAGCTCGCTCACATCCACCGTCATCTTCCGGCCGTTGACGTTCAGCACGGCTCTCCCGCCTGCGATCGACACGACCTCGCCGGTCACCTTGAACTTGCGGTGCTCGGCGCGCTCGCCGGCGTGCACCTCGCGCTGCTCCGCGGGGATGAACTGCAGCGCCTTCTCCACCGGCCTGGTCACGGTGCGCAGCACCTCGGCCGCATTCACCCGTGCGATCTTGTCCGATTCGCGCAGGTTCCTGATCTCCGCGGTGACCTGCCGCGACACGTCATCCTTCAGACGGTCCAGCTCCTCGCGATACCTCGCACCGACTCTCGCGCGCTCCGCCTCCAGCTTCTTCGCGCTTTCCTCGGCTTTGCTTCGCTCCGCCTCGAGCCCCTCACGCAGCCGCCGCACCTCATCCTGCTGCGCGAGCACTTCCGACATTCTGCGCTGGAGCTCGGCCAGGAGATGGTCGGTCTCGCCGTAGCGGTCGCCGAGGCGGGCGCGGGCGCCGGCGATGATGGAGGAGGGGAGGCCGATGGTCTGCGCGGCATCGATGGCGCGGCTCCGGCCGGGCAGCCCGACGATCAGGCGATAGGTCGGCTGTCCGCTCGCCGAATCGAACTCCATCGAGGCGTTGACGATGCGCGAGTCCTTGACCGCGAAGCCTTTCAGCGCCGACAGGTGCGTCGTCGCGATCAGCAGTACTCGCGCTTCCAGGAGGTGCTCGATGACCGACGCGGCGAGCGCGGCGCCCTCTTCCGGATCCGTCCCCGATCCCAGCTCGTCGAGCAGCACGAGCGATCGATCGGTGGCCTGGTGGAGGATCCGCTTCAGGCGCAAGAGATAGGCGGAGAACGTGGAGAGGTGCTCGAGCACGCTCTGGTCGTCGCCGACCAGAACGTGAACGGAGTCGACGACGGGGAGGATGGTTCCCTCCGCGGCGGGAACGGGAAGGCCGCTGAGTCCCATCGCCACGAGCAGGCCGGCCGTCTTGAGCGCGACCGTCTTTCCGCCGGCGTTCGGACCGCTGATGATGAGCGCGGAGGCGTTGCCGTTCAGCTCGACCGAGATCGGCACGACGCTGCGGCCGGCCTCCTCCTCGCCGAACGCTTCACGCCGCGACACGGCGATGCGCTCGTCGAGCAGAGGGTGGCGTCCCTCCAGCAGGCGAAGCTCGCCGGCGTCGCTGAACTCGGGTCGCGTTCCGCGCACGGCGTCGGCGAAAACGGCGCAGGCCTGGAGGGCGTCGAGCTCTCCGCACTGGCGCACGGCATCGGCAATCGCGTCCGCGTGATCGAGCAGGAGCTGCGCGACGAGGCGCGTGATCCGTGCGATCTCTTCTCGCTCCTGGATCAGCAGGTCGGCCAGATCGTTGTTCAGCTCGATGGCCTGCATCGGCTCGATGAAGAACGAAGCGCCCGATCCGGAGCGCTCGTGCAGGATGCCCGGCACCGCGTTGCGATGATCGCTGCGCACCGGGATGCAGTACCTCTCGCCGCGCATGACCACGAGCGGCTCCTGAATGGCGTCCCCGCTGCGGTTCATGACGTCGTTGAGGACCTTCTGGATGGCGGCGCGCTTGGTCTGAACGCGGCCGCGGATCGCCCTCAACTCGGTCGATGCGTCCTCGCGCAGCTTTCCGTCGCGCGTGAAGAACCTGCCGCTCTTCGAAACGACCGCGGCCAGGTCGGGGACCTCCGCGGCCAGCTCTCTCAGCCGGCGGAAGTCCTCCGAGCGCACCAGCGTCTCGCGCATGGCCTGCGTGGCGCGGACCGACCTCACGACGAGCCACGACACTTCCAGATCGAGAACAGCCTCCCCTTCGAAGAGGAGACCGACGTCGGTGAGCCCCGCCAGGGGGAGCAGGCCGTCGCGGTGAAAGAAACGCAGCATTTCGGCGAGCTGCGACTGCGCCAGATCGGCGGCGTCTTTCGTCCGCAGCGGAGCGCGGCGCATGACCGCCTCCCTGCCTGGAGCGCTCTTCGCCTCCAGCGCGATGAGCGTGAGGACGCGGTCGAATTCGAGTGAAGAGAGGTCGGAAGTCAAAATTCGGAACTGAGGGTGCCCCAAAAGAAAAGGACTCGGGCTCATCACCCGAGTCCTCATGAACAATCAACCTTGATCAGTAGCCGGTACGACGCTCTTCAGCAAGTTTGCGAAGTACTTTCTTGCGTGCAGCGATGGCTTTCCGTTTTCTCTTCGTGCTCGGCTTTTCGTAGTGCTGGCGTTTCTTCAGCTCGGAGAGAATTCCTGACTTCTCACACTTGCGTTTGAAGCGACGCAGTGCGTTTTCAAAGGTCTCGTCTTCCTTCACGTGAACGAGAGGCATTCCCGGATCTCCCCCCCTTCTTCTTTGGCGTGTGATGCTGCGGGTCGGCTACCTGAGGCCCGCTCATTGTAAGGATCGCGAGGCGAACCGGTCAATCGGTGGCGCGCCTCGCGTTTCTTACGGGACGTTCAACCGGCCGCGTGCGGTTTCCCATTCCGTCCCTCCGGTAATCGTCACAAAGATTTGAAAATAAGGCACCTACAGAGGTTGGTCTTATCCGAATAAAAAACCACTCCTTCTGTCCGGTCCGTCTCCCGGCAGTCCCGATCACTCCACGGATGGTAGGAACGCGGCGCCGGTGAGGGCACCAGCGCGCCCGGCCGTCCTACGGGTCAGCGGGGACCGACGAGATGCTCGACGCGCGAGATGATTGCGTCCAGAGCCACTCTGTTCTCGCCGCCCTCGGGAATGATGAGGTCGGCGTAGCGCTTGGACGGCTCCACGAACTCCTCGTGCATCGGCCGCACGGTCGCCATGTACTGATGGACGACCGACTGGAGCGACCTTCCTCTGTTCTCCACGTCGCGCAGCAGGCGGCGCATGAAACGCAGGTCGGCGGGCGTATCGACGAACAGCTTGATGTCGATTCGCTTTCGCAGCTCGGGCTCGGCCAGGACCAGGATCCCCTCCACGATGATCACGCGCCGCGGTTCCACGTGCCGGGTCTGCTGTGTTCGCGAATCCGTGTTGAAGTCGTACAGCGGCACCTCCACCGAGGAGCCTTTGCACAACACGTCGAGGTGACGAGCCAGCAGTTCCGTCTCGAGCGAGTCGGGGTGATCGAAGTTGATCTTGTCGCGATCCCCGGGAGCGAGGCCGTCGAAGTTTCGGTAATAGGAGTCGTGGGAGATCCACTCGATCCGGTCCTGGCCGACCCGATCGTAGATCGCGCGCGCGACTGTCGTCTTGCCGGAGCCGGTTCCCCCGGCGATGCCGATGATGACGGGCTTCATTCCGGCGACGACTTCAGCCCGATTGCTCCTCGAGCTCTTCCTCGGTCATGAACTCGGTGGGGTCGTCGTTGCCGCACGTGTTGCAGAGCGCCTGCTCGACTTTCTCTTCGTCCCATTCGAACTGGTAAGTCGGCGTCTCACACTCCAGGCAGATGAGGTATTCCGGCTCGGACATCGAGGAAAGAGGATACACCGGGCGTGATTCCGCGCGTAGTGAGTATTCCGGGCGCGGCCGGTGGTACCGGATGGTCCCGACCGGGACCCTCGCTACCGCTCGGGTTGACGAGGGGTCGGGGCTCCGAAAACAGGGTCGACGAACCGCGCGGAATTGGTAGCGTTCTCGATGACCGAGCCGTAGACGCAGGTGTCGGCGACGGAGGTCTCGATGACGACTGCGAAGCTGTCGCCCCTGGTAATCATGGGGAAGGCGGTCTGAATGCTGAAGTGCCAGAGCGCCAACCGCGGCACTCGCACCCTGCGCACAGCGAGGTTGCGGCCGGGGATGCGCTGGAGCGCGAGAGTGAAGTCCGCGTCGGCGCTCGACAGATTCGCCAGACCGATGTTGGTGCGGAGGTCGTCGCTGAACGAGAGCCCGTACAGCACGCGGGCCGGGGCGTAGGTGGGCCCGTAGTTGATGGTGATCGGCTGCGGCTGGAACGACTCGGCCCCTCTCGCGCCGTAGGCGGTGGCGCGGATCGACACGGAGCGCCGTCCACTCGTGCGGACCAGGATCGGCGACATCAGTCCGTCGGCTCCGAAAGCCTCGCCGAGAACGTCCAGGAAGCGGATTCCCTGGCCGGGCGCCATCGGCATGAGCAGCACCCTGTCGGGGTCGGTCGCCAGCTCGATGGCGACGGTGACCTCGTGGGATTCGCCGTTGTGCAGCTCGAGGTCCGTCTTCCAGCGGACCCCGTTTGCGCCGAGGATGCTGCCGACGACGGGGATCACGACGGTGGTGACCGGCTCCGGCTCCGGAGGCGGCTGGGGCGGCGTGGTCTGGGCTACGAGCGCCGGGCCAGCCACCAGCGCTGCCGCCACCACCACCGCGATCAGTCTCATCTCATCCGTAGACGTCCCCGATCTCCGCCTGGTTTCAGACGAAATGCGGCCGAAGCATCCGCGCACCGACAACCATGACTTTCTGCAGCGCAGTCAGCGACAGCCGCCGCCTGATGACTACGAGCGGGTCTTTCTTCAACTTCCCAAGGACGGTGGCGTACACGCCGCCCATGAGCAGAGTGGGAAATCTGGCATCCCAGTCGAGCTCGCGCAGCAGCGGCTCGGCCCGGCGGAAGTACGACTCGGCGCGCTCGATCTGGAACTCCACGAGCGCGCGCACGCGCTCGTTCTCGGCTCTGGCGAACAACTCCTCCTCGGTCACGCCGAAACGCCGCAGCTCCTGGCGCGGGATGTAGACGCGGTCGCGCGTGAGGTCGTCGCCCACGTCCCGCGTCACGTTCGTGAGCTGCAGGGCCGTGGAGAGGTCACGCCCGTGCTCGATCGCGCTGTCGCTCCTGTAGCCGAAGATCGACAGGGAGATGTCGGAGATCGACGCCGCCACCAGCTCGCAGTAGTGAAGCAACTCCTCGAACGTCTCGTACCGCGTCTTCCACATGTCCTGACGGCACCCCTCGATGAGAGCGATGAACGCGCTCTTCGGAATCGCGAAGTGCCGAAGCGAATCGCCGAGGGCGATGGTGATGGGGTGGGCGGGCGTGCCTGCGTAGCAGGCGTCGAGCTCCGACTGCCACGCATCCAGCTCCTGAGCCCTGAGCGCGGAGTCCTGGGCCCCTTCGTCCGCGATGTCGTCGGCCCAGCGGCAGTACGCGTAGGCCGCGTAGACGGCGCGGCGCTTCACTCTCGGCAGGAAGCGGAATCCGACCGAGAAGTTCGCGCCGTGCTTGTGGGCGATGCGCCGGCAGTCGTCGTACGCCTCGTCGACGTTCATGATCCGACCGGTCCCAGCGGCGGCACTTTCATCTCCGTGTCCCGCGAACGGCACCAGTGTTCTCCCGGTTTGTGCATGCAGCGGCCGCGATGGCGCCATAACCGCCGAACGAACGGGGACAACAGTGTTTTCCACCACCGGCGCTGATGCCACCCGCTCAGATACCGATGAAAATCGCGCGCCCGGGCGGCCTGACGAACGAAGATGGAGAGCCCGGCGTTCCCGCCGCTCTCGTACAGGAATCGATTGACGAGGCTGGTCTCCTGCTTCGCGCCGAGCTCGCTCCGCCACAGCTGGTCGAAGTCGCGGCTCTCCAGAATGGCGCGCGCGGCGAGGTGACCGCTCGTGAGCGCGTAGCGGATGCCGAGGCCGAAGAGGTAGTCCTGAAAACCGGCCGCCTCGCCGACGTAGACCGAGCTGCCGTTGGTGGCGCGCTCCTTCAAATGGAAATTCATGTACGAATAGCCGACTCGAGCATTCGGTGGCACCTCGAAATTCCGGATCCGCTGCGCGGAAGCGACCGAGTGCGCGAAGTAGTCGTCGATGCGTTTGAAATCCGCCACGATCGCGCAGCCGAACGTGGCCACGCCGTCGAGAATGAAGAGATACGAATAGCCGCCCGGGGAGAGCTTGTGATCGAAGTAGACGTCGATGCGCTCCCCCTCGCCCGTCTCCCAGGTCATCTCCCGGGCCAGCCCGTCCGGTGAGGCCGGCCCCGTGGCCACGATGTCGGCATCGGTGGCCGTCAGCCGGCTGTTGAACACGACATCGACGCCGAGCTTGAGCGCCTGCGCCAGGAGGCCGCGGTCGAGCGATCCCTCCTGCGGGCCCCTTCGAATGAACCAACCGTACGGCGCATCGCTGCGGATGACGCGCGCACGCCCGCGATGGTCGTAGAACGTGGCCCAGGTGGCCGGCCGGAAGTAGAAGTTCCGCTCGATCCCGAAGCGGTCGAGCAGATCGGGAACCGGCTCGCGCTCGGAGGCGGCCTCGATGATCTGCAGGTCGCCGATGAAGCGGCTGCCGACGGTCGGTTTCGCCTCGTGCACCTGCACGGAACGGCCGGCCGCGGCCAGGGCGAGGGCCGCGGCCAGTCCCGATGGCCCCGCGCCTGCAATCCGGATCGGTCGCGTGTCTTCGCTCAAGAGGGGCTATCTTACTCTTCGGAAATCAGTGTGAAACTCGGCGGATATGCGGCGCTGGTCGCCGCCGGAATCTTTCTCAGCCGCGTGTCGGGCCTGGTCCGCGAGGCAGTGTTCGCGCGCTATCTCGGCAACTCCGCCGCTGCGGACGCCTTCAAGTACGCCATGAAGGCTCCGAACGTCCTGCAGAACCTGTTCGGCGAAGGAGTTCTTTCCGCATCCTTCATCCCGGTGTACGCCCGCCTCGTGGCCAGGGGCGACGACAAGCTGGCCGGCCGCGTGGCCGGGGTCTTCGTCTCGCTCCTGGCGATCGCCGTCAGCGCCTTCGTCGTCATCGGCATTGTGGTCACCCCGTACGTCCTTCCCTTCACGGCGCCGGGATTCAAAGGCGAAGTCTTCGATCTGACCGTCGTCCTGGTCCGCATCCTCTTTCTCTCCGTCGGTGTCCTGGTCATCTCCGCATGGTGTCTGGGCGTCCTGAACACGCACCGGATGTTCTTCGTCTCGTACGTGGCGCCGGTCCTCGCGAACATCGCCGCCATTACCACACTGGTGATCTTCGGCAGCCGTCTTCATGAACGCGGGCTGGCCGTGGCGCTCGCCTGGGGCATGCTCGTGGGCTCGCTTCTGCAGTTCGGCATTCAGGTTCCGTTCGTCATTCGTGTCGCGCGCAATCTCTCCTTCGGCCTCGACCGCGGGCTCGAGCCGGTGCGGGAGATGTTCCGGAACTTTGGTCCGGTGGTGCTGGGGCGCGGTGTCGTCCAGGTGAGCGGCTACGTCGACCTGGCCATCGCCACGCTCCTGCCGACGGGCGCCGTGGCCAGTCTCGGCTACGCGCAGATGATCTACATGCTGCCGATCTCCCTGTTCGGGATGTCCGTCGCCGCGGCCGAGCTGCCGCAGATGGCCGGCCAGACGGGCACGACGGAGGAGATCGCGGCTGGATTGCGCAAACGGCTGACGCGCGGCCTGCGGCAGATCGCGTTCTTCGTCATCCCGACGACCGTCGCGTTCATGCTGATCGGCCGGCTCCTCGTGACCGCGCTGTACCAGCGCGGGAAGTTCACCGCCGCGGATTCTAGAATCGTCTGGTACATCCTCATCGGCTCGACCATCGGCCTGCTCGTGGCAACGCTCGGACGGCTGTACTCCTCGACGTTCTACGCGCTGGGGGACACGAAGACGCCGATGCGCTATGCCATGGCGCGGGTCCTCGTCGGCGGCGTCCTGGCGTACCTCCTGGCACTCCCGCTGCGGCCGTTCGTTACCTCGCTCGTCGCCGCGATGGGCTTCGAGACCGGCGGCGCGGTGGCGATGGGCGGGGCCGGGATCACGGCGGCGTCCGGGATCGCCGCCTGGATCGAGTTTCTGTTGCTGCGGCGCGGGATCCGCCGCCGCGTCGGCGAGGGGGAATCGCTGGCCGGCTACTACACGAAACTATGGATCGCAGCCGTCGCCGCCGGCGTCGTCGCGGCGGTCTTCGACAGGTTCGCCGGCGCCGGGATCGCCTCACGACTTCCGATGCGCTACATCGTCGAGGCGGTCATGGCCTGCGGGATCTTCGGCGTGGTGTACCTCGGCGTAGCCGGCGCGCTGGGCGTGCCGGAAGTGCGCGCCACCGTGGGCCGGTTCACCCGCCGCTGAACCGCTGTCACCGTTCTTGCTACGATCCCGGCCGTGACTGAAGTCCCTCCGACGACGCAGCCGGTCGGAATGCCTGAAGCGGCCGTAGCAGACGTGGACGTCAACCCGGCGGAGGCTCTGCTCCAGGTCAAGAATCTGCGGACTTCGTTTCCCACCGAGGACGGCCTGGTTCATGCCGTCGAAAACATCTCGTTCAATGTGCGCCGTGGCGAAGCGGTGGCGCTGGTGGGGGAGTCGGGCTGCGGCAAGAGCGTGACGGCGATGTCGATCATGCGCCTGGTGGCCTCGCCCGGCCGGATCACCGGCGGATCGATCCACTTCAAAGGCCGCGACCTGGCCTCGCTGTCCGAAAGAGAGATGCGTCACGTCCGGGGCAACGACGTGGCCATGATCTTTCAGGAGCCCATGACCTCGCTCAATCCGGTCTTCAAGATCGGGGCGCAGGTGGCGGAGGCGATCCGGCTGCACCGCGACGTGGGCCGGAAGGATGCGTGGAAGCAGGCCGGCGACATGCTGGAGCTGGTCTCGATCCCCGATCCGCACAAAAGGCTGCACGACTATCCGCATCAGCTCTCCGGCGGCATGCGGCAGCGCGTCATGATCGCGATGGCGCTGTCATGCGACCCGGAGCTGCTCATCGCGGACGAGCCGACCACCGCGCTCGACGTGACGATCCAGGCCCAGATCATGGAGCTGCTGGCAGGCCTGCAGAAGAGGCTGGGCCTGGCCATTCTGCTCATCACGCACGACCTCGGTGTGGTGGCCGAGTTCTGCGAGCGGATCATCGTGATGTACACCGGCCGCATCGTCGAGGAAGCGCCGGTACGCGATCTTTTCTCGAGCCCGGCGCATCCATATACACGGGGTCTGCTGAAGTCCCTGCCCAGCGTCACCAGGGCCGGCCGCGTGACGCGTCTGCCCACGATTGCCGGGATGGTGCCGTCGATCAACGCGCTGCCGCCCGGCTGCAAGTTCAATCCTCGCTGTCCCGACGTCATGCCCATCTGCCTCGGCAACGAGCCGGCGCGGATGATCGTCGGCGAAGGACACGACGCGCGCTGCTATCTGCATGGGGATCAGGCCGATCCGGAGAGGATGGAGAAGCCGCGTGCCTGACAAGCCTTTCTTCCCCGGCGACGACAAAGTCGCGCCCGCCATCAGCGGCGGTCTGCCCACGACGGCGGATCAGACTTCGCGCCAGCGCACGCCGGTCGTCAAGGAGCCGCACGATCGGCACGAGGAATCGGGGTCCCAGATCACGCCGAAGGTTCCGATGGGGGAGGGGCAGGAGCTGCTGGTGGTCCGCGACCTCAAGAAGTATTTCCCGGTCAAGCGGGGGATCCTGGCGCGGCTCGTGGCGGAGGTCAAGGCGGTCGACGGGATCAGCTTCGGCATTTCGCGAGGAGAGACGCTCGGCCTGGTCGGCGAGTCCGGTTCCGGGAAGACGACGGTGGGCCGCTGCATCCTGCGGCTGATCGAGCCGACTTCCGGCTCCGTCGAATTCGAGTCCACGGACCTGCTGGCTCTCGACGCCAACGACATGCGCCGGATGCGCCGCCACATGCAGATCGTGTTTCAGGATCCGTATGCCTCGCTCAATCCGCGCATGACGGTGGGGACGATCGTGTCCGAGCCGCTCATCATCCATGGCGGGATGAGCTCCTCCGAGCGCGCTGATCGTGTGGCGCAATTGCTCGAGAAGGTCGGACTGAGCCCCGATTACCGGAAGCGCTACCCGCACGAGTTCTCCGGCGGCCAGCGGCAACGCATCGGCGTGGCCCGGGCCCTGGCCACGAATCCGAAGTTCCTCGTGCTCGACGAGCCGGTCTCGGCGCTGGACGTCTCGGTGCAGGCGCAGGTCGTCAATCTGCTTCAGGATCTCCAGGAGGAGCTGAGGCTGACGTACCTGTTCATCGCTCACGATCTGTCGGTGGTCGAGCACATCTCCACGCGCGTCGCCGTCATGTACCTCGGGAAGATCATGGAGCTGTCGGGTCGTGAGACGCTCTACCGCGACCCGCTGCATCCGTATACGAAGGCGCTCCTGTCGGCGGTTCCGATTCCCGATCCGACGCTGAAAAAGACGCGCATCCTTCTGTCGGGCGACATCCCTACGCCGCTGAATCCGCCGAGCGGCTGCGTGTTCCACACGCGCTGTCCGATTGCGCAGTTTCCCATCTGCAAAGACGAGGTTCCGGCGCTGGTCGAGCACAAGCCGGGGCAGTTTGCAGCCTGCCATTTTGCCGGGGCGCCGCTCCCAGCGACGAACCCTGAGGTCTCGCGGACGTCAGTCCTATAAAATCCCGCGCGAAACTCTCAGCGGAGACATCCGTAATTAGACCGTGATCGCGGCACGTGTACCGCGTTCGGGAGGGCTTACATGACCGCAGTACGACGCCTGACGATGATGACGTGTGTGTTGCTCGTTGCGACATCGCTCCTCGCTCAGACGACTACGACGACGACGGAGGGGCGACGGACCACGGAAGCGGTCACCGCCGAAACAGACCAGGACATGAATGACCCGCGGGCGATGCGCCTGAGCCTGGACCAGGCTCTGGCCACGGCCGTGGAGCGCAACCTCGGCATTCAGCTTCAGGGGTACGACTTCCGGATGGCCGGCGAGAGCCTCCGCTCGCAGTACGGCATCTACGACTGGTTCGCCACCGGCACGCTCTCGCAGTCGAGCAGCGAAGGCGCGGTCATCTCGACGCAGGAAGCCTCGCAGGAGAAGCAGACCCTCTTGAACATCGGTGTCGCTCAGAACCTGCCGGCGGGCGGCGACTACTTCATCGGGCTGAACACGGCACGCAGCAGCCGCGTCGGCGCGGGCACGTTTCTCAATCCCGCGTACACGCCCAGCCTCTCGTTCCGCGCCTCGCAGCCCCTGCTGCGCGACTTCGGCGTCGACGTCAACCGCCGCACCATCCTCATCGCCCGCAATACTCTCGGAATCAACCGCGAGCTCTTCCGCACGGCTTTGATGAACACGGTGGTCGGAGTGGAGCAGGCGTACCTGGATCTCGTCTATGCCCGCCGGGCCGTTGAGGTGGTGAAGGAGTCGCTGTTCCTGGCGCGCGACCAGGCCCGCATCACCCAGATCCGCATCGACGTCGGTGCTTCGGCCCCTCTGGACATCCTCCAGCCGCGCGTGACCATCGCCACGACGGAAGAGCAGCTCATCACGGCCGTGGCCAGCGTGCGCAGCGCGGAAGACCGCCTGCGGGCTCTGCTCAACCTCGAGCGCTCTGACTGGGAGCGTCCGATCGTGCCGACCGACCCGGTCGAGTACCAGCCGATGAGCGTCAGCCCCGACGCCGCCGTGGCGCGGGCATTCGAGCTGCGCCCGGAGCTGCGTCAGGCGCAGCTCACGACCGAGTCACGCGAAGTGCAGTACCTCTTCGCCCGCAATCAGGTCCTTCCGCAGCTCGACTTCAACGTGAGCTATCGCGCGGCCGGCTCGGGCGTCGAGACCGACTTCGATCCGGTCACCGGCCAGCCCATTCTCACCAGCCGGCTCACCCCGGCCCTCCGGGAAGTGTTCGGCAACGACTTTCCCAGCTGGACATTCGCCGTCAACGCCGGCGTGCCGCTGTCGAACATCGGTGCGCGCGCCGCGCGCCGGCGCGCGCAGCTCGATCGCGATGCGTCGCGCCTCGATCAGGAGCAGATCCGCCAGGACATCATGCTCGACGTCCGCACCGCCGCGCGCGCCGTCAGCACCGCGGCCAGCCTCATCACTGCCACGCGGACCGCGAGGGATGCCGCCGAGCGCAACCTCGAGGCCGAGCGCCGGCGCTACGAAAACGGCATGACCACGAACTTCCAGGTTCTCCAGATCCAGCAGCAGCTCTCCGACGCGCGTGTCCGCGAGCTGCAGGCCCTGGTCGGCTACAACCAGGCCGTGGCCACGTACCATCGCCAGGTCGGCGACATCCTCGACGTTCACAACATTCAGATCGACGAGCCGGAGCTCTCGCCCGAACCTCGCGTCTTTACGCAGCTGGACCGTTACAATTGGCTCAATTACGGCCGCGTGAACGACGACGAGGAAAATCGGAGATGACAGACTCGCCAGGCGAGGTCCCTCAGTCACCAGCGGTTCCACCTTCGACAAAAAGCGCGTTTGACCGGATGGCGGGGGTGCTGTTCGCCCCCGCCGAGACGTTTGAGGACATCGTCCGCCGGCCGAACATCCTCGCTCCGCTCCTGCTGATCCTGATCAGCGCGCTCATCTCGGCGATCATCTTCGTCCCGAAGCTCGACTTCGAGTCGATGATGCGCGAGCAGATGGCGCAGCAGGGACGGCAGATGTCCGAGGCGGACATGGATCGCGTCATCCGCTTCGGCGGCGCCTTCAGCAAGGCCATGGGCTATGCCACGCCGGTCTTCAGCATCATCACCCTGGCCATCATCGCCGGGGTCCTCCTGCTCGCCTTCCGGCTCATGGGAGGGGAGGGCACATACAAGGAAGCGTTCTCGGTCACCCTTCACGCCTGGATGCCCTTTGTCATCGTCGGCGTGATCGCGACCATCATCATGTTCACGCGCCAGACCATCGCTCCCGACATGATTCCGACGCTGGTTCGATCGAACCTCGGATTCCTGGCCGATCCGCGCGAACAGCGCATCCTCTTTACGCTGCTGTCGGCGATCGACATCTTCACGGCCTGGTCGCTGGCGCTGTTCAGCATCGGGTTCTCGTACGTCGGCCGGGTCAGCAGGGCCCGGTCGGCCGCCATCGTGATCACGCTCTGGGCCGTGGTGCTGGTGTTCAAGCTCGGCTTCGCGTACATCGGCTCGATGCAGTCCGGAGCGGCGTGAGCAAGAACCTTCCGCGAGCTGCATTCGTAATCATCGGAAAGGGAATGACGAATGAGCGCACTGCCGATGCCTGAAACCGCCCATCTCATCGAGATGCACGAGCTGACGCGCGTGTATCAACTCGGTCCTCAGGAGATTTACGCGCTCCGCGGCGTCGACCTCATCATCGAGCAGGGCGAATACGTGGCCATCATGGGCCCGTCCGGATCGGGCAAGTCGACGCTCATGAACATCATCGGCTGCCTCGATACGCCCTCATCCGGCCGCTACCTGCTGGACGGGGTCCCGGTGGAGACGATGAACGACGACGAGCTGGCCGCGGTCCGGAACAAGAAAATCGGCTTCATCTTCCAGACGTTCAACCTCCTGGCCCGCACCACCGCGCTCCAGAACGTGGAGCTGCCGCTGATCTACGCGAAGATCCCTCGAGCCCGGAGAAGGGAGCTGGCCGAGGAGGCGCTGACGGCGGTGGGGCTGGCGGACAGGATGAGCCATCAGCCCAACGAGCTTTCCGGCGGCCAGCGCCAGCGCGTGGCCATCGCCCGCGCCCTGGTCAACGGCCCCTCGCTGCTCCTGGCCGACGAGCCGACCGGCAACCTCGATTCCCAGACCGGCCGGGAGATCCTCGATCTGTTCCGGGAGCTGCATACCCGCGGCAACTCCATCATCATCGTCACGCACGAAGACGACGTCGCCCGCGAGGCCCGCAGGGTCATTCACATCCGCGACGGGCGTGTCAAAGACTGAGTTCGGAGGAGGCGCCAACATTGGCCGGTCGCCGGGCGGGGCGTCCCGTGACGAAAGACTGGCATGGCCGTCGAAATGCAGTCAGGATAAGGAGTGTTACCTCGCACGTGCGCAATCCCTGCCGAACACTAGCGTTTCTCCTCCTGCTGCTCAGCGCAGTTGCCACGGCGAATGCTGCCGGGACGATGCCCATCTCCGAGGTCAAAAAGGGGATGAAGGGGTATGGCCTCACGGTGTTCGAGGGTAACAAGGTCGAGAGGTTCGACGTCGAGATCATCGGCGTTCTGAACCAGATCGGGCCGGGACAGGACCTGATCCTGGCGCGCATCGACGCGCCGATCATCCGGCGCACCGGTGTCATGCAGGGGATGAGCGGATCGCCGATCATGATCGACGGCAGGGTCATCGGCGCTCTGGCTTACTCATGGCAGTTCGCGAAGGAGCCGATGGTCGGCATTACCCCGATCGACGAGATGCTGAAGATCGCCCAGGCCGGTGGCGGCGGAAAGGCCCTGGCCGCGGCGGCGCCGCGGATGTCAGGGGCCGAGTTTCTCGACACGATCGCGAACCACAAGTCCGAGACCGTATTCGAGAGGCTGATGAGCGACTTCTCCGCGCAGCAGGTCAGCTCGATCGGCGGAGCGAAGCGGATCGCGCTGCCGATGTCGCTCTCCAGTTTCGCGCCGGAGACGATCGCCCGCTTCGGCAAGTATCTGGACGCGATGAATTTCGTCGCCGTTCCCACGGGCTCGGCCACGAGCGGAGCGGCGGCGAGCGGCGGCACCTCCAGCGACGCGCAGCAGTTCGCCCCCGGTGACCCGATCGGAGCCGTTCTTCTGAACGGCGCCTTCAATGTTGCCGCGACCGGGACCGTCACCCACGTCGAAGGCAGCCGCGTTTATGCATTCGGGCACCCGTTCCTCGACATGGGCGAGATCAGCTTCCCGATGGCGCAGGCGGAAGTGATCGGCTTCATGCCCAGCCTGGCAACCTCGTTCAAGTTCGCGAACACGGGAAAGATCGTCGGCGCCCTCCGCCAGGATCGCGCACCCGGCATCATGGGCTACCTCGGCGAGAGCGCGCCGATGATTCCGGTCGAGCTCACGCTGAGCGGCACCGGACCGGCCAAGACCTATCACGTCAATGTCGTCCGCCATCCGCAGCTCTCGCCGCTCATGCTGGCGATGGCCGCGGACAGCGTGGTCGCCAACGCGCAGCGGGCGGCGGGCGAGCGCACCGTCGTCCTCGACTCCGAGATCAAGCTCAAAGGCTACGAGCCGATCCGGCTTCGCGAGGGATGGGCCGGAGCGCAGGCTCGCCAGGCCATCCCGGCGTACCTGGCCGTGATCTCCGGCTACCTGATCTCGAATGAGTTCAGCGACGCCGAGATCGAGAGCGTCACCGTTCATCTGCGGCACGACGATGAGCTCAGGATCGCCAGGCTCGTGGAAGCGACCCTGGAGCCGCCGGCAGACGGTCGCATCTCGCCCGGCGATACCGTGCGCGTGCGCACGCTGCTCAAGCCGTATCGCGGCGAGGCGTTCGTCGAGACGTTCGAAGTGAAGATCCCCGATGATCAGCCGCCGGGCAGCTCTTACCTGATGGTGGGCAGCGGCTCGATCGCCAATCAGATCGACTTCACTCTCGTTCCACCCGATCCCCGCACCCTCGAGCAGGTCCTGGGCGTCCTCCGGCGGCTCCGTCCGTCGACGGATCTGACCGTGGGCCTCTACTCGACGAGCGAGGGCGCAGTCACCGCCGGAGTGTATCTGCCGAACCTGCCGCCCTCGATCCGGGCGGTCGTGAGCGACGACACGTCGAACCGTGCCAAGGCACCCGTCCGCTATCATGCCGCGGCCCGCGATGCCCGCTCCCTCGGTTACATCATCGACGGAGCTGTGAGGATCGACGTGCCGATCCGCCCATCGATCTGATTTGACACGCCGCACTTCGTTCTCGGGAAGGAAACCCATGCGCCGCTTTTCTGTCCTGTTGCTGCTGAGTCTGTTCGTTGCCTCGAGCGCCCTGGCCGTCGCTCCTCAGTTCTGGCGGATCCGTTCGGCCGAAGAGTTCCTGACCGGTGAGATCGAGGGGTTTGCCGTCACCACGCGCGGAGAGCTGCGCGCAGCGCCGGCGGTCCGCAAGATCGCGTCGTTCAACGACCCGTTCGTTCTCTCGCAGATCGCCGCGCCGAACGGCGACTACTTCTTCGGCACGGGAAACGACGGCAAGGTCTACCGCCTCCGCGGCACCGACCTCAAGCCGGTTTACACCGCGCCCGAGCCCGAGGTTTACGCGATCGCGTTCCGAAACGGAGCGCTCTATGTCGGCACCTCGCCGAACGGCAAGGTCTATCGAGTCGATCCCGACAGCGGCAAAGCGACGACGTTCTTCGATCCGGAACAGGCCTACATCTGGTCGTTGCTGTTTCTGCCGAACGGCGATCTGGCGGTCGCCACCGGCGTGGACGGAAAGCTCTTCCGCGTCACGGCGTCGGGGCAGGGGAAAGTCTGGTTCGACTCGCCCGACACGCACCTGCGCACGATGGCTCTGCGCTCGAACGGCACTCTACTGGCCGGAGCGAGCGGCAAGGGTCGCATCTACGCCGTTGCGGCGGACGGTTCCGCGCACGCGCTGTACGACTCCGAGCTCAACGAGATCTCCTCGATCTATGTCGACAGCAGCGGGACGGGATGGGCCGCCGGAGTGAGCAACGTGTTGCCCTCGTCGGCGCCGAAGGCGCAGCCGAAGCCCGCGCAGCAGCAACAGCAACAGCAGCAGTCGGGGTCGGCGCAATCGTCGGAGGCCAGGAAGGACGAGCCCTCTTCGAACGTGGAGGTGAGCTTCTCGTTCGCGGCGCCGGGACCGCAGGCGGCGGGAACCGGTGAGCTGTACCGCATCAACTCCGACGACTTCGTGGAGGTCATCCGCAAGTTCGACCGCGAGATGGTGTACGCGATCAGCAGCGGTGGAGAGGGTGCCATCCTTCTGTCGACAGGACCGCAGGGACGCATCTACGAGGTCCGGGACGGTGAGGCTTCGCTCATCGCAAACGTCCCGGAGAAGCAGGTCGTGTCCATTAGCAACAACGCCGGCAGCACGGTCGTCACGACCACGAACAGCGGGGCCGTCTATCGACTCGACAAGGCGCTGTCCACGCGGGGCGAGTTTCGCTCCGCGGCCAAGGATGTGGAGCGCTTCTCTCGTTTCGGCACGTATCGACTTCAGGGCAAAGGGCTGAATTCCGGCGCCGTGGCAGTGGCCTTCCGCAGCGGGAACACCCGCGACCCGGACGCGACCTGGAGCGCGTGGACCGCGCCCTCGACCACGACGGAAGGGCCGGTGGCCGCGCCGGCCGGGCGGTATCTGCAGTGGAAGCTGACCACGGCCCGGGGCCCGGCCGACTTCGTCATCGACGGCGTGACGATCGCATACGTGAACCGCAACGTCGCGCCGGTGATCGAGGCGATCTCCGTTCAGGATCCGGCCGTGGTGTTCATCAGCGCCGGCTATCCGGCTTCGCCGCAGGTCGTCGAGGCCACCAACCCGGACGAATACGGCATCTTCTCCAGTCTCGACGCGGCGCGTGAGAGGAGCGATCCCGGCAAGAGAATGTTCCGCAAAGGCTATCGCACCATCATGTGGCGGGCGCGCGACGACAACGGCGACAGCCTTCGGTATACCGTCTCGTTCCGGGAGAAGGGAAGCAATCGCTGGCTGCGGCTGCGCGAGAACATCAGCGAGAACCAGCTCAACTTCGATACCTCGCAGCTGCCGGACGGGACCTACGAGATCCGCGTCACGGCGACGGATGCGGCCGACAACCCGGACATGCCGCTCGAGACGAGCAAGGACGGAATCGAATTTCAGATCGACAACAGCCCGCCGACGATCACATCGGCTCCTGACGGCGCCGACGTCGTCGTCCGCGTGACGGATCGGATGTCGCCCATTAGCCGGGTCGAATATTCGGCGGACGCCGAGAAGTGGATCCGGCTGACGCCGGTCGACGGGATCGCCGACTCCTCGGAGGAGACGTTCCGGATTCCGAAGTCTGCGGTGACGGGTCGGTTCGTGATCGTGCGCGCCGTCGACGCGTTCTACAACGTCGCGACGCAGTCGATCTCGGTCCGGTAGGACACCCGCCGCGGAATGGAGCGGCGGTGTCCTCACCGCCGCCCGGGCGCGGGTGAGGACACCCGCGCTCCATTTCGGGATGTGGGCGCGGCGGCGGTGGGACACCCGCGCTCCATCTATAATCAGTTCGTGAAGCGCCACTCCGATACCCGCGTTCTTCTGGTGGTGCTCCTCCTGCTCGGCGCGTGCGCGCGGGAAGCCGGGTCGCCCGCCGGCTCCGCGGAGCCGGAGACCTCCCCGCCGCGCTTCGGTGGAACACTGGTCCGGCGTCTCGAGTCGGACATCGTCACGCTCAACCCCGTGCTGGTCGGCAGCCGCTACGACACGTACGTTCACCGTTACCTCTTCACTGCGCTGGTCGACCTCTCCGCCGAGCTGCAGCCGGTGCCGGCGCTGGCCGGGCGATGGGACATCTCGGCCGACCGCCGCGACTACACGTTCTATCTCGATCCCAAAGCCACGTTCTCGGACGGAACGCCGGTCCGTGCCAACGACGTGCTGTTCACGCTGCAGAAGATCGTCGAGCCGCAATCGGAAGCCTACGGGATGGCGCCGTACTTCGATCAGCTGGACATGGCCCGCACGCGCGTGGTCGGCCCGCACACCATCCTCGTGGCATTCCGGGAGGCGCTGGCCTCTCAGCTGCTCTCCTTCACGAATCTTCTGGTCGTGCCCGAGCACGTCTACTCGAAGGGCAACTTCAACACCGACTACAACGCAAAGCCCGTTGGCAGCGGCCCGTACGTGCTCACGCGATACGTCACCGGGACGGAAGTCGTGCTGGCGCGCAGGGACAACTACTGGACGCAGAAGCCGTACATCGAGACCGTTCACTTCAAGGTGATCCAGAGCGGCGCCACGGCCTGGAACGCCGCGAAGGTCGGGCAGCTCGACGAGACGAACGTTCAATCCGACGTGTGGTTGCGGGAGCGGGGAAACAGCGGTCTGCAGGAGAAGCTGAACTTCGTCGAGTACTACGGTCTAGCCTACAACTACATCGCCTGGAATGGCCGCCAGCCGATCTTCTCCGACAAGCGCATGCGCCGCGCCCTGGCCATGTGCATCAACGTCCGCGACATCATCAGCGGTCTCTACGGCGGCACGGCACGGGTCATGACGGGCCACTTCCTTCCCGGGCAGGATGGCTTCAACCCGACGGTGCCCGCCGTCGAGTACGACCCCGAAGGGGCCCGGCAGCTGCTCACATCTCTCGGCTGGCTCGATACGAACGGCGACGGCGTGCTCGATCGCGGCGGAAAGCCGCTCTCGTTCGATCTCATGATCACGACGGGGAGCGCCACCGCTCAGGCGATCGCGCAGATGATGCAGGCCGACCTCAAGAAGGCCGGTGTCCGCATGGAGATCGCCGTGGTGGACTTCGCCGCCCTGATGCAGAGGATCATGGCCGGGAACTACCAGGCCGCATATCTCTCGTGGGATCTCGATCCGGACCCCGATCCGTTCGCGCTCTTCCATTCGTCGCAGACGCCGCCCCGCGGCTTCAATTTCACGTTCTATGCGAATCCAGAGGCGGACCGGCTGATCGAGCAGGGCCGGTATGAATTCGATGCCGGCAAACGCGCGGACCTGTACAGGCGTCTCCACGCCATCCTGGCCGAAGACCAGCCCTACGCCTGGACGGTGCAGCCGACCGTGAAGTGGGTCATGAATCGTCGTGTCCGCAACGCAAGGGTAGGACGGGGTTATGGGCTGTTCCTCTGGACGCCGGGTGAGCTCGACTGGTGGCTGGCCGGAGCGCGGCCGTCGCTCGTTCAGTCGCAGACCACCGCCACGACCCGCAACGGCGAGTGATGCTGGCGTACGTCGTCAGGCGTCTTCTCTACGCGGTCATCACCTTCTTCGGCATCACCATCGCGACGTTCGCGCTGATTCACAGCGTACCGGGTGATCCCATCTCGTTTTTCGCCGGCAGTGGAGGAACGAGTCTCTCCCCGGAGACCCTCGACACGATCCGGCGCCAGCACGGTCTCGACCGTTCGATCCCGGTGCAATACGGGCGGTGGCTGAGCGGGATCGTCACGCTCGACTTCGGTAGATCGATCACCGACCGGCGTCCGGTCATCGAGAAGATCTTCGAGAAACTGCCGAACAGCGCGCTGCTGAGCATCCTGGCCCTGCTGATCGCCGCCGCCATCGGCGTTCCCGTCGGCCTCTGGAGCGGCGCCCGGCTCGGACGTCTCGGCGACCGGGCCTCGGCGGTCTTCTTCTTTCTTCTCTACTCGCTTCCGGCGTTCTGGGTTGCGCTGCTGCTCATGGAGTGGTTCTCGGTCCGTCTCGGAGTGCTGCCGCTGTTCGGCATGCAGAGCGACGGCTACGCGGAGATGACCACCGGGGCCAGACTCGTCGATCGCACGCGGCATCTCGTCCTGCCGGTGGTGACGCTGACGTACGCCCAACTGGCGATCTTCGCGCGCTTCTCGCGCTCGGCGCTGGCGGAGGTCATCCGCCAGGACTTCATCACCACCGCGCGCGCGAAGGGGATCGGCAGCGCGGCCGTCGTGTGGCGGCACGGTGTGCGGAACGCACTGCTGCCGCTGATCACCCTGCTGGGCCTGACCGTTCCGTATCTCTTGTCGGGCAGCGTCATCGTCGAGGAGATCTTTCGGTGGGACGGCATCGGCCTGCTGTACTTCGACTCGATCCGAACGCGTGACTATCCGACCGTGATGGGGCTGACCGTCGTCACGGCGGTGCTCACGCTCCTGGCCAGCGTCATCGCCGATGTGATGTACGGGCTGGCCGACCCGCGCATCCGCCTGGAGGGACGGCGATGACGCGGCGGACGCCGTGGCAGCGCTTCCGGCGCAGCCATCTCGCCACCGCGGCGCTGGTCTACGTCGCTCTGATCACGTTGCTCGCCGTGATGGCGCCGCTGATCGCGCCGCACGAGCCGGATGAGATCGACGTCGGCCGCCGCCTCCGGCCGCCCGGCGGCGATTACGTCCTGGGCACCGACGAGGTGGGACGGGATGTGCTCTCGCGAATGATCTACGGCGCGCGTGTCTCGCTGCTGATCGGGTTCGCCGCCACACTCCTGGCCATCATCATCGGCTCGCTCCTCGGAGCCGTGGCCGGCTACTACGGGAGCGTGGCCGACTGGATCGTGTCGCGCCTCATCGAAGTTGTCCTCTGCTTCCCGTTCCTCTTTCTGGTCCTCGGCATCGTGGCGTTGTTCAGGCCCTCGCTGTGGACCATTCTCATCGCGCTCGCGCTCACCTCGTGGACGACCGAGGCGCGTTTCGTGCGGGCGGAGTTCCTGCGGATCCGGGAGCTGGAGTACGCGCAGGCGGCACGAGCCAGCGGGGCGCGCGATCCCCGGATCATCTTCCGCCACCTCCTGCCGAACGCTCTGGCCCCGGTGATCGTCTCCTCGAGCTTCGGAGTGGCTTCGGCCATCCTCACCGAGTCCGCGCTCTCGTTCCTCGGCTTCGGCGTGGCGTTGCCGGAGGCGTCGTGGGGAAGCATCCTGGGCGTCGCGCACGACTACATCGAGTTCGCGTGGTGGCTGGCGTTGTTTCCCGGGCTGGCGATCTTCACGACCGTGGCCGCGTTCAACCTGATCGGCGACCGTCTGCGCGACGCGCTGGACCCTAGATTCGAGTAACGCGCAGGCCTCAGTCCTCAGGCCCAGGGCGTCAGGACAGCGATGGGCAAGTCATCGAGCCTCTCCTGAGGCCTGGGAGCCTACGTAGCGACTTCCACCGGCAGGCGGGCCTTGAGCGACTCCAGCACGACCGGCGGGACGAGGCGCGCCACGTCGCCGCCGAGGCGGAAGACTTCCTTGACGAGGCGGGAGGAGACGTAGGTGTATTCGACGGCCGGGAGCATGAAAATGGTCTCCACGCCGGCGTGCAGCTCGCGGTTCATCAGGGCCATCTGCAGCTCGTACTCGTAGTCGGAGATGGCTCGGATGCCGCGGATGACCACCCCGGCCTCCACGCGACGGGCGTAGTCCACGAGCAGGCCGGAGAACGACTCCACCTCGACGGTCGGCATATCGCTCGTGCAGCGCTTGATCAGCGCCATCCGCTCGCTGACCGAGAAGAGGGGAGACTTCCCCTCGTTCTCCAGAACGGCCACGTACATCCGGTCGAAGACCCGGATTCCGCGGCGGATGATGTCCAGGTGACCGTTCGTCAGGGGGTCGAATGAGCCGGGATAGACGGCGATGTGCATTCGGGCGAAATGTTAGCAGGTCTTCCAAATGGTCAACCTCTTGACGTACACTGTACAGGAGCAACGCGTGACACCAGGGAGGGTGTGGTGGAAATGAGCCAGCAGCGGCTTGAGGTGAAACGCTCCGTACCAGTCAACAGGCACAGGCTACTCTCGACTCTTCTCACCTACCTTCCGGGAGCCTGGATCGATCCCCGAAACAGCGAGCTGATCGCTCTCTATCGCCTCCGCTACAAGATGGCGATGGATGAGGGGAAATACGACGCTGCGATGATCTTCCTGAACAAAATCCTCGAGCTCGACCCGGTGAACATCGAGGCCAAGCTCTGCAAGGGCGAGCTCTACCACCGCTGCCTCAACGACTACTCGAAGGCCATCGAGCAGTACAACAAGGTGATCCGGCTGACGGCCGACCGGCAGGACGAAGCCACGCACCTGAAAGCGCGCGAGGCGATGTCGGAGATCATGGAGATGCTGTCCTAGCCGGTCTATGTCGTCGAGGCCAGAGGGGAACCGGCTCGGCGGCCGTGAACTGGCGGGTGGGCGGTGGCCTCCCGCGGCCTGAGGCCTGAGGCCCGAAAAGCTACCGGTCGCGTTCGAGCACGAAGTCCAGCGCCGTGTCGAGTGCGTCGCGGGCGGGGGAGGAGGGGAATCCCTCCAGCGAGGCGCGGGCGCGCTGCGCGTAGTCGCGTGCGATCGCTCGCGTCTCCTCGAGCGTTCCGTACTTCTCGACGATCTCGATCACTTCGGGTGGATTCGTTCCGCCGAACGACTTCTCGGCGGCGACACGGCTGATGATCTCGCGCTCGCGCGCCGTGGCGCGTGGGATGGCCAGAATCAGAGGCAGGGTGAGCTTCCCTTCCTTCAGATCGGACAGCGCCGGTTTGCCCAGCACTTCCGTGCTGGACGTGAAATCCAGCAGATCGTCGATGACCTGGAAGCAGACGCCGAGGTTCGATCCGTAATTGAAGAGCGCCGTCGCAGTGCTCTCGGGCGCGTCGACGAGATACGCCGGAATGCGGCAGCACGCGCCGAAGAGCGCGGCGGTCTTCCGCCGTACGATGTCGAAGTAGTCGTCGAGGGAGAGATCGGCGCGGCCGTTCTGCTCCAGCGCCAGGATCTCGCCTTCGATCATCCGGATCGTCACATTCGACAGCAGCCGCAGGATCTCCAGATTCCCCTCGGCCAGAGCCATGCGCATCGAGTGCATGAAGATGTAATCGCCGACCAGGACCGTGAGCTGGTTGCCCCAGCGGTAGTTGATGGATGTGCGGCCGCGGCGGATGGCGGCTTCGTCGATGATGTCGTCGTGGACGAGCGTGGCCGTGTGGATGAACTCGACGACCGCGCCGTAGACGACGTCACGGTACCCGTCGTAGCGGAGCATGTCCGAGACGAGCAGCAGGAGGGCCGGGCGGAGCCGCTTGCCGCCGCCGCCGAGGATGTGGTCGCCGACGTCGCCGATGGTCTTGATCTGCGACTCGAAATTGCGCTGTAACTCCTCTTCGACCAGCTGCAGCTTCGGCGCGACCAGCTCGATGATCCGCTCGGCGCGCGAGACCTGATCGGACAGTGTGTTCGGGACGGTCACGGCTCTCTCAAGAATAGTCGATCGGGGAGGGGGGCTCAACCGCGGTAGTTCGTGAACTGCAGGGGGATGCCGTAATCCCCTTCCCGGACCAGGTTCATGGCCCGCTGCAGGTCATCCTTGCTTCGTCCGGTGACGCGAACCTGATCGGATTGGATGGACGCCTGCACCTTCAGCTTCGCGTCTTTGATGGCCTTGACGATGGCCTTGGCCTTCTCCGTCTCGATGCCCTGGACGATCTTCGCTTTCTGGCGCACCGTTCCCAGCGCCGCGGCCTCGAGCTTGCCGTACTCGATCGCCTTGAGCGACACCTTGCGCTTGACGAGCCTGCCTTCCACGATGTCTTTCAAACTCTTCAGCTTGACCTCGTCATCGCTGACCAGGACGAGCTCTTCGCCGGAGAGCTCGATCTCGCTCTTGCTGCCCTTGAAGTCGAAGCGCTGGGCAAGCTCCTTCTGGGCCTGCTGAATGGCGTTGGCCACTTCCTGCATCTCGGTCTTCGAGACGATGTCGAACGAGAAATCCTGAGGCATCGATGACCTCCTTCGTTACTCGGCGCGAATCACCTGCACGCCGGCGGGCGCGGCGAACTGGAACGTATCCCCACCCACGCGAGCGGGATGATAGCCGGAGAAGCTGAAGACGGTGCGATTGCCGTCGCGATCGCTGTACGAGATCGAGTCGATGCGGTGCGTGGCGGCATCGGAGACGATGCTCACGCTGCGGACCATGGCCGCCTGCGACTTCGCCTGCAGGGTCGTCGTGATCTTCGCCCCGCGCGACTTCTCCTGCACGACGAAATGGCGATCGCGCGCTGCGGCATTGCCGAGGAGGAGAAACGGCAGCTCGGCGCGGCGGCGGTCGTCGATGTCGGCCACGGTCACCTGCCGGTCGTCCGGCACGTAGAACCAGGAGCGCGTTCCGTCGAAGACGAAGAGCTTCGTCTCGGGTGTGGTGTAGCTCCAGCGCATCATCGGCATCTTCCCGAAGATGACCGAGCCGCTCTCGACCTGGGCATTCTTGAAGCCCCTGGGAGTGAAGCTGTGCGTGAAACGCGCCTCCATCCCGGCCACCGCGGCTGCCGCGCGGTCGATCTCGGCGCCCTGGGCCAGGGCGGTGGTGGCGATGAACAGGGTCAGGGTGAGAAGTCGTCTCTTCAATTGCGCTCCATGCCGCCGGGCCGGCGGCGCTCCATGGCCGCCAGGGAATGGCGGCGCTCCACTTACAGTCGCTCGACTTCGATCGAGACGATGGCGGAGCTCACAACAAAGATCCGCTCGTTTTTGCTCCGGTCGGCCGGAAAGAGGTAAAAGCCGTTCCGCTCCGGGTTGAGGTTCGCGATCCCGCGGATGACCTCGCCATCGATGAACTCCACTGCAATGGTGCTGCCGGACGGCTCCTCGAGCGGCTCATCGGGGTTCTGCCGCAGAAAGAACACCGCCTTGAGCTGGGAGAAAGGGATCTCGTCGGATGTGGCGTCCTCGCGCGTGATGCTGAACGACTCGCGGGCCAGATCGATCGGCGCGAGCGACGCCTTCTCGGTGCGGCCGTCCCGGTAACGCAGTACGACTTTGTCCATTTCAGAAGAGCTCGAGACCCCAGAGATCGTGGATGTGGATGATACCCTGCACGCGCCGGGCGTCATCGACGGTGAAGAGCGACGTGATCTTGCGCTCTTCCATGATCTGCAGAGCCGCGGACGCCAGCTCCTCCGCGGCGATCGTCACCGGGTTCTCCCGCATCGACTGGCCGGCCGTGCTGCGCAGCACCGCCTCGTTTTTCTGAATGAGCCGGCGCAGGTCCCCATCCGAGATGACGCCGAGAAGCACGCCGTCGTCCGTCGCCACCGCGGTGATGCCGAAGCCCTTCTTCGACATCTCGTAGATGACGTCGTGCATCGACGTGTCCGCCGTCACGATGGGGACTTCCTTGTCCTTGTGCATGAGGTCGCGGACGCGCAGGAAGCGTTTGCCGAGCTTGCCGCCTGGATGGAGGAACGCGAAGTCCTCCTCGCGGAACCCCTTCCGACGCAGCAGCGCCATGGCCAGGGCGTCGCCGAGCGCGAGCGCGGCCGTCGTCGACGCGGTCGGCGCGAGCCCGAGCGGACACGCCTCCTTGTCGATCGCGGCGGAGAGGTGAAAGTCGGCGCCGCGCGCCAGCGTCGAATTCGGATTGCCGGTGATGGCCACGATCTCTGCGCCGATCCGCTTGATGCTCGGAATCAGTTTCACGAGCTCCTCGGTCTCGCCCGAGGCGGAGATGGCCAGGACGACATCGCCACGCACGATCATCCCCAGGTCCCCATGAATGGCCTCGGCCGGGTGCATGAAGAACGACGGAGTGCCCGTCGAGGCCAGCGTCGAGCTGATCTTCTTGGAGATGATGCCGGACTTGCCGAGGCCCATGGCGACCACGCGGCCGGTGCAGGCATTGACGAGCTCGACGACGTCCGCAAAGGTCTGGTTCAGATGGCGGACGAGGCCGAGGATCGCGGCGGCCTCGACTTCGAGGACGCGCCGCGCCTCGGCGATGGAGGGGTTCTCGAGTGGAGCGCCGCTGCTCTGTGGGGCGCCGCCATTCCTGGCGGCGGGCGCCTGGCGCTTGCCGGCTTCGGACATGCGGCGTGATGTTACGTCATTCCGGCTGCGGCGCGGGCGGCCCCTTCCGCCGGCAGCAGCGCGGCGTACATCCACTCGTGCAGCGGCGTGGGCACGCCGTGTTTGCGGCCCAGCCGCACGACGTCACCGAGCTGCGCCTCGAGCTCGGACGGCCTGCCGCCTTCGATGTCGCGCTGCATGGAGGGGGTGGAGGCGGGTGGCAGGGCGTCATAGCGCGCCATCGTGCGAGCGCCGGCGTCGTCGTCGAGCCTCACCCCCGCGGCGCCGGCCAGCGCGATCACTTCGGCCACAGCCCGCTCGGCGAGCGAGCGCGTCTCCGGCACGGTCCTCCACGTTCCGACGGGCATGCGCGTGATGCTGCCCACACCGGAGAACGGCGCGATGAACACGAACTTCGTCCACATCGAGCGGCGGATGTCGGGTGGAATCTCGCACTTGATACCCGCAGCGACGATGACGTCGCGCAGACGCTCCAGCCGCTCGCTGGGGCGGCCGTCCATCTCACCGAAAGCGATCAGCGGCTCGGCGCCGATGTGCCGGATCACGCCCGGCTCTTCGACGAAGGCGACGATCGCACAGAGGCCGCCCGCCACATGGCTCTCGCCGAGGACTGAAGCCAGCTGCTCCGGGGCGTCGATGCCGTTTTGAAGGGGTACGACGACAGTCTCGGGTCCGACGATCGGCCGGACCTGCTCCGCGGCCTCGCGGAGCTGCCACGCTTTGGTAGCCATGAGGATCGCGTCGACCGGGTCGGAAGGAGAATCGGTCGCCTTCACGTTCGGCACGGTGAAGTCGCCGGCAATGCTCTCCACCCGGATTCCGCGGCGGCGAAGGACGTCGAGCGTGCGGCCGCGGACGACGAACGTGACATCCGCGCCCGCCGCGGCCAGACGGGCGCCGAAGTAGCCGCCCACGCCGCCCGCACCGATCACGGCAATGCGCATGAGGTTGGAGTCTATTGCATGGAGCGCGGGACACCGCCGCTCCATTCCTTACTTCGCCAGGCCCAGCTCGCGCACGCAGCCATTCATGTAAAATCGCCCGGCGCAGGGCGGCTGTTCATCTCAACGCGACGAGGACCTTTCTATGACTGAGATCCTGCCAGCGAAGCACGTTACGCGCCCGTCTCATTCATCCAGCCGCTCGAAGCCGTTGCCGGTCGAGCCGCGATCCGTGGTGTGGAACCCGACCGCGGAGGATCTGCGCCGCTTTGCCGCGGAGATGCCGAACGCGCGCGTCACCGAGTTCGACAATCTGAACGTGGCCACCCGCGTCGTCTCCCGGTCGAAGCTTTCCACGTTCATCGCCACCGACCGCCCCGCCGAGCACTCCGACCAGACCATCACCCGCGCCGAATACGATCGCCTGGCCAGGCTGCAGAACGACTACATTCGCACCCGCGACATGCTGGTCGTGGAGGGATTCATCGGCAACGACCCGCAGTTCCGCACCCCCGCCCGTCTCATCATCGAGAAAGCCAACGCCAACATCGCCGCCATGCAGCACATCCTCTATTACCCGGCCACGGCCGCGGAGCTGGAGAGCTTCTCGCCGGCGGTCACGGTCATCTACACGCCGAACCTGAAGGCGGCCGGCTATCCGGATGAGCGGCTGATCGCGGTCGACCTGGACAGCTACACCACGCGCGTATTCAACTCGGACTACTTCGGAGAGTCGAAGAAGGGCGGGCTGCGGATGTGGAACAGGCTGGTCTACGAGCGCGGCGGCCTGGCCCTCCACGCCGGATGCAAAGTCATCCCGGTCGGGAGCGAGCGGCGCGTGGCCCTGATCGTCGGGCTGTCGGGGACGGGAAAGACCACCACGACGTTCACCAAGCAGAACGACTCCTCGCCGGTCCAGGACGATTTCTGCGCGCTGATGCCCGGCGGCAAGGTCTACGCCACCGAGAACGGCTGCTTCGCCAAGACGTTCGGCCTCAATGCGAACGACGAGCCGACGATCTACGCGGCCTGCGCCTCGCCGCTGGCCTACCTCGAGAACGTCTCGCAGAACGAAGCCGGCAAGGTCGATTACTTCGACACGTCGTACACGCAGAACGGCCGGGCCGTCATCCGCATGGAAGACATCGCCGGCGCGGCCGACGCCCGCGACGTGAAGAAAGTCGACTTCCTCCTCATTCTCAACCGCAACGAGAACATCATCCCCGCCGTGGCCAGGCTGGAGGGCCCGCTCGCCGCCGCGTACTTCATGCTCGGCGAGACCAAGGGAACCAGCGCGGGCGGCGCCGCCGAAGCGGGCAAGTCGCTCCGCGTTCCGGGGACGAATCCGTTCTTCCCGCTGCTGCACGCCCTTCAGGGAAACCGCATGCTCGAGCTGATGAACGAGAGCCCGATGGAGGTGTACCTGCTCAACACCGGTCGCATCGGCGGCGACGACAAGGACGCGCGCTCCAAGAAAGTCCGCATCCAGCACTCCTCGGCCATCGTGAAGGCGCTGGCCGAAGGCACCATCCGCTGGGAGAAGGATCCCGATTTCGGATACCTCGTCGCCACCCACGTCCCCGGCCTCGAGGACGCCGACTACCTCCAGCCGAAGAAGATGTACGAGCGGCAGGGGAGAGGCGAGGAATACCGCCAGCTCGTGGCGAAGTACAACAACGACCGCCGGGAGTACCTGAGGAAGTGGCCGGGCCTCAGCGCCGAGATCGTCGACGCGATTTAGACGGAAACCGGTTTCCGGTTACCGGTTACCGGTTTCCGGTTACCGCGGTCACGTCTCCACGTTGATGAACAGGTACACGGCGGCCATGGCGAACAGCACATTGGCGCTCCATGCCGAGAGGAGCGCGGGCAGGTTGCCGACCTCGCCGAACTTCGTGAAGACCGCGAACACCATCCAGTAGACGATCCCCAGAACCAGCGCGATCCCCACGCCGTAGAGCGCCCCGCGCTTCCCGACCCGGAACGCGAAGGGCAGCGCGATCAGCGCCATCACCAGGCTGATCACGGGCCATGACGTCTTTGTGTACAGCTTGACGGCCAGCTCGTCCGCCGCGTACCCGGAGTTCCTGATCGTGTCGATGTAGCGCCGCAGCTGCGCGAATGTCATCTGTTCCGGCGAGGTCACCTCGCTCTCGAAATCCTCCGGCGTCTCCCGGTAGAACAGCGCCAGCGGCTGGATGATCGGCGTGTACGTCGATGTGCCGCTCTCCGTGAACGAGCGCACCCATCCATCGCTGAAGACCCAGGCCCGGCCGTTCCATTTGGCGTGGTTCGCGTAGACGCGCCGCGTCAGGCGGAAGCGAGTGGGGTGAAACTCGAACACCTGCACCTGCGTCAGCTCTTCGCGGTTCCTGTCGTAGGCCAGGAAGTTCATCAGGTACCGGCCCTGGCCGTAGACCCACAGCTTCTGCTCCTGCGCCGTGGACGCCACCGGTGTCCGCCCCTTGATGATCGACTTCATCTTTGTGGCGCGCTGCGTGGTGTAGGGGAGGACGAAGTCCAGATTCAGATAGGAGACGGCGCTGATCGCCGCCGCAACCACGACGATCGGCAGGGCCACGCGGTAGAGCGAGACCCCCCCCGACTTGAGCGCCGTCACCTCGTTGTTCCTGGAGAGCATTCCGAACGTCACCAGCGTGGCCACCAGAACGGAGATGGGCAGCGTCCAGTGCAGCACCTGAAACATGAAGAAGCGGAAGTACGAGATGATCGTGCCGGCCGGAATCTGATTGTCGCGGGCGGCACCCGCCATCTCCGTGTACTCCACGATGACGAACAGCGCCATCACCGACAGGATCACCAGCAGCAGGATCTTGAGGAACTCACGGAGGATGTACCGATCGAGGATGTTCGGAAACGTGATGTCCAGCCGGCTGAGCAGCGATGGATCATCGTCCTCGGCGTTCCTCCCGCGCGACTTCCTGCGGCGCAGCGACATCATCAGATGCCGCAACCCGCTGATGGCGCGGTTGACCACTCCGCCGCCGGTGCTGCGCGCTCCGATGTCGCGGTTCGCCCTGATCAGCAGGTAGATGCCGGCCACGAGCAGGATCACGTTGGCCGCCCACATCCCGACGGCCGGCGGGACTGCACCGGAGGCGGCGAGCTGCTCGCCGTTGTCGATCATCACGTAGTAGAAGAGGATGATGCCAATACTTAAAGAAAAACCTGAGCTTTTGCCGCCGCGCCGGTTCGTGATCCCGAGCGGCAATCCGAGGATCCCGAAGGCAATGCAGGCGAACGGAAGCGCGAATTTCTTGTGGATCTCGACCTGCGCCAGGTTGTACGTGTAGCTGTCGACCCCCTCGAGCGCGCGGCTCTGCGCGAACAGCTCCTGCAGGTTCATCTCCCGCAGCGACCGCGCCATCGCCCCGGCCGGCAGGTCCTTCGACCCGGTGTCGGCGACCAGCCGCCGCTGGCTCTCATTCCGATTGAGGTCGTATCGGTCCGCCCGGCGCGGATCCCAGACGTGTGTCTCGGCGCCTCGCAGGTCCATCCAGACCTGTTTCGACGGCCGCTGGATGGCCAGGCGGCCCGCATCGGCAACGATGATGCGCTGGCCGCCTCGTTGGGCCAGGACGCCGGCCTGATCCGCCTCGCGATCCGCCGCCGCTTCCCGGATCACATCCGCCGGCGTCGTGGCCTCGGGTGAGGTGGCGCTGCGGCTGTCGGAGACGAAGACGCCGCGCCATTCGCCGCTCTCAGGATCGACGTCGTTCACGTAGATCATGAGGTTCGGGTACTCGTCGTAGAAGAGGCGGGGCTTGATGTCCTTCTCGGCGGAAGAGGTCAGAAGCTCGGCGCGGACGTCCTGCAGCGCGCGGTTGCCCTTCGGCATCACGACGTTGATCAGGTAGAGGTTCAACAGGAACATCGCGAAGCTGAAGATGAACACCGGCCGGTAGATCGTGCGCGTGGAGATGCCGAGGGCGCGCATGGCGATGATCTCGGAGTCGGAGGAGAGGCGGCCGACGGCGATGAGGACGCCGAACAGCAGCGACATCGGGACGGTGAGGACGATGATGTGCGGCAGCGAGAGCAGCAGGAGCTTGCCGACGACGTCCCCGGTGAGGGAGCGGCGGATGATGACCTCCGCCATGTCGAAGAGCTTCTGCATGAGGATGATCGAGGTGTAGAACGCAAACCCGAGCAGGGTCGGCCCGATCATTTCCTTGAGGATGTAGCGGGAGAGGGTGTTCATCCGTCGCGAATTGTAGGCCGCCTTAGACCCTAGTCCTTAGACCCTGGTCCTTAGGCCTTAGCCCTTAGTCGTTAGGAGCACGAGGGACGCCAGTGGAAACCCTAAGGCCTAAGGACTAAGGACTAAGGACTAAGGAGTCATGCAGGGTTTCCACAGCGTCCCATAAGATAGATTATGTTAAATTCAACGTGCGGAATGGCGTGCACTCAGGCGGCCGCCGAGTCGGCGGCGCTCCACATTGACGCCGGCCTACACCTCGTCGAGGTCGTCCAGGCCCGCATTCCACGAGGGCGGATCGCTGGCCGGAAACGACTCGGCGATGGCCTCGTCGACGCGCTCATCGGCGTCCAGCGGCGATTCGAGCGGATCCCCGTCCGGATGATCGATGCGGCCGCCGCGCGCGTCCTGCCAGTCCCTTCGTGGATTCTCCGCCATGACCCCGACGATACCACCTGGTAGAGACCCGCCCGGACCCATTGGGGCGCCGGTGTCCGCTAGTCCGATTCCAGGCGCCGCAGCAGCTCGCGCACGGCCTGGATCACTTCCGCCTTCTCCACGTTCGCCTTCTTGAAGGAGAGGTTCAGCGTGTATGGCAGGGCCTTGTCCTTCAGCTGATACGTGAAGTGTTTCGGGCGGCCGGCTTTCTTCGGCTCGGGGCGTGCGGCGGTCTGCCTGCGCAGATCGGCCCGGGACATCTCCCCCGCCGCCATGCTGCGCACGAGCTGCTCCATGGCCTTCTCGTCGCCTGCTCTCGAAACCTGCACCAGCACCGACTTGTTGGCGATCCCCGCCTCCCGGCAGAGCGCGCGGATGCGGTCGGGGATGTCGTTGATCATCAGCGTCTCGGTGATCGTGGTGCGCGACTTCCCGATCACCTGCGAGATCTTCTCGTGCGTGTAGCCGAACTTCTGCTGCAGCAGCTGGAAACCCTCCGCCTCTTCGAACGCGGTGAGGTCCTTGCGCTGGATGTTCTCGATGAGGGCGATCTCGACCGTCTCCTTGTCGTCCACATCGAGCTCGATGGCCGGGATCTCGTCCAGACCGGCCATCGAGGCGGCGCGGAAACGCCGCTCACCGGAGATGATCTGATAGCGGTTCGGCCCGACGGAGCGCACCAGGATCGGCTCGAGCACGCCCTTCTCCCGCACCGACGCGGCCAGCTCCTCGATGTTGCCCAGGTTCGTGCGGGGCTGCTCGGAGTTCGGCTCGATGATCGACAGCGGGATCATCGATCCGATGTGCCGTCCGGAGCGCTTTGTCAGCTCCTCGACGTAGTGGGAGTCGTGGCGCATCGTGGCGCGCTCGGGCAATCCGCGTTTCATGGCCATGGGAAGGTCCTTTGACTAAACACGAGAAAGAATCTCCTCGGACAGACTGTAGTACTCCATCGCCCCGCTCGACTTCGGCGCAAAGGTGAAGATCGATTCTTTGTACGCCGGGCTCTCCTCGAGCCGGATCGACTTCGTGATCACGGTGTTGAACAGGCGATCGCCGAATACCTGTCCGATCTGGTCGTGGATGTCCTTGGCCAGCGTCGTCCGCCGGTCGTGCATCGTGATGACCACGCCGAGGAGCTGGAGGTTCGGGTTGGGGCGGGCCTTGATCTTCTCGATCGTCTCCAGCAGATCGTCCGTTCCCTCCAGTGCGAAATACGACGATTGGATCGGCACGAGCACGTGCGTGGACGCCACCAGCGCGTTCACCGTGATCATGCCGAGCGTCGGCGGTGTGTCGATGAAGACATAGTCGTATGCGTCGGTGACGTCCTTGATCTTGTCCTTCAGCCGGAAGGGGCCGTCCAGCTCGCCGATGAGCTTCGACTCGAGCTTGGCCAGGGAGATCCTGGATGGGGCGATGGAGAGGTGCTCGACCGGCGTCGCGACGATGACGTCGCGGAACGGGGTCTCCTCGCTCACCAGCACGTCGAACATCGAGCGGCCCACCGCCCGCGGGTCGACGTAGCTCATCGTCGAATTGGCCTGGGGATCGAGATCGATCAGGAGGGTCTTGAAGCCCTTGTTGGCGACGGCGGCAGCCAGATTGATGGTCGTGGTGGTCTTTCCGACGCCACCTTTTTGATTGGCTACCGTAATGATCATTCGGTCTGGAGCGATTGTACCGGACGGTTACCGGTTACCGGCTACCGGTTTCCGGTTACCGGGTTTCCTACATCTTGTACTTGCCGAGGTCGTCCGGGCCGAGCTGCTCGAACCACTTCTTGAGCTTCTCGTCCTGATCGTCGCCGTCGGGTGAGATCGTCTGCGCCTGGTCGAGCACCGTCTGGGCCACGAAGATCGGCGCCTCGGTTCTGAGGGCGAGGGCGATGGCGTCGCTGGGACGCGCGTCCAGCTCGAGGGTGCGCTCCCCGGTCACGACACGGATCTGCGCGAAGAATGTGCTGTCCCGCAGGTCGTTGATGACGATGCGCGTCACCCGCGCGTCCAGTTCCGAGATCATGTTGCGCAGAAGGTCGTGCGTCATCGGCCGCGGCGTCGTCACGCTCTCGAGCTGCAGCGCGATGGCGTTGGCCTCGAAGATGCCCACCCAGATCGGAAGGAAGAACTTCTCCTGCTCGTCCTTCAACACGACGATCGGCGAGTTCGAGACGGGATCGAGCATCAGACCCTTGATGGACATCGGCACGAGTTGGATGAGGCTCACACCGCCTCCCCTCGCAGGGTGTGATGCTGGGCCTCTTCGATGCGCACGCCGACCAGAGTTCCGAGAGGTGTGGTGGGGTCGCCGGTGAAGTTCACGACCCAATTATCGTCCGTCCGGCCCGCCAGCACCGCAGGATCATTGCGGCTGGGCCCGTCGTAGAGGACGGGAAGGACCCGGCCACGGTAGGACTCCAGGCGCTGGCGCTTGATCCGCTCGTGCAGGTCGAACAGCCTGGTGAGCCGCTCGGAGGCGACGTCGTCCGGTACAGGAGCGCCGATTTTCAGGGCCGGCGTCCCCGGCCGCGGCGAATACTTGAAGGCGAAGAGCGATCCGTAGCCCACCTCCTCGATGAGACTCAGCGACTGCCGGAAGTCGTCCTCGGTCTCTCCCGGGAAGCCGACGATGATGTCGGTCGAGAAATGGATGAGGGGGATGGCCTGGCGGATGCGGTCCAGCACCTCGAGGTAATTCTCGCGGGTGTAGAGGCGCTTCATCCGCCGCAGCACGGCCGAGGAGCCGGATTGCACTGGCAGGTGGAGGTAGCGCGAGATGGTGGCGTGGTCGCGCATCGCCGCGATCATGCTGTGGCTCACCGCGGCGGGATGCGAGGTCATGAACCGGAGGCGGACCAGGCCGGCGATCACCGCGACGGCCGAGAGCAGTGCGCCGAAGTCGCGCCCGCTCCCCGGACAGCGATACGCGTTCACGGTCTGGCCGAGCAGCTCGATCTCGACGCGGCCGGTCTCGACCGCGGCGCGGCACTCCGCGATGACGTCGTCGAACGGCCGCGAGACCTCGCGGCCGCGGGTCGTGGGCACGATGCAGAACGTGCAGTTCTTGTTGCAGCCTTCGATGATGGTGACCTGTGCTTTCGTGGCCGAAGGGCGGTCCATGGTCAGATAGTCGTAGCGCCGGTCCTCCGGAAAATCGGTGGCCACCCTTCGCGCTCCTCCCAGCACTTCGTCGAGATAGCCGACATTGCCGGGCCCCATGACGAAGTCGACCCAGGGCGCGCGCTGGAGGATCCTCTCCCCTTCCTGCTGCGCGACGCAGCCGGCCACGCCGACGCGGACGCCGGTCACCCGCTTCAGCTCGCGCAACTCGCCAAGCCGGGAAAAGACCTTCTGTTCCGATTTCTCGCGGATGCTGCAGGTGTTGAGGAGGATGAGCGAGGCTTCGTCCTCGTTCTCGACACGCTGCCAGCCGCGGAGCTTGAGACTGCCGGAGAGCCTCTGGGTGTCCAGATCGTTCATCTGGCAGCCCCACGTCTCGATGAAGAAGGTGTTGCTCACGGCTGAGGCGCCTCGATCTTCTGAAGAGCATCGCGCGCGTCGGCCGCGGCGGCCCGGGCGTCCTCGAGCTGCCGCTTGACCTGCGCGAAGCGCTCCTGCAGAACGGTGTCGCGGTAGTTCGGATCGTTCTCCTGGTAGTAACGCTGCTCGATCAGCTCGAGCTCCTTCTGCCGCTCCGCGACGTCCTTCTCCGCCTCGACCAGCCCCTCCTGGGCCGCCAGGCGCGCCTTGTATCGCTCATCCTGCTTTTGCAGCGACGACTCGGTGGCCACCGGCGCCTTCTTCTCCGCCGGCGCCTTGGAGTCGATGACGATCAGCTTGCCCTTCGACCTCTTCACGTCGGCGTTGGTGATGACCTTGGTGGAGGTCTTCTTCCGCTGCGACTTCGCCGCCTTCGCGGCTTCGATGAGCGGGTCGGTCTTCTTCGGAGGCTTCTGCTCCTGTGGCGACTCCTGCTCCTGTGGGGCGCCGCCATTCCTGGCGGTGTCTCTCTCGTCCTCCGCCGCCAGGAACGGCGGCGCTCCAGCCAGCATCGCAGCGATCAGCAGTGCGAACAGTCTCTTCACGGTTTGGAGGTTCCTGCGCGTCCGTAGCGGTCTTCCAGCCTGACCACGTCGTCGAGCTCGGTCGTGGAGACCTCGGCCACGTCGGTGTCGCTGACGGCTTCCATCCGGTGAATCATCCGGGGGCGGATGTGAAACGCCTCGCCTTCGCGCAGAGGCATCTCGCGACGGTCCCCCTCCCACTCGATCGTCAGACGCAGCTCTCCGCTGACGACGAAGAGGGTCTCGTCTTTCACTTCGTGGTACTGCAGGCTGAGAGACTGGCCGCGGTTGACGTGCAGGATCTTCCCGACATAGCGGTCGGTCTTCGCGAAGATCAGCTCGTAGCCCCACGGCTTCGGCACTCTCCTGATGTCGCTGAGGGCGAAAACATCTTCTGTGGTCCGGGTCATTCGTCCTTTCCTACGAGTCCTTCGGGGAAACGCATGGCCACGCTCTCGATGACGAACTCCTCGATCTCCTGCGCGGTCTTCTTCTGCAATGCGATTTCGGCGATGCGCCGGCAGTCGCGGTAGCGCACCGACCGCACCACGTTCTTGATCACCGGGATGCTGGACGGATTCATCGAAAAGATCTCCAGCCCCAGTCCCAGGAGAACGATCGCGTAGATGGGGTCGGACGCCATCTCGCCGCACAGCGAGACGGGGATTCCGGCCTGCTTGCCGGCGTCGATGACGCTTTTGATGAGGCGCAGCAGCCCGGGATGAAGCGGCTCGTACAGATAGCTGACGTTCTCATTGGAGCGGTCGATGGCCAGTGAGTACTGGATCAGGTCGTTCGTGCCGATGGCGAAGAAGTCGGCCTCGGTCGCCAGGAAGTCGGCGATCAGGGCGGCCGACGGAACCTCGATCATGATCCCGATCTTGACCTCGCGGTTGTACTTCACACCCTGGGAGTCGAGCTCGTTCTTCAGCTCGCGCACCAGCGTCTTGACCTGCCGCAACTCCTGCACGCCCGAGACCAGCGGAAACATGATCCGCAGATTTCCGAATGCGGAGGCGCGCAGGAGCGCGCGGAGCTGCACCTTGAACATCTCCCGGTGCTTCATGCACAGCCGCAGGGCGCGGAGGCCGAGAACGGGGTTGTCCTCCTTGCTGCCCATGACTTCGCGGGCGAGCTTCTTGCCGCCGAGGTCGAACGTCCTGATCACGCATGGATTCGGCGCCATGGCCTCGGCCAGCTGCCTGTAGACGAGGTAGTGCTCTTCCTCGGTGGGAAGGTCGGGACTCTTGGAGATGTACAGGAACTCGGACCGATAAAGGCCGATCGCTTCCGCGCCGAAGCGGCGCGCGTCGTCGAGCTCCTCCACGAGCTCGATGTTCGCCTGCAGCGAGATCTGGCGGTTGTCCCTGGTGATCGACGGGAACGCGCGGTTCTCGAGCAGCCGATTCTCCGCCTCTTCGTGCCTGGAAACGCGAGTCCGGTACTCGGAGATCATGGCCGGTGTGGGGTTGACGACGACCGTCCCCTCATACCCGTCGACGATGAGCAACTCGTCGTTGTCGATCATCTTGGTCAGCCGCGGCACGCCGATGACGGCCGGCATGAACAGCGACTTGGCGATGATGGACGTGTGTGATGTCCGGCCGCCCGATTCGGTGGCGAAGCCGACGATGGGACGGCGATTGAAGTGGATCGTGTCCGACGGAGTCAGGTCCTCGGCCAGGATGATCACATCGTGCTTGATCTCGGAGAGGTCGTGGTGCGCAATGCCGGAGAGGTGCAGCAGGACACGCTCGGCGACGTCCTTGACGTCGGCCATGCGCTCGCGCAGGTACTCATCTTCGAAGCTCTGAAAGCGCGCCTCGTACTCCTCCTGCACCTCGGAAAGCGCCCACTCGGCGTTGACCCCCTCGGACTCGATCTTCTGGATGACCTTGTCGGCGAACGAGGGATCGCTCAGGATCATGGCATGCGCCTCGAAGATCGAGGCGAACTCATCGCCCATGGAGCGGCTGACTTTCTGCTTCAGCTCCAGCAGGGCCAACCGGGTGGTCTCGAGCGACTCCATGAACCGGGTCACCTCGCCGCCGACCTCTTCCTCACGGATGGGAACGCGGTACACGGCGCCGACGCGCTTCTCGACGATGACGGCCCGGCCGATGGCGATGCCCGGCGAGACACCGATGCCCTTGTAGCTTCGGGTGTCAGAGCGGGTCTGCGGGCGGGTGGCGCGGTCGGTCAGCATAAGGCCTTTGGCGTTAGGCGATAGGCCTTAGGGGGACGGTAAGGCCTGACGCCTAAGGCCTAAGGCCTAAGGCCTCATTCTACTTCATCGAATTTGGCGTCGATGAGGTTCTCGATGGCGTCGACCGCGGCCCGCTCGTCCTCTCCGTCGGCCGTCACGGTGATCGTGGCGCCCTTTCCGGCCGCGAGCAGGAGGATGCCCAGGATGCTCTTTCCGTCGACTTCCTCGTCGCCTTTGCGGATCTTGATGTCGCTTTTGAACCTGGCCGCGCTGTGGACGAGCTTCGCGGCGGCGCGCGCATGGAGTCCGAGCTTGTTCTTGATTTCGATGTCGCGCGAGACCAACTAGCTGTTTACCTCCGCGGCGGTGGTGAGCAGGTCCGACGCCACGCGAATGGCCTTTGACCCCTTCTCGCTGATGACGTGTGCAAGCGTGGCCAGGTCCTTGGCCTCCTGCTTCACCGTGGCGAACTTCACGATCATGGGAAGGTTCACCCCGGTGACGATCTCCACCCGCCCCTTCTCCAGAAACGAGAGGGCCAGGTTGCTCGGGGTGCCGCCGAACATGTCCGTGAAGATGATGACGGCGCAGTCGCGGCCGACCCGCTCGAGGGCCAGGCGGATCTTCTCCCGCGCGTCCTCGACCGACTCACTCCACTCCAGCGGAACGGCCTCGATGCCGGCGACGTCCGTCTGAATCTGATTCGCTGCGTTGAGCAGCTCGTGTGCAAGGTTTCCGTGTGTGACGATCAACGCTCCGATCAATATCCCTTCCCTCTCTCGCCGGTGGGGACACCGGCACTCCACGCCGGTGGGGACACCGGCGCTCCACGCCGAGGACACCGGCGCTCCATGAATCGCATCATACTCATCTGGAACAGTCGCGGTGCACGATCTCTACCGTGTGGCCCTCGCGCGCCAGATCGTCGCCGAGACGTTGCGCGATGGCCACACTGCGGTGCCTCCCCCCCGTGCAGCCGATCCCGATGGTCAGATAGCTCTTCATCTCCTTCTTGTACGCGGGGATGAGGTAGCTGATGAAGTCGTATAGCCGCCGGTAGTACTCCTCGTATTCCGGCTGCTCGCGGAGGTAACCCAAAACCTCATCGTCCAGGCCGGTCCTGGGCCGCAGGTCAGGGATGAAGTGGGGGTTCGGCAGGAAGCGGACGTCGAACAGGAGATCCACGCTGTAAGGCATGTTGTACTTGAACCCGAAGCTGAGCACGGTGATCAGCATCGTGAACTCGTGTCCGGGCAGCTTGAAACGGCGGATGACCTCCGCCTTCAGCTCGTGAACCGAGAACATGGACGTGTCCAGCACCATGTTGGCCAGCGACTTCACTTCGGTCAGCGCTTCCCTCTCGACCTGAATGGCCTCGAACACCGGCAGGTCCTTGGCCAGCGGATGCGGCCGCCGCGTCTCCGAGTAGCGGCGCGCCAGCACCTCATCCGAGGCCTCCAGAAAGACCAGCGCCACGTGCGGCACCAGCTTCTTCAGACGCTCCTGGTAGAACGCCGGAAAGATCGTGGCGAAGTCGTGGGTGCGCACATCCACCACGATCCCGACACGCGTCGCGTTCTCATGCGCCGCCACCTCTTCCAGGAACGGCTCGATCAGGGCCACCGGCAGATTGTCCGAGCAGTAGAACCCGAGGTCTTCGAGTGTCGACTGCACGTAGCTCTTTCCGGAACCAGAGAGACCGGTGATGACGACAAGGTGCTCGATCATTACTGCAAAGTGTGCAGCGTGACGCGGTTCTCCATGAAGTGCGGGATGAGGAGCCGGTTGCGCTTCGTGTCGACGCCGATGTCCGCCGGCGAGTCGACGTTCTCCACGATGGCCTGGAATGTGTCGCCAGGCTTGCCGCGGTAGACCGCCTTCCCTTCCCAGCTCGAGACGAGTACCGATCCGTCCGGCAGCAGGGCCAGTCCGTCCAGACCTCCCTGCGGCATCTCGGTCACGGCACCCTTCTTCCCGTTGTCGATGGCGAACAGCTCGTTGGCGCCGAACGTCACGACCCACACCGTCCCGTTGACCACAGCCAGGCCATTCGGACGGTTGAGGTCCTTGCCCCGCGCATAGCGCGTGGCCTTGTTTCCCGTCACGCTCCAGATCGCGTCGGTGCCTGTGGGGCCAAAGCCGCTCCCCTCAGCCTTCAACCCGCTGTCCGACACGTACGCCGTCATGCCTTCCGAGGCCAGGTCGTTGAGGAACGTCGCGCCGGGAATCGTCGTGCTGCCCCTGGGCTGCCCGGTGCGGCGGTCGAACTTGCGGATGGACGTGATGTCGGTGACCCACAGCTCATCCCCGACAATCGCCATTCCCTTCGGCGCGCTCAGGGTAATCTCGGCCTTGGAGCCGTCGATCCACTTGCTCTCGACCTGCAGCGTCTCCGCGTTGATCCGCGAGATGTACCCGTTGTCGTCCTTCTCGACCGGCGAGCCGTTGATGTTGCTCACGAAGTAGACGTCCTGCTCCGCGTCATACAGCACCGACTCCGGCGTGCTGAACCCCTCGGACAGGCTCTGGGGCGCCGGCGGCGCCGGCGGAGCCGTGTCGGCAAGGACGGTGTTGCTGGCCGTATCCGTGGCCTGCTCGGTCGACTGCTGACAGGCAGGCACAATGAGAACGAGACTGAGAAGAACGATCCCTCGGGACATCGATGTCACCTCCTTGAAAACCCCAACAGTCTATCCTTCGCCGGGGTTGCTCCACGGGTAGTAGCGAAGGATCGATGGGGGGCCGTTATCGCTGCCGGCGCGTCCGATCGAGCACATCCGGCGAAAAGCGGGTGCGGGTATGAACGCTGCGCATCTCCGAGCTCACTGCGGACTCGCGCGGGTGCGAGGGCATGATGTCGGAGTCGCCGGCGCCCTGCCTGGCGATCTGCTCGTCGATCCGGCGCGTGAAATCGCGCGCGGAATCGTATCCCTGGAGCTTCATCAGATGGTTGCGGGCGGCCACCTCGACCAGCAACGCCAGGTTCCGTCCGGAGGCGACCGGGAGGCGAACGTACGGCTTCGAGACGCCGAGGAGCTCGAACGTCTCCCCGATCACTCCCAGCCGATCGTATTCGGTGCCCTCCACCCACTTCTCGAGCTTGACGACCAGGTCGATCGGCTTGACGTCGCGCGTCGAGGCGACGCCGAACAGATCCTTGATGTCGATGATGCCGATGCCGCGCAGCTCCATATGGTGCCGCAGCAGGTCGTTCGAGTACCCCAGGAGCACGTCGTTGGGGTGCCGGCGCACGATGACCATGTCGTCGGCGATCAGGCGGTGCCCGCTGTGGATCAGGTCGAGGGCGCACTCGCTCTTACCGATGCCGCTCTCGCCGATGAGGAGGACCCCGATGCCGTAGACGTCGAGGAGGCCGGAGTGCATGGTGATGCGCGGCGCCATGGTCTCCTCGAGGAAGTAGGTGATGCGCGTGATCGTCGTCGAGGAGAGCGCCGTCGTGGAGAAGAGCGGAACCGAGCGCTTCTCGCACTCCTGCTTGAATTCGTCGAGCGGCGCGATTCCCTTGGTGACGACGAAGCAGGAGACGTCCAGGCCCGCTACGTCGCGGACGCGCTTCTCGCGCAGGCGCGGAGGAAGGCTCTGCAGGTACTTGGTCTCGGACTCACCGATGATCTGGACACGCCACGGCTTGATGTACTCGTAGTAGCCGGCAAAGGCCAGTCCCGGCTTCTGGACCCGCGGCCGGGCGATCGTACGGTCGAGCCCGTCATCCCCCGTTACCAGCTTCAGCGAAAGGTCGTCCAGCTCCGGGCGCGTGAGCGGCCGCACCGTGGAGGGGACGAAGTCTTCGGTCGGGGGCACGCTTCAATGGTATCCGGTAACCGGTAACCGGCAACCGGAAACCGGCAACCGGTAACCGGCAACCGGTAACCGGAGAAGCCTGTTGCGGTTACCGGTTTCGAGTTACCGTTTCTGGAGAAGCCTGTTGCGGTTTCCGGTTTCCGGTTTCCGGTTTCCGGTTTCCGGTTACCGGTTGCCGGATCAGGGGCGCTCAGAACTCCGGCGCGATCAGCCCCAGGTTACTGTCGCGGCGCTTGTAGATCACCGAGACCTTGTCGGTGTCGACGTCGCGGAAGACGATGAACTCGTTCTTGGAGTCGTCGAGCAGGAGAGCGGCGTGCTCGATGGACATGGGGCGGATGGGGAGGTTGCTCGTCTTGATGATGCGCGGGCGGTTGTTGTCACCCTTGACGCGGAGCAGGCTCGGCTCGAGGACCTGAACGGCCCAGGCATCGACCGTCTTGGCGCGGCCGTTGCGGTGATCGCGGATCTTCTTGCGGTTCTTCTGGGCCTGACGCTTCACGTGGTCGATGGCGGCGTTGATGGCGTCCGGCATCGACTCGTCCGACTCCTGGACGGCCTTCACGTCGTGGTCCTTGCCCACGATGATGATCTCGCAGATGTTGCGGTACTTCTCCACCTGCAGCACGACGCGGGTCTCGATGACGTCGTCGAAGAGACGCTGCTCCACCTTGGAGAGCTTCTTCCCTACGAGGTCGCGGATCTTGGGAGTGACTTCGAAGTTGCGGCCGGTGATCTCAGTCGACATGCCGTATATCGTATAGCCGCGACCTGGAAGGTGCCAGGATGTGCGTCACACAGCCTGAGGGCTCGGAGGAGGGGTTCTGAGCCCGGAGCCCTGAGCCCGGAATCTAGAACACCTGCTTCCGGTCCGTGGACGAGGGGATGTTCAGCTCGTCACGGTACTTGGCCACGGTGCGGCGGGCGATGTTGATGCCCTCGTCGTTGAGGATCTTCATGATCTTGGAGTCCGACAGCGGCTTGCGCGGATCCTCGCCCTCGATGAAGCTCTGGATCTTCTTCTTCACGGTGAGGCTGGAGATGTCCTCGCCGGTGTCGGAGTCGATGCCGCTGTGGAAGAAGTACTTCATGAGAAACAGGCCGCGCGGCGTGTGCATGTACTTGTTCGATACCACGCGGGAGACCGTGGACTCGTGCATCTGGATGTCGTCGGCCACGTCGCGGAGCACCAGCGGGCGGAGGAAGTCGATGCCCTTCTCCAGGAACTCGCGCTGGTGTTTGACGATCGACTCGGCGACCTTGTAGATCGTGCGCTGGCGCTGGTCGAGGGACTTGATGAGCCACACCGCGGAGCGGATCTTGTCCTTGATGTAGTTGACCGTCTCGCCGTCCTGCTTGGAGTCCATGTTGTGCAGCATGTTGCGGTAGCTGCCGTTGATGCGCAGCTTGGGCATGCCATCTTCGTTCAGCACGATGATGTAATCGTCGCTCACCTTCTGCACGTAGACGTCGGGCTCGACGTAGATGGCCCGCTCGTTGGAGTACTTCCGGCCGGGCTTCGGATCGAGATGCTTGATGGCCTCGACGATGCCCTCCAGGGTCTTCATGTCGATGCTCAGCGACTTGGCGAGCTGCACGAAGTGGCGCTGCATGAACATGTCCCAGTGGTCGCGGATGATCTCCTCGACCATCGGGTTGTCCATCTCCAGGAACTGCAGCTGCAGGAGCAGGCACTCACGGAGGTCGCGCGCGCCGACGCCGATGGGGTCGAGGGCCTGGATCGCGGCGATGGCCTTCTCCACCTCGTCCCGGTCGTACGGGCCGGATGCCTCGACCTCCTCGTTGCTGGCGCGCAGATATCCGTCCTCGTCGATGTTGCCGATGATGAACGCCCCGATGTCCTTGACCCGCGGCGAAGCGTCGGACATGTTCAGCTGCCAGGTGAGGTGATCGGTGAGGTTGGGGGGGCGGGTGAGGGTGTTCTCGATGGGAAACTCCTCGTGCTCCTCCCCCATCCCGCGCGGGTTATATCCGTATTCGATGTAGTCCTGAAAATAGGCGTCGTAGTCGATCTCGTCGAAGGAGTCCTTCTCCTTGTCCTTGTCGGTGGTCTCCGCCGTTTTGGCTGCCTCTTCCGCCTCCGTCTTCTGATCCGAAGTCTCCGCTTCCGGCTCCTCGGACTTGGCCTCTTCCGCGGTCTCCTCGAGAAGCGGATTCTCCAGCAGCTCCTGGTTGAGGACTTCCTGGAGCTCGAGCTTCGATAACTGCAGCAGCTTGATCGCCTGCTGCAGCGACGGCGTCATGATCAGCTTCTGCGAGAGCTTGAGGTGGAGCTTCTGTTCTAGTGCCATGGTCAATGCAGGTTGAAGGTCTCGCCCAGATAAATCCGCCGGACCTCCGCGTCTGCCGAGAGAGTCTCAGGGACTCCCTGACGGAAAATCTCACCCTCCTTGATGATATAGGCGCGATCGGTGATCTTCAGTGTTTCGCGCACGTTGTGGTCGGTGATGAGGATGCCGATGCCTTTGGCGCGCAGCTGCGAAACGATTCTCTGAATCTCGAATACAGCAATTGGATCGATTCCTGCAAAGGGCTCGTCTAGCAAGATGAATGCCGGGTTGATCGCTAGCGATCTGGCAATCTCCACCCTCCGCCTCTCCCCACCCGACAATGTATACGCCCGGTTCCGCGCGATGTGTGTGATCCCGAACTCTTCCAACAGTTCGCGCGTCCTCCGCTCCCGCTCCGCCAGCGGCAGCCGCATCGTCTCGAACACCGACAACAGGTTCTCTTCCACCGTCAGCTTGCGGAAGACCGACGCTTCCTGCGGCAGATAGCTGATGCCGCGCTGCGCGCGCAGATACATCGGCAGCTCCGTGATGTCCTCGTTCCCCAGAGTCACCGTGCCGCCGTCCGGCCGCACCAGCCCCACGATCATGTAGAACGTCGTGGTCTTCCCCGCCCCGTTCGGCCCCAGAAGGCCGATGATCTCTCCCTGGCTGATCTCCACCGAGACGTCGCGGACCACTCTGCGGCCGCGATACACCTTCACCAGGTGCGAGGCCGCCAGCCGCAGCGGCTGCGCCGGTGCCTCGCGCTGCGTGAATGGGAGGATCTGTGTGTCGCGATCGGACATCCGGCGCCGATGCTAACAGGAGTGGGGCCTCGGCCTACTGCTGCTTGTACGTCCCGGAGGTCTGCCCGCTCGTGGACTCCACCTGGAACCGGTTCCGATTCAGGTCGAAGACGATCTGTTCGCCGGTGACGGTGCCGCCCGGATCGGTCGCCGTGGCGGGCGACCCGTTGAGGTAGGCCATCTTCTTGTTGATGAAGTACGTCGCCTTGTCGCCGGTGACCTTGCGCGAGGTCGACTTCTCGACCAGGGTCACCTTCTGCTCGGCCTCGATCCTCTCGATCTTGCGTTTCGCGTCGAGGAACAACGTGGCCTGCTCGCTCGTCAGCGTCCTGGCCTCGTCTTCGATCGTCACCGAGCCGGCCAGATCGACGCGGTTCTCATTGCGCTTCATGACGAGCTGATCGCTGCGGGAGACCACCGGCGTCTTACGCTGCTCCGTGCCGGCGTTGTAGAGCCTGGTCTGGACGGCCCCGCGCGCAGTCAGCGTCTGCCCGGCGCCCTGGACCTGGAGCTCCTGGGCGAAGAGCGTGTTGTTCTGCTGCCAGGCCTTGACGTTGCCGGAGAACACTGCCACGTTCGTGTCCTGCCGCATGAGCAGGAGGTCGGAGTTCACGAACACCGGCGTGCCGGACGGGAAGAGGCTGGTCGCGTCGGCCGAGGGCCCGCCGCCCTTCGAGACGAGCTGGGCGATGACCTCGCCGGTGGCCTTGGCGGTTCCGGCGCGAGGAGAGAACTCGATCTGTCTGGCCTTGATGGTCTGCCCGTCGGAGACGACGGTGGGATCGAATCCGGGCGTGGCGGTGAGGAGCACGCGATCGGCGGGGATGTCGTAGTTCGCGCGCACGGCGGTGGCGGTCGTCTTCGGATCGGTGTATTTGAAACTCCCCTCGAAGAACGCGCTGGTGGCGCGGCGCTGGGCAGGATCGAACGAGACGATCACGCGGTCCGAACTCACCTGGCGCGGTGTGGGGCCGAGCTCCTTCATGACCATTTCCCACTCGGCCTTGATCTCGCTCACAGCGCGGTTGGCGAGCGCGATGCGAAACGTGCGCGCCACGATCTCGCGTCGCGGCGGACCATCGAGAATCGCGCGCGCCACGGACGGATCGCCCACCGCGTTCAGCGCGCTGATCTCACCGTCCGGGCCCACCTCGCTGTGGAAGCGGTCGCAGAAGATCTGCTTGCGGCCGCCCAGGTCTTCGCCGGGCAGCGTGTTGGCGGCCATGATGATATCCACGTCTCCCCATCCCTCCAGGCCGATCATCTTCCTTCGATCCTGGGTGAAGCGGCCGACGATGCGATTGGCCAGCAGGCGGTCGGCGGCGCGATTCATCTTCACGTTCTCGGTGAACGTGACGTCGTTGTCCCGCCGCCGGAAGACGCCCTCGACGGCCTCGAGATTCATGGGGCTCTGGCCCGGTACGGCCGGCGTCATCGTCGCGGTCACGTTCTGGAAGAGTCTGAGGGTCTCGCCGGGAACGTCCATGTCCAGGGCGCCCGCTCTCCCCTGCCAGCGGTCGATGCGGAACTGCACAGGGATCCTGTTGGTGAGACGGTTACCGTCGAAGTCGATCTCGGCGGTGGAGATCTCCACGCCGTCGCTCGAGGTCACCTTCACCCCGCCCTTCGCCTCCGCCTCCTTGGTCTCGCTGTTGTACTGAGCCTGCGGGCAGAGCAGCTCGTAGGTGAGGCCGCTCTCGCGGTAGAGCGTGAGCTGAACGTCCTCGAGCGTGCTCCACCCCGACTTGAACGCGACCACGCGTGCGGCCCGCACGCGGGAGACGACGCGGCCCCCGATCGTCTGCGTGTCTTCGAACGCGATCGCCTCCGCCTGCGCCACATCTCCCCCCGGTCGCTGCGTCGACGTGATCTGCGGCAGGGGCTCGCGGTCGCGCGCTCCCCGGGCGCGGTTCCAGCTCACCGCGATGAGGAGAAGGAACGCGGCGAACGCGACCGGAAGCGCGACGCGCAGGACTCTGATGGCTCGTTGCATGGAGGTATCTGGTGGAGCGCCGCCGACCCGCGCGGCGTCTTCCCATGAGGCCGCCCGGGCAGCGGCGCTCCACACCGACGCAACTTGTGCCGGGTGAGCGCTATTCCGCTGGCCGGACGTCACATACGGCCAGCCGGCCGCCCGTGCGCGACCAGCTGTCGGGCTCGATCCGCACCAACAGATCGTGCTGCTCCGCCGGAGGTGTTGCCGCCAGCTGCTTCACGGAGGGCCACACCACGGCGATGCCGCTCCCGCTGCTGTCGCGTACGGTGAGCTCACAGCAGTCCGCGGCGAAGGTACGGCGCGACTCCACACGGACCCGGCGCACCATGAAGAGAGGCTGATCATTGGCGGCCCCGAATGGCTGCAGCAGTTCGTGCGCCATGACGAACTCACGGTCGAACTCCGCCAGCGACAGGTCACCCTCCACGACGGCATCGCGGCGGAAGAGATCGCCCTCCAGCGTGGCGAACCGTTCGCCGAGCCGCGCCCTCAAGGCCGGCAGGTTCGTCGCCGGGAGCGAGAAGCCGCACGCGAACTCGTGACCGCCGAAGTGAGTGAACAGATCGGAAACCGCGGCAAGCTGTGAATAGAGGTCGATGGTGCGGATGCTGCGCGCCGAGCCGACGCATCGCTCTCCCTCGATCGAGATCACCAGCGTGGGACGGTGAACCTGCTGCGCGATCCTGCCGGCGGCGAGTCCGAGCACTCCTTTGTGCCACGCCTCGCCGGCCAGGACGAGCACGCGCTCGCCGCCTGCCATCTGGGACTGCGCCGCCTCGCGCACGGTGGCCTCGATCTGCTGACGCTCGGCATTCAACCGGTCGAGCTCGGCGCAGATGGTCCAGGCGCTCTCCTCGTCGCGAGCCGCGAACAGATCGATGGCCGTGTCTGCCGACGCCAGCCGGCCCGCCGCGTTGATGCGCGGCCCGACCTTGAACCCGATGTCCGACGCGCGAAGCGGCTTGCCGTGCAGACCGAGCCGCCGCAGCATTGCGCGCAGTCCCGGATTCCTGCTCTCGGAGAGACCGTCCAGCCCCAGTTGCGCGATGGTGCGGTTCTCTCCGACCAGCGGCGCCACGTCGGCAATGGTGCCGATCGCGGCGATCTTCAGCAGCGACTGGAGCGAGATCTTCCTCCCGCTCCGGCGGATCAGCTCCGAGCAGAGCTTGAAAGCCACGCCGACCCCGGCCAGCTCCTTGAACGGATAGTCGCATCCCGGCTGCTTCGGATTCAGAACCGCCGCTGCGTCGGGCAGCAGCCCCGGCGGCAGATGATGGTCTGTGATGATGACGTCGATGCCGCGCTCGATGGCCATCCGCACCGGCTCCACGCTGGTGATCCCGCAGTCGACCGTGATGACGAGCTTCACGTCGCGCTCCGCGAGCACGCGCTCGAGCACTTCGATCTTCAGCCCGTATCCGTCCACGAGGCGATGAGGGACGACGAACCCCGCCTCAGCGCCCAGCGAGCGGAGCACCGTCTGCAGAAGGACGATCGACGTGACTCCGTCCACGTCGTAGTCGCCGTAGATGAGGATGGTCTCACCGTCGCGGATGGCGCGGGCGATGCGCTCGCACGCGTGGTCGACTCCGTGGATCCCGCGCGCGTCGTGCAGGTCGTCGACCGACGGGGAGACGAACTGCCGGAACTTGGTGTCATCGTCGATGCCGCGGCGCAGGAACACCGACCGGAGGGTGGGCTGGGTGATCGGAATGGAGCCGTTCGGGGGCACCTCTGCGGGGATCCAGCGATCGTAGATCACTCGATGAAGGGTAACCGGTAATAACCGGAAACCGGAAACCGGAAACCGTAGATCGCCCCCGGTTGCCGGTTTCCGGTTACCGGTTTCCGCTGCCGTTCACCCCTTCTCGAACACGCCCATCTTCCTGAATTTCTTGTATCTCTCTTCAGGGAGTAGAGACGCTTTGGTCCTGGAGACCTCTTTGAGCGCCTTCTCCAGCACCGGCGCAAGCAGCTCGGCGGCGCCGGCGGGATCGCTGTGCGCGCCGCCGGGCGGCTCGGGCACGATCTCGTCGATGATCCCGAGGCGTTTGAGGTCCTGGGCGGTGATCTTCATGGCCGCGGCGGCATCCGGCGCGGCCGACGAGTTCTTCCACAGAATCGCGGCGCACCCTTCCGGGGAGATCACCGAGTAGACAGCGTGCTCGAGCATCAACACGCGGTCGCCGACACCGAGAGCCAGCGCACCTCCGCTTCCGCCTTCCCCGATGACGGTGATGATGATCGGGACTCTGAGCGCGGCCATCTCGCGCAGGTTCACGGCGATGGCCTCGGCCTGCCCGCGCTCTTCGGCGCCCACGCCCGGATACGCGCCCTGCGTGTCGATGAAGGTGAGGATGGGCAGCTTGAACTTTTCGGCCAGCTTCATCACCCGCAACGCTTTGCGGAAGCCCTCGGGTTTGGGCTGCCCGAAGTTGCGGATGACTTTCTCCTTCGTGTTCCGCCCTTTCTGGTGGCCCAGGACGGCGCAGGGCTGGCCGCGGAATCGGGCGAATCCGCTGACGATGGCGGCGTCGTCGGCGAAGTTGCGGTCGCCATGAATCTCCGTAAATTCGTCGGTCAGCAGCGCGATGAAGTCGAGCGTGTAGGGACGTTGGGGGTGCCGGGCCACGAGCGTCTTCTGCCACGGAGTCAGGGAAGCGTAGATTTCGGTCGAGACTTTGGTAAGCTTCGTCTGGAGCTCGGCAATCTCAGCCTGCCGCGCGGGCTCAGCCTCCATCGCGGTCAGCTCGTCGATGCGGCGCCTGATCGCGAGGATCGGCTCTTCGAATTGCGTCGCATCGCCGTTCACGGCGGTGACCCTAACAAATGGAACAGCAGCTGGCAACTGAAGCGACAGCAGCGGCACCGGCCGTTCTCGAGACCGCAGGCGGGAACGAGCGGATGCGCCATGTCCCGTCGATCGAGTGGATCGTGTGGAAACTCGATCACGACGTCCGCGGGCGGCTCGGAAAGCTGATGACGTCGTTTTCGGCGCTCTCTTCCGATGATGCGCGGCGTGGTCCCATCGAGACGGAGCTGCGCAACGTCTGCCGCGCCGTCGATCGTCTGGCCGAGGCAGCAAAGCACACGCGGGCGAACGGGTTTCCGTCAGAGCTGAGCAACCGGATCCAGTGGTCTCTCGACCACGCGGTGGCGAACCTGAAGAACGTGGATCCGACCACGTTCGGCCGGCGCTATCCGTTTCATCTGTTCGAGCGCTCGCGCTCGGAGCCGCTTTACGGCGCGCTGCTGACGGTGCTCTCGGCGGTCGACAGGACGCTCCCGCTGGCGCGCGCAGCCGACCCCTCCCTCGACGAGCGGCTCATGGCCGGCCTGGTCGTGCTGGAGAATCCGGTCGACAACAGGATGCTGAAGCCGATCGCGTAGTTAGAGCATATTCAGCGGATCCACATCGATCGCCACATCCACCCCCCGCCACTTCTTCCTCGTCACGACCGCGTCCACCGCCCGCCGCAGCGCCACACGCTGCGGGGAGCGCAGCAGGATGTGATAACGCCACACGCCCTTGATCCGTGCCAGCGGCGCGGGCGCGGGCCCCTGCACGCGCGTGCCGGCCAGCGGCTGCACCGCCTCTTCCAGTGAGCTCCCGCACTCGACCGCGGCGCGCTCCACGAGCTCGACGTTCGTCCCCTTGAACACGAGCGCGATCATGGCCGTGACCGGCGGGTAGTGAAACGTCCGGCGGAACTGGATCTCGGACGCGTAGAACGCCTCGTAGTCGTGTCGCGTGGCGTGCTGGATCGCGTAATGCTGCGGAAACGCGCTCTGAATCAGCACCTTCCCCACCAGCTCGCCGCGCCCTGACCGTCCGGCCACCTGCGTGAGCAGGTAGAACGTCTTCTCCGCGGAACGGAAGTCGGGATATCCGAGGATCGAGTCGGCGTTGAGGACGGCGGTGAGCGTGACGCTGGGGAAGTGATGTCCCTTGCTCAGCATCTGAGTGCCGATCAGCGCCTGCGTCTCCTGCCGGCGAAAGCGGTCGAGGATACGGACGAGCTCCCCCTTCTTTCGCGTGGAGTCGCGGTCGAGCACCTCCACGGCCACATCAGGGAAATCGCGGATGAAACGCTCGGCGACCTTCTCCGTCCCGAACCCGATGGGCTGCAGCACCTCGCCGTTGCACAGCGGGCAGCGCGACGGGATCGGCCGGCGCAATCCGCAGTAGTGGCACATGAGCAGGCCCACGCGGCGGTGAACCGTGAGCGTGACGCTGCAGTCCCGGCAGCGGAAATCGTGTCCGCACTCGCGGCAGAGCAGGTAAGGCGCGTAGCCACGGCGATTGATGAGGATGATGGCCTGCTCCCCTGCCGCGAACGTCGCGCGCAACGCCTCTTTGAGAGGCGTGCTGAAGATGACCATGCCGCGGTCTTCCTTCTCGGCACGCTCCTTCCGCAGGTCGATGATGCCCACCTCCGGCAGAGGCCGCGCTTCCACTCGCTCCTTCATCTCGACCAGCGTGTACCTGCCGCGTGCGGCGTTCTCGCGGCTCTCGAGCGACGGCGTGGCCGACCCGAGCACGACGGGGATGTCGCGCATCCGGGCCCGGACGACGGCCAGGTCGCGCGCGTTGTAGCGCGGCGTCTCCTCCTGCTTGTACGCGCCGTCGCCTTCTTCGTCGACCACGATGATCCCCAGGCGCTGAAAGGGCGTGAAGAGCGCCGAGCGCGGACCGATGGCGACGTCGACGTCGCCCCGGTGCGTCCGCCACCACTGGTCGTATCGCTCGCTCGCCGAGAGGCTGCTGTGCAGGATGGCGATGCGATCGCCGAACCGCTCCCGCAGCCGTGACGCGAACACCGGTGTGAGCGAGATCTCCGGCACGAGCAGCAGGGCCTGCTCTCCCCTCTTCACCACCTCCCTCATCACCTCGATGTACACCTCGGTCTTGCCGCTTCCGGTCACTCCTTCGAGCAGAAACGGCGCGAACGAGCCGAGCGCCGACTCGATGGCGGTGATGGCGCGACGCTGCTGATCGGAGTGGCGCAGCTCGCCGGCCGATGCCGCGTCCAGTCCTGCCAGAAAGGCGTCCAGAGTGTGCCGGCGCGGACGTCGCTCGATGCGGACGACGCCTTTCCTCACCAGCGCGCCGATGACGGCGGCGCTCACACCGCCGTGCTCCAGCGCCTTCATCGACAGCTCGCCGCCCCGCGCCTCCAGCATCTCCACGGCCGCCGTCTGCTTTGGCGGCAATGGGCCGGCCACCGACTCCAGGATGGCGAAGCGGTCGAAGCGCACGCCCCTGGCATCCTGCAGACGGTCGTTCACGGCCACGAGACCGGAGGCGCGCAGGCGATCGATGGCGCTGCGCGGAACGCCCATGTCACCCACGAGCGTGGAGAGCTGGAGCGGCCGCCTGCGAAGCTCGGTCAGGACCGCCAGGTCGGCTTCGAGGATTCTGCTCGACGCGATCGCCGACTCGATCATCTCGTCCGTGCCGGCGAACGCCACTTCGCGACGGCTGCGCGCGCCCATGTTCGCCGGCAGCGCCACGCGCAGCATCTCGCCGAGTGGCGCGATGTAGTACTCGGCCGCCCAGCGGCAGAGCTGGATGACATCGGGGATCAGCGGCGGCTCGTCCTCGTCGAGCACGGAGCGGAGAGGCTTGATGGCCGCCGCATCGATCGCGGCGTCGTCCATCAGCCCGACGACGAACGCCGTCGTGGTCTTCGTCCCGATCTGCACCTCGACGCGGGATCCGAGGCGAACGCCGTCGCGGAGGTGCTCAGGAATGGAGTAGGTGAACGTGCCGTAGACGGCAACCGGGACAGCAACTTCAGCGTAGCGGGCCAGCCCGTTGGACATCGGGCGCCGAGGATACACGCCTCTTCCACGTGTAGAACGCGACGCCGGCCAGAGCGAGCGCGCACCGACGCTTACGCGTCGATCCCGAGCTCGGACATCACCTTCTTCATGTCGTTCCAGACGTCCTTCTTGGCCGAGGGGGTGCGGAGAAGGTAGGCGGGATGGTAGGTGGGCATGACCTTGATTCCGTCGAGCTCGGTCCACTGACCGCGTGCCGCTGAGATGGCGTGCGCGCGGCCGCTGAGGCTCTGCAGCGCGACCTTGCCGAGGGTCACGATCACCTTCGGCTTGATCATCTCGATCTGGCTGCGGATGTACGGGCGGCACTCGTCGAGCTCGTCCGGCTCCGGGTTCCGGTTCTCGGGCGGCCGGCACTTGATCACGTTCGCGATGTAGACGTCATCGCGCGTCAGCTTCATGGCTTTGATGATGTCGGTGAGAAGCTGGCCGGCCCGGCCGACGAACGGCTCGCCTTTGAGGTCCTCGTCGCGGCCGGGCGCCTCGCCGATGAACATGAGATCGGCGTTGGAGTTCCCGACGCCGAAGACGACCTGCGTGCGCGTGGTGGCCAGGCGGCAGCGCGTGCAGACCGAGGCAACGGCAGCGAGCTGCTCGAGAGATGTGGAGCCGCGGGTGTCCTCACCCGCGGCCGGCGGCGCGAGTGAGGGCACCCGCGCTCCATCCGGAACATCGAGGTGCGTGTAGCCGAACTCGCGCAGGAGCAGCAGGTCGCTCAGAAGATCGCTCATCGCAGCCGTTCGACCACGACATCGAGGATGCGGTTGGCCACCACGATCTTGGGCGCCTTGTCGACCCTCGTGGCCGCGCCGTCGCGGGCGATGATCAACACCTCGTTCTCATCGGAGTCGAATCCGATCGATTGGTCGCCGACGTTGTTCGCGACGATCAGGTCCGCCGACTTCTTCTCCAGCTTCTGCCGGGCGTTCTCCTCCACGGCCTCGGTCTCGGCGGCGAAGGCGACGACGAACGGCCGCGGTGAGAGCGAGGCCAGCGAGGCGAGGATGTCGGGATTGCGTTTGAGCTCGACCGTCATCCCGTCGCGATCGCCCTTCTTGATTTTGCTGCCGGCGACAGTTGCGGCGGAGAAATCGGCCACCGCGGCGGCCTTGATGACGATCCCATGCGATGCCGCGCCTCTCATCACCGCCTCGTGCATTTCCGCGGCGGTGGTCACGCGAGTCAGTTCAATGCCGGCCGGAACGGGAATGGAGGTCGGTCCTGAGATGAGGGTGACCGCGGCGCCACGCCGGTGCGCGGCGTCGGCGATGGCGTAGCCCATTTTTCCGGAGGAGCGGTTGGAGAGGTAGCGGACGGGGTCGAGCGGCTCGCGCGTGGGGCCGGCCGTCACGAGGATCTTCCGGCCCTCCAGGTCCCGCGCTCCGAAGTGCATCTTCACGCGCTCGACGATCGCCGGCACAGCGGCGAGCCGCCCCTCACCCTCTTCGCCCTCGGCCAGGTAACCGGTCTCCGCGTCGATCATCGCCACGCCGCGACTCCGCAGCGTCTGGAGATTCTGAACGACGGTCGGATGCTGCAGCATGGCCCAGTTCATGGCCGGCGCCATCATGACGGCGCCGCGATGGGCGATGGCGTAGGTGGACAACGCCTCATCGGCGATTCCGACTGCGAGTTTGGCGATGATGTTCGCGGTGGCCGGCGCGATCAGCAGCAGCTCGGCCCAGCGGGCCAGCTCGATGTGATCGACCCCACCCTTCCCGGGATCGCCCCACTGGTCCAGGACCACGCCGTGCTTCGAGACGGTGGCAAGGGCGAGGGGGGAAACGAAACGGGCGGCGTTCGGCGTCAGGATGACTCGAACGTCCGCCCCGGCATCCTGGAGACGGCGCACCAGCTCCGGCGCCTTGTACGCCGCGATGCCGCCGCTGACTCCCAGGACGATCTTCATGTCGGGCAGTTTATCCTGAGCGCGGGAGGGCTCAGGGGCGGAGCGAAGGATCTACTGTGGCGCGGCCGCACCCACCGCGCTCAGGATGACAGAGGAGCCTACTCCTCCAGGGCGGTGGTCTCTTCGACCGGCGGAGCGAGCTGCCACTTGATCTGGTTCTTCTCGATCTCTTCCATCGCCACGCGCGTCGGCTTGGCGTGCTTCGACTTGATCTTGGGCTGGGCACCGTGAATGAGCTGCTCGGCTCTCTTCGACACCAGCAGCACATACCGGAATTTGCTATCCACGCCCTCGGGTAAGTTTTCCATCCCGTTCCTCCTTGAAGCGCTCGGCCATCCTGGTGATGGCTGCGATCGCCGTCTTGGTCTGAAGTTTCTTTGCGATGATGGCCGCCTTCAAGCAGTCGGTGGCCACCTTCAGGCTGTCGTTGATGATGATGTAGTCGTAGAACTCGTTGCCGGCGTCGATCTCGTCGATCGCCTTTCGCAGCCGCGTGTCGATTTCCTGCTCGGTGTTGAGTCCGCGATCCCTGAGGCGTTGCTCCAGCACGTCGAGCGAGGGCGGAAAGATGAAGACGTTCAGCTTCCGCTCTTTTAGATCGCCATTGTCGGCAATCTGCTTTGCCCCCTGGTAATCGATGTCGAGGATGACGTCTTCGCCGCGCTGCAGCCTGGCCTCGACCTCGGCCTTCGAGGTTCCGTACTGCTGCTCGTGAACGTGAGCCCATTCGAGAAATTCCCCGCGGTCGATCATCGACCGAAACCCTTCATGGGAAACGAAATAGTAGCTTTTGCCATCGATCTCGCCGGAGCGGGCCGTGCGTGTCGTGTGGGAGACCGAGAAGTAGAGCCGGATGCCGATCGGCTCGAGCTCGCTGCGGACGGCGTTGATGAGTGTCGTCTTCCCGGCGCCTGACGGGCCCGAAACAATGAATAAAGTCCCGTCAGAGTGAAAGTTACTCGACATTCTGTACCTGTTCGCGGATCCGCTCGACCTCGGTCTTCAATTCTACAACCAGGGTCCGGATCGACGCCGTGCGCGACTTCGAGCCCATCGTATTGATCTCCCGCAGCATCTCCTGCGAAAGGAAGTCGAGCTTCTTGCCGGCCGCATCGGGCCCGGTCATGGCCTTCTCCACCTGCTCGATGTGATGCGTGAGCCGCGTCAGCTCCTCGGCGATATCGCCCTTTTCCACCATCATCACGACTTCCTGGGCAATGCGGTCCTGCGACACCTCGATGCCGGCCGCGGCCGCGATCTCCTGGACTCTCTGCTGAAACGTGGCCAGCAGCTCGGCGCAAATGGCGTCCCGGTGGACGGCCAGCTCGTCCTGGAGGGTGCGGATCGCATTCACCCGCGCTGTGATGTCGGCCTGCAGCGCGTCCCCTTCCCGCTTCCGCATCGTCGTGACCTGCGCGAAGGCCTCGCGCGTCAACGCCGCCAGCGCGTCCCGCTCCTCATCCTGAATCTCGGAGTCCAGCGTCTCGACCTGAAGCAGGTCGGGCACACGGAGAAGATCGCTGCCCGAGAACGTCTGGCCGAGGCCGAGCTCCTGAGCGATGGTCTTGAGCTGGGGGACGACTTTGGCCGCGATCTGCTCATTGATGCGGACGTTGTAGTCAGGCTGTTGCGTGCGCTGGATGCGCACGGAGAGGTCCACCTTGCCGCGGGAGAACATCTCCGATGACAGCGCGCGCAGCGCCGGCTCCAGCTCCCACATGTATTCGGGCAGACGAACGGATGTCTCCAGAAAGCGGTGGTTGACGCTCTTGGCCGTGACGGCGGCGAAGTAACGCGCCGAGAGCGCGCCCGACGCGCGGCCGAAGCCTGTCATCGAGGTGATCATGCGTTGGAAGGATGAAGGTTGAAGGATGAAGGATGAGACCTCTCCACGCGTTCATCCTTCATCCTTCCGCCTTCATCCTTCGGACCAGAGAGCATCGAAGTTCGTTTCGGCATCCCTCTCCAGGTCATTGAGCACCCCCTCCACGCGCGCTCTCCACTCCTCGAGGTCGCCGTCGCGCGGGATGTGGATCGGCGCATGGTAGAGGAAGATGGCCCTGGAGAACGGGAGCGCCACGACCATGCCATCCCAGGTGCGCAGGAGCTTTTTTTTTTGGCCGCGAATGCGACCGGCAGAATGGGGAGGCCGGTCAGCTGGGCGGTGACGATGACGCCTTCCTTGACGATCCGCGACGGTCCCTTCGGCCCATCCGGCGTGAAGGCGAGGTTCTTCCCCTCGCGCGCGCTTCGGATCAGAGCGCGCAGCGCCGGGCCGCCCCCCCGTGTGCTCGAGCCGCGAACGCTCGTCACTTTGTAATGGCCGAACACGCTGGCGATCATCTCGCCATCGCGCGACTGCGAGACCAGGGCCGAGATCGGACGTCTGAAAGCGGCATGAATCATCAGCAGCACATGGGCGTGCCAGAACGTGAGGATGTACTGCGGTGTCGTATCAATGAGCCGGCGCCGCACGTGGCGTACCCTCAGGGTGGCGTGCAACGCCCGGAGGAATCCCGCGGTGATGAGCGGCAACAGGCGGCTTCCGAGCTTCAGGCGATCACTCCCTCTTCGGCGAACTGGAGGTCATACAGCTTTCGATAGATCCCGCGCAACGCCAGCAGCTCCTCGTGACCGCCGACCTCGGCGATCTCCCCCTTGTCCAATACCACGATCTTGTGCGCGCTACGGATGGTAGAGAGGCGGTGGGCGATGACGAGCGTGGTGCGGCCGAGCATGAGGTTGTTCAGAGCCTGCTGCACGAGTCGCTCCGACTCGGTGTCGAGGGCCGAGGTGGCCTCGTCCAGGATGAGAATGGGCGGATCCTTGAACAGCGCGCGGGCGATCGCCAGACGCTGGCGCTGGCCGCCGGAGAGCAGCACGCCGCCCTCCCCGATCTGCGTGTCGTAGCCGTCGGGCAGCGCGGCGATGAACTCGTGCGCATTGGCCGCCTGGGCCGCCGCGATCACCCTGGCCTCTTCGCTGTCCACCCGGCCGTAGGCGATGTTGTTGCGCACGGTGTCGTTGAAGAGGACGACTTCCTGCGTGACGAAGCCCATCAGCCCTCGCAGCGACTGGAGCGTCACGTCGCGGACGTCCTTCCCGTCGATCGTGATGCGGCCGGCCGTCACGTCATAGAACCGCGGCAGCAGGTTGACGAGCGTCGACTTGCCGGCGCCGCTTCCCCCGACCAGCGCCACGATCTCGCCCGGCGCCACCGTGATCTCGATCTTGCGCAGGACGGATGCGACAACCGCCTCTCCCCCTTCCGGGAGAGGGTGACCCGAAGGGCCGGGTGATGGACCGGCGCTCTCGCGGGAGCTCTCTCCCCTCACACCGCTCTCGGCGAGCCCTCTCCCCCCGGAAGAGGACGTGGGGCGTGCGCTGTACGAGAAGCTCACGTTCTCATACCGCACACCCGATCCCACCGCCTTCAACTCCGCCGCGTCCGGTTTCTCCTTGACCTCGTTGTCCACGTCGAGCATGCGAAAGACCCGCTCGGCCGCGGACAAGGCCGTGTTCACGGAGAGGTTGACCTTGTTCAGCTTCTTGACCGGCGCATACATCGCGGCCAGCGCGGCCAGGAAACTGACGAACTGGCCGATGGTCAGCGTGCCGTCCGCGATCCGCCGGTGCGCGTAGAGGAACAGCAGGAGCATGCACAGGCCGGCCAGCAGCTCCATGACCGGCGAGGTCAGAGCCTGAATGCGCTGGGCGCTCAGGTTCGACTTGAGGTGGCGGCGGGTGGCTTCCTGGAAGCGGCGGATCTCGAATTGCTCCATCGTGAAGGCCTTCACGATGCGCACGCCGCGAATCGTCTCCTCCAGCAGCGTGGCGATGTCCGCCATGCGCTCCTGCGAGCGATGCGTCGTCCCGCGCAGGCGCTTTCCGAACTGGATCACGGGCGTCACGATCACCGGAGCCACGATGAGGCTGAGGATGGCCAGCTCCGTGTTGGAGATGAACACGAACACGATCAGGCCGATGAGCGTGATCGATTCCTGGAAGAGATCTCCCATCCTGGTGGAGACGGCGGCCTGAATGGCATCCGCATCGGAGACTACGCGACTGACCATCTCCCCGGTCGATCGCTCCGAGAAGAAGCGATGGCTCTGATGGATGATTCGGTCGTAGAGCTGGTTTCGAAGGTCGCGGACCGTGGAGAGCCCGACGATCTGAAATGCGTACTCGGCGAAGAACGAGGTGAACGCGCGGATGACGAAGACCATCAGCAGCGCAGCCAGCACCTTCTTCCATTTCTCGGCCGGTTTGGCATTCCACCAGCGATCGAAGTTCCCCGCGGCCCGATCGACGGTATTGATGAAGAATCCGCGCCGGCCTTCGGGCAGATCGCGTTTCAGGACCGAGTCGATGATGCGCTGTTTGGTGGTCTCCTGCTTGTTCGCGGCGACGGCGGCGCGCGCGCCGGGAGGCGTCAGCACCTCGTCGAAGAGCGGCTGAATGAGGACCATCAGCGCGGTCTGCGTCGCCGCGAAGATCAGCATCGAGCCGAGGGCCACGACCGCCCAGGCCTTGTAGCTCGTGAGATAGCGGTAGAGCCGGCGCAGCACCTTCATCGGTTCACCACGGTCATTATCGCTTCGGCGGCGCGGCTGCTCGCGCCCGGCCCGCCCAGCCTGGCCTTCACCTCGAGCAGCTCCTCCACGACCTTCGCATACCGCTCGGGAGCGAGCAGCGAGCGTACCTCCTGCGCGATCCGCTCGCCGTTGACCTCTCCCTGGATCAGCTCCGGAACGACCTCGCGTCCGGCGATGATGTTGACCAGGCTGAAATGCGGCAGCCTGACCAGCCGCCGGGCCAGCTGATACGTCGCCGCACTCAGCTTGTACATCACCACCACCGGAGTGCCGAGGATCGCGCATTCGAGCGTGGCTGTGCCGGACGACGAGAGCGCCACGTCGGATGCCGACACCGCTTCGGCGCGATCGTGCGGGAGGATGGGGATGTCCGCCCTCCGCTGTCTGAGGACCTTTTCCAGATCGTAGTAGTCGATGGTGGGGGCCTGGATGACGTAGGCCTCGACCTGGTGATCGCGGCGCAGGATCTCGACGGCGTCCAGCATCGGCGGGAGCAGCGAGCGCACTTCCATCCGCCTCGACCCCGGCAGCAGCGCCGTGCGCAGGACCCCCGGCTTCGGTCTGGCGCGGCGGATCATCGCCAGCTGCTCGATCAGCGGATGGCCGACGTACGTCACCGGCACGCCGTGCTGCCGGTAGAGATCCTCCTCGAAGGGGAGGATCACGACCATGTGGTCGACGACCCTGGCGATGTCCTTGACCCTGCCCCGCCGCCAGGCCCACAGCTGCGGTGAGATGTAATACACCACGCGCAGTCCCAGCTTCTTGCAGCGGCGCGCCACCCGCAGGTTGAAGTCCGGATAGTCGACCAGAAGCACCACGTCGGGGCGCTCGCTCTCGATCGCAGCCATCAGCTCGCGGAACACCCGCGCGAACATCCCGAGATGACGGACGACGTTGAACAGTCCGACGATGCCCATCTCGCGCGCGTGATGGAGGATGCGCGTCCCCTGCCGCGCCAGCAGATCCCCGCCGATGCCGAAGCTCTCGACGTTCCCGGAGAGTCTCCTGAGCTCGCGGACCACGTCGGCCGCGTGAAGGTCGCCGGAGGCCTCGCCGGCGACGACGGCAAGTTTCATTTGAGCGGGAACGGGTACATCACCCAGCCGAGTGCGATCCCGCCGAAGAAAAGAGAGATGAAGACGAAGAGGAAGAAGCGAATGCGCTCGGGACGGTCCGTCTTCCACAGGAGCGTGAAAAAAAGGGCTGTCCCGATCGCGTACAGGAACATCAGCGCGATGTGATTCCGCAGCAGGCTCATTGCTTCCGCCCTTCCGCGATGTCGAAGCAGTCCAGGACCAGAAGCATGTTCATCAGCCCTGCCGTGAGCGTGAACGTCGTGCCGTACTCGTACGTCAAGGACGTGACGTCGCCGTGATCGCCAAGCGCCCGCGCCACGAAGTAGAGGATCCCTGCACCCATGGAGCCAAGGCTGGCCAGCACCTTCAGAAGAGCGCGGCCGCTCTCCCGGAGGGTGTACAGGTTCCCGTCAATGGACAGGCCGATCACGAACATGAGGACCACGATGGCGAAGAACGCCAGAGCCCGGCCGCGGTGGCCGAGGTAGAAGTGGCCGGCGCCGGGGACGAGGTATGCCAGGACCATGGCGACGATCGAGCGCTTATTCATGACCGGTTTCTGCCGACGCTGCTGAAATACGGCTCCAGTTTCTCGAACGTCGTCCCGAGGTCCTCGGGAACCAGCCGTGTGCCCGCCGTGACGGTCATGAAGCTCGAGTCCCCGCTCCAGCGGGGAACGATGTGCATGTGGTAGTGATCGGCCACGCCGGCGCCGGCGACCTGCCCGAAGTTCATGCCGACGTTGAAGCCGTCCGGATGATAGACGTCCGAGAGGATCCGCTGCGCCTCGGCGGTGAGTCCGATGAGCGCGCGCAGGGCCTCGTCGTCGCTGTCGAAGAGGCGGGCCTCATGCGCCACGGGGGCAATCATGAGATGCCCATTGGTGTAGGGGTAACGGTTCAGCATCACCAGAGCCCGATCAGTGCGCAACAGAGTCAGAGTCTCTCTGGGATCCTTCGAGGTCGAGGCCGCGCAGAAGATGCATGCCTGTGGCGTCTCGCTCCGGGGCGAGGTCAAGTATGAATACCTCCAGGGGGTGAAGAGAATCTGCACTACTCGCCGGCGGCCCGCTCCTCGGCGCTGGGCGCGGGGCCGCTCGGGGAGTCCGACAGGACTTTGTTGATGAGCTCCTTCAGCTCCTTGCCCGGCTTGAAATACGGAATCTTCTTGGACGGCACTTCCACCTTCTCGCCGGTCTTGGGGTTGCGTCCGGTGCGTGACTTCCGGCTGCGCAGGCGGAAGCTTCCGAAGCCGCGGAGCTCGATTTTCTGCCCGGCGCGGAGAGATTCGACGATCGAGTCGAAGACGATGTTGACGATCGCCTCGGCCTGCTTCTTCGTCAACTGGACGACGCGCGCGACTTCATCGACCAGCTCCGCCTTGGTCATCACTCCGGCTTTGGCGCTGCCGTCGTTCGGTTCGAGATCGTCGTTTTGCTCCACAGTAGCCTCCTCACACTCTGCAGCCGCGCTGCTTACCACTTGTAGAGAAACCGGGCTGCCCGGCGATTCACGATTCGTTCGATCATGGAGTCCGCTCCGCCATCGCTGAGCAGATCGATCAGGGTCGGTTGGCGCCGCCGCGGGTAAATCGTGGCCGGATCGCCCTTGATCCCGGCCAGCTTAGCCGCCGTGTTCACGGCGTCGTCGAGGTTCCCCAGTTCGTCCACGAGCTTCAGGGTGACCGCTTCTTCTCCCGTGAACACCCTTCCATCCGCGACCGCCTGCACCTGCTCCTCGGTGATCTTGCCGCGGCGGCCGGCAGCGACGGCCTTGACGAACTGCGTGTGCAGCTGTACGACCACGCGCTGGAGGTACTGCCTCTCCTGCTCGCTCAGTTCTTTGAAAGGAGAGCCGGCGGCCTTGAGAGCTCCGCTGGTGATGGTCTCCGGATTCATCCTGGCCCAGCGCAGCAGATCTTCGATCTCGACCCACTGCAGGATCACGCCGATCGATCCCGTGATCGAGCCCGGATTGGCGACGATGCGATCGCACGCCGCGGCGATGTAGAACCCGCCCGAGGCCGCGACCGTGTCGAAGGAGGCCACGAACGGCTTGCCGCTCTTGCGCTTCGTCTTCAGGATCTCCGAGTAGATCTCCTGCGACGGTGCGATGGCGCCCCCCGGACTGTTGATCCGCATGACGATGCCCTTGACCGTCGCGTTGTTGGCGTATCTGTGGATGGCCTCGATGGTGGCGCGCGATTCGAAGATCTCGCCTTCGATGGTGATGATGGCGATCTTCTGCGTGCTGAGACTCAGCTCGCCGCCGCCCCGGCTGCCCGCCACGGCCAGCACGAGGAGCAGGCCGCCCAGGACGACGAACGCGCAGCCGCTGAGGGCGCCGATGAAGAACATCCCCGTGCGCGACTTGCGAGGCGCCGGCACTTCCACGATGACCTGTGGGGCGCGGGTGTCCTCACCCGCGGGTTCCTGGGCGGGCGCGGGTGGGGACACCCGCGCTCCATCCGGTTTTTCTGGCTCGAATTCAGACATTGTCGTGCTCGGTAGGTTCTTCTTCGACGTGCTGCGGCTCGTGTTTGGCGCGCTCTTCGTCGGTGAGCGGCTCCACGTCCCGCGTGGTCAGTCCGATCTTCCGCTCGCCCGAATCGATCTTGATGATGCGGGTCCGCACCACGTCGCCCGGCTTGAACATCTTGTCGAGCTTCACCTTCGCGTCGCGCTGGACCTCGGAAACGTGCGCCAGCCCCTCCACACCTTCGGCCAGGCGGATGAACAGGCCGAAGTCGGTGATCTTGGCGATCCCACCGATCACCTCGTCGCCGATATTGTGCGCCTTCGCGAAGTTCTCCCACTCGTTGGGCAGGAACTCCCGGATGGAAAGCGACAGCCGCTGGTTCTCTCCGTCGACGTTGATGACCCGCGCCTGCACGGTGTCGCCCTTCTTCAGCACCTCGTTGGGGTGCTTGAGGCGGCGGTTCCACGACATGTCGGAGATGTGGATCAGGCCGTCGATGCCTTCCTCGACTTCCACGAATGCGCCGAAGTCCGTCAGGTTGCGAACCTTGCCCGTGATGACCGCTCCGACCGGGTAGCGTTCCGCGATCGTGTCCCAGGGGTTCTGCTCGAGCGCCTTCAGCGACAGGGAGATCCGCCGGTTCTGGATGTTCACGTCGGAGACAACGGCCTCGATGTGTCCGCCCACGGCGAGGACCTTCGACGGGTTTCGGACCTTCTTGGTCCACGACATCTCGCTCACGTGGATGAGACCTTCCACGCCTTCCTCGAGTTCGACGAACGCGCCGTAGTCGGCCAGTGAGACGACCTTGCCGCCGACTTTGCTGCCCAGCGGATAACGCTGGACCACGTCCGACCAGGGGTCCTGGGTCTTCTGCTTGTAGCCGAGGGACACGCGCTCGGCCGCCGGATCGAAGCGGAGGACGACCACTTCGATCTCGTCGCCGACGTTGAAGTACTCGGAGGGATGGTTGACCCGGCCCCAGGAGATGTCGGTGATGTGGAGCAGCCCGTCCACCCCGCCCAGGTCGACGAATACGCCGTAGTCGGTGATGTTCTTGACCACGCCGTGCGTCAGCTTCCCTTCCTCGAGCCGGCCGAAAGTGACCTGCTTCTGGGCCTGCTGCTCGACCTCGACGATGGCCCGGCGCGACAGAACGACGTTCGCCCGCTTCTTGTCGAAGGAGACGATCTTGAACCGATGCTCCTGTCCGCGCAGCGCGTCGAGGTTCTTGATCGGCTTGGTGTCGATGAGGGAGCCGGGCAGAAATGCTTTGATTCCACCAACATCGACGGAGAGACCGCCCTTCACGCGGTCGACCACGCGACCGGTGATCGCCTCGTCCGCCTTGAAGGCCGCCTCGATGCGGTCCCAGACCAGCATCCGCTCTGCTTTTTCCCGAGAGAGGGCGACGTAACCTGATGCATCTTCTAGACGTTCGACGAAAACGTCGATCTCGTCGCCTGCCTTGATCTTGACCGTCCCGTCGTAGCCGGTGACCTGGTTGATCGGAAGCAACCCCTCCGACTTGTAACCGATATCGACGACCACCTCGGAGGCAGTGACTTTGACGACGCGGCCGCGGACGATCTCGCCCTCTGCAAATGTCGCCATCTTCTTGTCATAGAGGTCGAGAAGCTCCTCCATGCCAAGGCCTTCCAGATTGTTACTGGCGTCCGCCGGACGCGACGGCTGCGGCGGCTTCTTCGGATCGTCTTGGGACGCCATGAACTCGCGAAACCTCCCTGGCGGCCGGGGGGCAAAAGAGTGGCTCCCTCCGGCGGCTTGCGCGGCTGGAAATCAACGTAAATTGTTGATACGCGCCGAAATCGGGAGTTTAGCGGGGGGGACGAACACCGTCAAGGAACGAGGGGTTTGAAGGATGAAGGATGCAGGATGAAAGATGAATAACTTCCACGCGTTCAGCCTTCAGCCTTCATCCTTCATCCTTTCCCGGACCGATTGAACGATGACGTCCACTACTTCGGGGATCGTGAGCTCCGAAGTGTCGATGACCGTGTAGCTTGCGTCATAGGTGAGCGGCGAGTCCTCTCTCGACGAGTCCTGCTCGTCGCGCCGGGTGGTCTCGCCGAGCACAGTCTCGAAGGCCACCGGCGTCCCCCTGGCCACCAGCTCGCGATAGCGCCGTTCCGCGCGCACCTGCGCGGTCGCGGTGAGGAAGAACTTGTGCGGGGTCTCCGGAAAGACCACGGTGCCGATGTCCCGCCCCTCCAGGACCCCCCCGGCCCGCCGCCCCAACTGCTGCTGCAGACGGACCAGGACGCGGCGAACTGCCGGTACTGCAGAGACATCGCTCGCGGCCATGCTGATCTCCGGCGTGCGGAGCAGGGATGTGACGTCTTCCCCGTCGAGCAGGACCCGCGGTGTCTCGCCAGGGACGAACTCGATGCCGGCGGCGCCGGCAATGCGCTCGAGCGCGGTGGCATCGCGAAAGCCGGCTCCGGCCCGCTTGGCGGCCAGCCCGATGGCCCGGTACATGGCGCCGGTGTCGATGTGCGGGATGTTCAGCTCGCGGGCCACCATCCTGCTCGTGGTGCTCTTTCCCACGCCTGAAGGGCCGTCGATGGCCACGATGAGGGGGGCGGTCACAGAAGTTCCTACCGTGAACGCGTCGAGCGGCGTGCGCCGCGCGTGCCGGTGGAGCGCCGCTTGCCGGCTGCCGATGCGACGGCCTTCCCACTCTTCTTCCGCGACTGTGGCGGCTTGGTCGTCCGCCGCTTCACCGGCTTCTGCTCTTTCATCGTGGCCAGCATCTTCACTTCCTGCTTGGTGAGCTCGCGCCACACTCCCGGCGTCAGCTTCGGATCGCTGATCGGTCCGATGGCGACGCGCTTGAGCTTCGAGACGGGATGACCGACGGCCTGGAACATCTTGCGGATCTGATGGGTGCGGCCTTCACGCAGCTTGACCTCGAACCAGCTGTTGCCTTCGTCGTCGCTCTTGCCCGTCGTCTTCATGCGCTCGATCTCGGTGGGGAGCGTTCGCTTTCCCTCGATGGTGATGCCGCGCTCGAGCTTCTCGACCAGACGCTGCTCGGGCACGCCGCGGACCTTCACGTGATAGGTCTTCACCGATCCGTGTTTTGGGTGCGAGACCTTGAACGCCAGGTCGCCGTCGTTGGTGAGCAGCACCAGGCCTTCCGAGTGGTAGTCCAGCCGGCCGACGGGGTAAATGCGCTCGCGTACTCCGCGCACCAGCTCGATCACGGTGCGCCGTCCCTGCGGATCCTCGACCGTGGTCATCACTTCCTTCGGCTTGTACAGGAGGATGTAGCGATGGGTCTCGGCGCGGGTGACCAGCCTGCCGTCGACCTTGATGTGATCGCTGCCGGCGTCGGCGCGGGAGCCGAGAGCGGTGACCACGCGACCGTTCACAGTCACCCGCCCTTCCCGGATCATCGTTTCTGCCTCTCGCCGAGACGCGAAGCCGGCGTGGGCGATGATTTTCTGCAGTCGCTCCGGTTGCATCACTCTCGTTGCTGATCGCTGCCCGACGATTCTAACTCGACTGGAGCGTCTTCCATCATCTGCGACGCGTCGATTTCGGGCGCCGCGTTGATGGCCGCGACGACGTCTTCACCCAGCGGCTCGCCAATGAGGTCGCCGAATTCCTCCAGGCGCGGCAGGTCGCGGATGTCGTTGAGGCCGAAGTGCACGAGAAACTCTTTCGTGGTCCGATAGAGAAACGGGCTGCCCACCACGTTCTTACGTCCCGACACCCGGATCATCCGCCGCTCCAGCAGCGTGCGAATCACGCCGGTCGTGTTCACGCCGCGGATGCCCGACACCTCGGGTGCCGTGACCGGCTGGCGGTAAGCGATGATCGCCAGCGTCTCCAGCGCGGCCAGCGACAAGCGGTTCTCCCCTTTCGTGGCGAAGTATTTCTTGAGAATCGCATCGTGCTCCGCGCGCGTGGCAAACCGCCATCCCCCTGCGGCCTGCTCGAGGATGAAGCCGCCGGCATTGGCGTCGAGGTTGCGCCTGATCTCTTCCAGCTGCGCGGCGATCGCCTCCTTGGCCTCTTCTCCGAACGCCTCGACAAGCTCCTCGAAGCTGACCGGCTCGTGGCTCACGAAGAGAATGGCTTCCAGTGCTGCGCGTAATTCATTTGGATTCATCAACTGTTGTCGAACATGGCGAAGGTCGCCTCATCGATCTCCTGATCCGTCGTCGAGATCACGATCTCGCCGAAATTATCGCGCTGCTGCAGTGAGATGCCGCCGAGGCGCACCAGCTCCAGCATGCCCAGGAATATGGCGATCAGCTCGTTGCGGTCACGCCCCTCCAGGAACCACTGCAGCCTGATCGGCGTCTTCTCGCGGACGGTCGCGTAAAGCTCGGTCATCTTGTCCGAGACTTTGTGGGTCAGGCGCTCCAGCTCGATCGACTGCGGGTGCGCCTCCTTGTAGCGATTCAACGCGGTGCGGAACGCATCGATGAGATCGAAGAGCGAGACCTCGCTCATGTCGATCTCCGACGCATCCATCCCTGGCCGGGGGGTGACCGGCCGCGGCCACATTCCCATGCGGACGACATCGAGCTCGGCGAAGCTCTCCGCAACCGCCTTGAACCGCTGGTACTCGAGCAGGCGGTCGACCAGCTCCTGGCGAGGATCTTCGTCCCCCTCCCCGCTCTCGTCCCGCGGCAGCAGCATCTTCGACTTGATGTGGATCAGCAGCGCCGCCATGTAGATGTAGTCCGCCGCCACCTCCAGGTCGAGCTGCTCCATCGCGTCCAGATAGGACGTGTACTGCTCGGTGATGAGCACGATGGGGATGTCGTAGATGTCGATCCTGTGGTGCCGGATCAGGTGCAGGAGCAGGTCGAGCGGGCCGTGAAACGACGGCAGCGTGACCTTGTATGCCGCCTCGTCGAGCTCCGGCTCCGGCATCGGAGCGCCGGGTTGCGGCCGGGCGCCGCCAGGTGGAGCGCCGCCATTCCTGGCGGCGTCCTGGTCGCTCTCATCCATCGCCAGCAACGGCGGCGCACCACCTTTGATGTCGTCGGTCATCGGAATTCCGGGTAGCTGATCTTGACCGCATCGCGCACGATTGTCATCGTCTCGGCCGCCCGAGCCCGCGCCCGCTGGTTCCCGTCGCGCAGAACGTCCCACACGATGGCGGGATCGCGGTCGATCTCTTCGCGCCGCTGCCGGATCGGCCGCAGCTTCTCGACCATGATCTCGGTGAGCAGCCTCTTGTCGTCGACGCATCCGATCTGCGCCGTCCGGCACTCGTGGTCGACGCGCGCGATCGTCTCCCCATCCGAGAACAGCTTGTGAAACTGGAAGAGGTTGCAGATGTCGGGGTTGCCGGGATCTTTCCGCCGGATGCGGTTCGGATCGGTGAACATGGTCGAGACCAGCGCGGCGATCTCGTCCGCGCTGGCGGTGAGGCCGATCGTGTTGCCGTAAGACTTCGACATCTTGCGCCCATCCAGCCCGGGCACCTTCGGCGTCTCCGTGAAAAGCGGCTGCGGCTCCGGAAACACCGGACCGTAGAAGTTGTTGAAGCGCCGCACGATCTCGCGCGACAGCTCCAGGTGCGAGGCCTGGTCCTCGCCCACCGGCACCCAGTTCGCGCGGTACAGAATGATGTCCGCGGTCTGCAGGAGCGGATATCCGAGGAAGCCGTACGTATTGAGGTCTTTGTCCTGCAACTGCTCCTGCTGGTCCTTGAACGTCGGCACGCGCTCCAGCCACGGCAGAGGAACCACCATCGAGAGCAAAAGGTGCAGCTCGGCATGCTCCTTCACCTCGGACTGGACCCATACGGTCGATCTCTTCGGATCGATCCCCGCTGCGATCAGGTCCGCGGCCGCGTCGAACGCCGCCTGGCGCACCCTGGAGGGGTCGGCGTAGTCCGAGGTGAGCGCGTGCCAGTCGGCGATGAAGTAGAAGCCGCTGTAGGTGTCCTGCAGACGGACCCAGTTTCGAATTGCTCCGAAGTAATTGCCGAGGTGGACGCGGCCGGTTGGGCGGAGGCCGCTGAGAACGAACTGGGGCTGTTGGTTCAAGTGCGACTCATCGGATCAAAATGAACGCGGCAGTATAGATCATAGATCACAGTCCCGCCGCCCCCGGGGTAGGACTAAGGACTAAGGACTAAGGACTAAGGACTACCCGGGGCGCGGGTGAGGACACCCGCGCTCCATCCCGTAATGAACTAATCGCGGCCCGCCGCCACCGCCACTCCCAGCAGCAGCCGGGCGATCTGGTCTGCGCGCTCGACCCCTTCCTTCTCGACGACCTCGATGGCGGCGTCGCGCGCCTTCTCCATGAGATCGTGATCGCGAAGGATGTCCCCGAAACGGAATCGCAGAGCGCCCGACTGGCGCGTGCCCAGAAACTCGCCCGGGCCGCGGATCTCGAGGTCGCGCTCGGCGACCTCGAATCCGTCCCGCGTCGCCGCGAACAGGTCCAGCCGCTGCTCCGCTTCGACCGCGGCCCTCTTCTCCCGCAGCAGGATGCAGTACGACTTTCGCTCCCCTCTTCCGACGCGGCCGCGGAGCTGATGGAGTTGGGAGAGGCCGAACCGGCCGGCATCGACGATCAGCATGATCGACGCGTTCGGGACGTCGATCCCCACCTCGATCACCGTCGTGGCCACGAGAAGGTCGATCTCCCCGAGCTTGAACCGCGACATCACCTCGTCCTTCTCGGCGGAGGACATCCGGCCGTGCATCATGGCCACGCGGCGGTTCGGAAAACGCCGCTGCATCACTTCGAACCCTTCCGACAGCGGCTTGAGGTTGAGCTTCTCCGACTCCTCGATGATCGGATAGACGACGTACGCCTGCGCACCATCACCGATCTCACTGTCGATGAACGAGTACACGCGCTCCACCTCGGCGGACGTTCGCACGGCGGTCTTGGTCCTCTGGCGTCCTGGAGGCAGCTCGTCGATGACGGACAGCTCGAGGTCGCCATACATGGCCAGAGCGAGCGAGCGGGGGATCGGGGTGGCCGTCATCACCAGGATGTCGGGTGTGTCGCCTTTGGCAAAGAGGCGCTGGCGCTGTTCGACGCCGAACCGGTGCTGCTCGTCCACGATGGCCAGGCCGAGGGACTTGAATCGGACGCGGTCTTCGAGAAGGGCATGAGTTCCGATGGCCAGCTGGATCACGCCCTCGCGCAGGCCGGCCAGCAACGTGCGGCGCTCGCCGGCGGTCATCGAGCCGGTGGCCCTGGCCACGACGGCGGATCGGTCAAGTAGTTGACGAATGCGCTGGAAGTGCTGCTCCACCAGGATCTCCGTCGGCGCCAGCAGGGCCACCTGATGTCCGTTGCGGATCATGATCAGCGCGGAGATCAGGGCCACGATCGTCTTTCCGCTGCCGACGTCGCCCTGCAGCAGCCGGTACATCGGCCGGCTGTCCTGGAGGTCGGCGGCGATCTCTCGTAGCACACGTTTCTGTGCACCTGTCAGCTTGAACGGCAGGACCTGACGCACCGCCTCTCGCAGCGCGTCGTCGATGACGATGGTCCGGCTCTTCCGTCTCACCTCGTCGGTGGCGCGGCGCACGCGCAGCGCGAGCTGGAAGGTGAAGAACTCCTGGAGAATGATGCGCAGATGCGCCGGCGTACGCAGGCCGAGAAACGCCGGCGTCAGCTCGGCGGGCCGGTGAATCGCCGTCAGCGCTTCGGAGAGACCGATGACGCGGAGGCGCGAGCGGATGGCGGCCGGCATCGGATCCTCGATGGAAGCCGCGGCGTCAACGGCCTGGGCGATGATCTTCCGCGCCGCCTTGGCGGGGATGTTGCCCATCTTCGAGTAGATCGGGACGATCGCCCCCTGCCCCTCCTCGTCGTCCTCGACTTTCTCCCAGTCGGGGTTCTCGATCTGCACCCGGCCGTACTGCGAGATCCGCGGCACACCGTAGACCGCCAGCCTGTCGCCGCGATGAATCTGATCGCTCAGATACGGCTGGTTGAAGAACACGAGCATCACGGTGCCGCTGCCGTCGTCGAACATGGCCTCGAAGATCTTCAGCCGCTTGACCGGCGACACCTTCGTTCCCGACGAGACCACGCGCCCGTGAAGGAGAACGGGATGGTCGATGCTCCGCCCCAGATCGGCGACCCGTGCAGGATGCCGGCGGTCCTCGTACCGGTAGGGAAAGAAGAAGAGCAGATCGCGAACGGTCTCGAGGCCGGCATTCTGCAGCACCGTGGCGCGGCCGGCACCCACACCTTTCAGGAACTGGACGGGGGTGGAGGGAGAAAGGGGCACGACCCTATTCTGCTGGATCTACAGGTGGTAGATCGAGGAGCGGCCCCGAAACCGCTCGACCATCGCGGCATCACTCAGGTCAACATGATCCGGAACGATGAACGGCGCGAAACCGGTGTGGGTTCGTCCTGATCGCGGCACATCACGCTTCACCGGGTTTGAAGGATGAAGGATGAAGGATGAATGCACGTTCGCAGTCGGCGCTTACCCGGAACGATGAGCGCGGAACGATGAACGATGAAACGGGGCGGATTGGAAGGATGAAACGTGAAACATGAAGGGACGAGTGCAATCCAGCGTTCATCCTTCATCCTTCATCCTTCAAACCCGGCCTTCATCCTTCATCCTTCATCCTTCATCCTTCAAACCCGGTGAAGAGGTGATGCCGCGAAGAGCCCGATGCGCCAAACGGTTTCGGGCCGTTCATCGCTCAGTCAAACACCGCCTTCATGGCGATCAGCCCGATCTTCACCATGTCGCCGTTGTGCATCGTGACGGGGACGCCGGTGGGGATGCGCTGGTCGTTCACATAGGTGCCGTTGACGGTGCCGACTTCTTCCAGGACGTGGTACTCGTCTCCCGACTTGATGATCTTGGCGTGACGGCGGGACACCGATCGATTCGTGTCTACAGCGGTGAGATCGATGTCGGGAAGGATGCCGGTGACCGGGTCGGCGCGTCCGATGGTGGTCTCGTCGGCGGTGCTGAAGAAGAAGGCGGTGCCGGTGGCGAGATCGACGAGGCGGTGGCGCGTCGCTTTCTCGGTCGGCTTGACCACGGTGGAGTCGAGGGCCACCTCGTCGGAGTCGACCTCGCGGCCGACCAGACGCTCCAGCAGCGAGTTGGCCTCGCGCAGGCGCTTGGAGTACTTGCGGATGATGCGGACGGCGATCTCGGGGTTCTTGCGCAGCATCTCGTCGAAGCGCGAGCCGTTGATGATGAGGACCTTGACGTCGGTCTTGGCGATGGCGTCGGCGGTGCGTGGCACGTTCTCGAGCAGGGCCATCTCGCCGAAGAAGTCGCCGCGCTCGAGGTGGGAGAGGTGGTGCGACTCACCGCTGATGTGCTTGATGATGTCGACCTCGCCGTCCTGGATGATGAACATGTCGGTGCCCAGATCGCCCTGGGCGAAGATGATGTCACCGGCGCTGTAACTGGAGGACGAGTCTTTCACCGGATCCTTCCCGCCCGTCGTCTTGAAGACGGCCTTCACTGGAGAACGGTCCTTCATGAGCGCTCGACGACAGGAGCGGTGATCGTGAACGTATTGTCGCTGGTGCTGAGACGAACCGGTGCACCGATCGGCATCAGCAGATTGTCGCCGTGGTGACCGAAGGGGAAATTGCGCACGACCGGGATCCCGTAGGGGGCAAAAAACTCGTGCAGAAGCGCGGTCTGTTCCTCCTCGCTCCCACACCCTTTCAACGTTCCTATGACCACACCTCGGATCTTCTGGATTCTGCCAGACAGCCTCAGGTGGGTCAACATACGGTCGATGCGATAGACGCGCTCATCGATGTCTTCCCAGAACCAGATGCCGCCGTCGATCCAGAAGTCGTAGGGGGTTGCGGTGAGCGCGGTGGTGATGGAGAGGCATCCGCCGAACAGAGCTCCAACGCAGTCGCCGGGCACCAGGACGTCGCGATCGCTGAAGCGCCACGTCATCGGCGCGTCGCCGCCCAGAAGGGACCAGAACCAGCGGTCTTTGTCCGGAGAGAGCGTCTCGTAGAAGTCGAGATTCAGCATCGGTCCGTGGAACGTGGCCACCCCCGCGCGCAGGGCCACGGCCTGATGAAGTGCGGTGACATCGCTGAAGCCGATGATCGGCCGCGGGTTGCGGCGGATGGCGTCATAGTCGACGTCGTCGAGGATGCGCATCGCCCCGTAGCCGCCGCGGGTGAAGAAGAACGCCTCGTGCTCGTCGGACCTCAACCAACGGTTGAGCTCTCCGACGCGGAGGCTGTCGCTCCCGGCGAGGTAGCCGCGGTGATGATGATCGATGTTGCCGGCCAGCGAGACGGTGAGCCCCTGTGACTTCAGATGCCGCACCGCCTCATGGATGCGCGGCAGCTCCGAAGGGGACGAGAGCGCGAGGACGGCGACGCGGCTCGAGCGCGTGATGGGTCGCGGGCGGCGAAGCATGGGCGGGCCATGCTAACGCATGCGGTATGCCGCGAGCTGCGCGAGAGGAGCGTGCGCGGAAGGTGTCAAATTACGCGCTGCGTGGTGACGTTTTTGGGTAACCGGTGACGGGCCGGTAACCGGAAACCGGTAACCGGAGGTCCACGCGATCAGCTCCTCGGTCACCGGCAACCATCACGCCACGCGATCCGTTTGTCGGGGAGAGAAAGTCGCTGACCGTGACGCAAATGCGATCATTCTCCGGTTTCCGGTTTCCGGTTTCCGGTTACCGGACCGGTTACCGGACCGGTTACCGCTCAGTGCGGAGCCGTGAGGCGCCCCGCGAAAAGTAAAAAGTGTGGAGCGGATCTGTAAGCCGAATTCTGTTCCCGCGAGGGTGAGAATCATTCATCTGCCCTTCACGTCACCGTGAGGGTCGAGCAACCTACCCGGAAGCTTTCATCGGAAACGGGCGGTTCCACTGCTTCCCTATTTGGTCTTGCTCCGCAGGGGGTTTGCCATGCCGTCTCGCTCACGCGAGCCGCGGTGCGCTCTTACCGCACCATTTCACCCTTACCGGTTGCCCGGCGGTATCTTTCTGTTGCACTTTCCGTCGCGTCGCCGCGCCTGGACGTTATCCAGCCTGCTGCCCGTAGGAGTTCGGACTTTCCTCCACACCTTGCGATGCGGCGATCCTCCGATCCGCTCCACACATTCGAGGATAACAGCCTGCCTGGGGAAGACATTCTCGAAAATTAGTAAATGTAAATTGCTGCCATTTATAGAACTTACAAAGATTGTCGGCACGCCGACATCATAAAGCGTCGCGCTTTCTGTACCGCCGGGAGAGGCCCACAAAGACCACGGCGATGAAGGCGATCGACACCAGCACGATCCACGGAAGAAGGATCGCCAGGATCGCATTCGCGAACGCGAAGACGTCCTCCAGGAGCGAGAGCATCGGATTGGCCGCACCGGCGGTCGTGGCTGTGCTGGCCACGCGCAGCGACGCTTTCGCGGCGTGCGTCGTCAGCGCCGCTCCCCCCGCCACCGCGCTGGCCAGCATGACCATCCCCTGCGGCATTTCATTGGATGCCGCGGCCCACCCCACCAGCGCTCCCGCCGCAGGACGGACGAACGTGTGGATGGCATCCCAGGCATGATCGATCGCGGGGAACTTGTCTGCGAGGAATTCGACCACGTAGAGGACGCCGACGGCGATCAGCACCGGAGTCGACGAGAAGAACTCCGCCAGCTCGCCCTCGAACATGCCCGGCCTCCATCGGCTCAGCAGGCCGAACACGAGCATCGTCGCGTAGGCGTTGACGCCGGCGCCGAGCCCGAGTCCCACTGCGGTGAGCAGAGAGGTCATCGCGGTACCGGAACGACAGCAGACGCCGCGCCACGCAGGTTGGCCGGGATCTCGCCCATGGCGGCGGCCGCCGCTTCGCGGCTCTCGTATCGTCCCCAGAAAACGCGGTAGCACGAGCGGCCGCGCAACGAGATCGGCACGAACCACACCTTCGCCCCGCCTCCCCGAATGGCATTGGTGAGACTGGAAGGCTCGCACATGATCGCGAACTGCACCGCGAAGTTGCCGATCGGGTTCTGGGCGAACTCCCGGGCCATGGCGTCGTAGCGCACACGGAGATCGCCCGCAGGCGATGCCACGGTTCCTTCGGCGCCGGTCGGAGTGACCACCGTGGGCGGCGGCGCCGGCGGGGACGCCGCCGTTGCGGTGGCCGGCACCAGCTCGGTCGGGGCGATCGTCGTCGAGCCTTCCGTCACGACCGGAACGGGAGCCTGCGCAACCGTCGTCGTGGGAACCGGCTCGGGGCCTGACGCGATCGGCGGAACCGCCTTCTGCCCGTTCCACCAGAGGAATGCGCCGTAGGCGACTCCCGCCAGGATGAAGACAACCATCAGCGCGAGGAGCAGGCCGAAGCGCGACCTCTTCGGCGGAGGAGGCGCCGGCCGCCTCGTCCCTGTCTGCGAGAGCGTGTGGGGCGCCGCCATGCCTGGCGGCGCTTTCGGCCTGGAAGGAATGGGTGCTGCAAGCGCCGGAATCGATGCCGGCACCGGCACATTGACCGTCTTCGCGGCATCGATCTGCGCATCGTCGAAACCCCACTCCGGCTCTTTCGCCGGCGGTGCAGGCTGCGGGAGCTCCCATGCGGGCATCTGCGAAGGCGGAGGTGGGGGCGCGGGAACCTCGATCGTCTCCTGCGGCGTGGGAGCCGGAGCATCGCTGGTCTGGAACTGCGGCATCACCCACGCGTCGGCCGCGTCGGCAACGCCCGCGTTCTCGAACCCGAAGTCGTCGGAAGGCAGCGGCGCGGGGCGGGCCCGTCTCTGCAGAAAGCCGAGCAGAGTCAGGGCATGCATGAGCTTGAAGGCGTTGAACGTCTCCTGACCCGACACCGCCGCAACTTCCGAGGCGCTGCGCAGGCCGTCCACGTTTCGCACGACCGCCTCTGCCTCCTCGTTCAGTCCGAGCGACTTGAACGACTCGTCGAACCCGGAAGTCCTGTCCAGGACGACGCTGCCGCTCTCCAGCGCCCGCTCGAACCTGGTCCGGTCGGTCTCGGTGACCGTCATCTCCACGATGAGCTGCGGCAGCGAGAAGATCGTCCCCTCCTCGCGCTTGGGCAGGTAGTTCTCCACGATCGTGAACGAGCCGGCCTGCCACTCCGACACCGTGCGGATGACGCTGATGACCTGCATCCGCCGGCCCCACGTCAGCTCTTTCCGGGTGATGAAACCGAGGATCAGCAGGGCGTCGCCGAGAGTCTCGTTCTCCTTGCGCTTGGCCAGGGCCTGCTTGACGTGCTCCTTGCTGACCTTGCCGGCCTTCATCAGGATCTCGTCCACGCTGTCGGCGCGATCGTTCGTGCTGGCCGAGAGCACGTCGCCGCCTTTGAAGTAGATGATCTTGATGATCCCGTCGTGCTCGAATCGCAGAGCGCCGGTGAACTGCTGGCGCCACAGCTCCACGAGCCGCTCGACAAGGTTGATCTCGCGGATTTCGCCTTCTAACATCGTGCCCCCGCCCTCCCGGCTCTTGGCTCCTGGCTGTTGGCTCTCGGGAAAGTCAGACCGTAGTGATTATGGCGTCCCAAGAGCCAACAGCCAAGAGCCAAGAGCTATGAACCCGTATGCAGCTCATCGAACAACGACTGCCCCACCTTTTTCCCCAGCACGTTGATCAGATCCTGCGCTGATGCCTGCTTCACTCCGCTCACGCTGCCGAATCGCTCGATGAGAAGACGCCGCCGCTTGTCTCCGATTCCCGGCAGATCGTCCAGCTCGCTGTGCAGGATGCGCTTCGACCGCCGGCGGCGGTGCGACGACACGGCGAAGCGATGCGTCTCGTCGCGCACCATCTGCAGGAGCTGCAGCGCCAGGTCGCGTTTCTCGAGGCGCAGAGGCTCGTCGCGCTCCGGCACATAGATCTCTTCGTCGCGCTTGGCCAGCCCCGCGATCGTGATCCCCTCGATTCCCAGCCGGTTGAGCGCAGTCAGCGCGGCGTTGAGCTGCCCGCGCCCCCCGTCGATCAGAATGAGGTCCGGCAGCGTCTTCTCCTCCTCCAGCAGCCGCCGGTACCGCCGGTCTACCGCCTCCGCCATCGACCGGAAGTCGTCCGAGCCGGCCACCGTCCGGATGTTGAAGATCCGGTACTGGTTCTTGTCGAACTTGCCGCGGTCGAGGACGACCATTCCCGCAACCGAGTCGCTGCCCTGGATGTTGGAGATGTCGAACGACTCGATCCGGCCCATCTCCCCCTGGTGGCCGAGAAGCTGCCCGAGCCTGGCCGCCGCGATCTGGAGGCGGTCCTGCTGGGCCTTCCGGAATCGTGACTCGTGCGAGAGCCGCGCGTTGCGGCTGGCCAGCTCGATGCGGTCGACGCCTTTGCCTCGCTGCGGCGCGCGCACGGCGATTTTCCGTCCCGCCTGCTGCGCCAGCCAGTCTTCGAGCAAATCCTCGTCGTCGACGTCGAACGGAACGAGGATCTCCCGGGGGATGAAGAGGTTGTCCTGGTAGTAGCGTTGCAGCACCTCGCTCAGGAAATAGGCCGGCTGATAGCCGGCGATCTTTTCCCAGAACAGCTCCCGCCGGTCGACGAGGTTCCCGTCGCGGATGACGAAAAGCTGGACCGCCACGTCGCCCCCCTCTTCCCACAATCCCCACACATCGACGTCTTCGGAGTCGGGCGATGCGACCTGCTGCTCGGCCTGCAACCGCTCCACCGTGCGGATGAGGTCGCGGTAGTACGTCGCGATCTCGTAATTCTCCTCCTCCGCCGCCTTGTACATGCGGCTGCTGAGGCGGTCCTGCAGCTCGCGGGTCTTGCCGCCGAGGAAGAGGACGACGTCGTCGACCATGTCGCGGTAGGAGTCGCGCGTCGTCAGCCCGACGACGCAGGGGCCGAGACACTGGTGCATGTCGTAGTAGAGACACGGCCTGGTCAGCGCGCTCTTGCCGTCCTTGATCTCCAGATCGCAGCTGCGGAGCTGGAACTGATCGGCCACGAGCTTGAGGAGACGGCGCGCCGTGCCGGCGAAGAACGGCCCGTAGAACAGATCGCCCTTCTTTCGATCGAGGCGGCGCGTGAAGACGACGCGCGGGAAGTCCTCCGACAGCGTGACCTTGATATATGGATACGTCTTGTCGTCGCGGAGCAGTACGTTGTAGCGCGGCTGGTGCGTCTTGATCAGGTTGTTCTCGAGGAGGAAGGCCTCCAGCTCGTTGTTCGTGGTGACGAAGTCAATGGCCTCGATCTCGTCGGCCAGCGTGGATAGCCGGGGGTCGCGAGCCCCCTTCCCTACCAGGTAAGAGTTCACGCGATTCTTTAAGTTTCGGGCCTTTCCGACGTAGATGACCTCGCCCGCGCCGTTCTTGTGCAGGTACACGCCGGGCCGCGCGGGCAGTTCCCTGAGGCGGTCCTTGAGGCGTTCGATGCGAGTCATGCGCCCCCAATCAACCTTCTGTGGAGGTCAGGCAATCCTGCCTGACCTGGGACAGACAGGATTGTCTGTCCTCCACCAGTACGAATCGTACTATCACCTATGGTACGATTCGTACTATGCGCACACGCCCTGTGCTCTCTTCCCTCGAGCTCTCGATCCTGGGCGCCGTCCAGCAGACCGCGCGATCGGGCTACGCGATCCGCAAGGCGCTCGACTCCAGTCCCGGCGCGATTTACCCGGCGCTGCGGCGTCTGGCCGCGGCGGGGTTTCTGGAAAAGCGCGACGGGTATCACCTGACGGCGGAGGGACGCCGCGCGCTGAAGTCGGGATTGCAGGGGCCGGCGATTCAGGAGGTCCGCCGCGATCCGGACGGCGTCGCGGTGCGGGCGGACCTTCTCACCGGAAGTACTGCGTCCGCGTTTCTTACGGAGTACGCGCGTCTGGCCGCGATCTGCGAAGACGAATGGAAGTCCCAGGAAGGTCTGGCGGCGCGTTACCGGGCGGCGATGTACGCGGCGCGGGCGCGTTGGGCGTCGCGCACAGCCGCCAGTCTCAAGGGACGTTGAGCGATTTCAGAAAAGCTGCAGCCGCGTCGCGGAACTCTTCAGTCCACTCGTGCCCACCGGCGAACTCGAGTCTCGTGGCAGTCTTCAGCACCCTGAGGTCCTTCTCGAACTTCTCGGCGGTGTACCAGTCGTCGGAGAGTCCGCGGGCCAGGAGCGCAGGCGGCAGGGACCGATCCGCGACATCCGGTGGCACGTCGGCACCCAGCGCGATGACGCCGGCGGCGCCGAGGTGGGCGGCGGCGCGAAAGGCCATGGCCACGCCCTGGGAGAAGCCGAGGAACACGCGGCGGCCGGCATTCACGTCTTCCAGGACGCGCTGCACGTACGCGACGTTGTCCTCGATGGCCAGCTCTCGATCGAGACTGGTCATCCAGTTCGCCACGACCTTCTGCTCGCGGGTGTAAAAAGGATGCAGCGCCTGGATCGCCAGGAGCGACCACTCCTCGTTGCCGGGGATCGTTCGCAGTTGCGCGAGCATCGTCTCGGCCGTCTCGGCATAGCCGTGAAATCCGACGAGCCATCGCTCGGACCTTCGCTCCACGAGCGCGCGGCCGTGAACGGTGGCTTCGACGATTCGCACTTCCATGGCGCGCAGATTAATGGAGAATGCGCACCGTGCGCAGCATCATCGTCGTTCCCTGCTACAACGAAGAGAAGCGTCTGCCGGTGCAGGCGTTTCGCGACTTCACGGCGGCGGAGTTCCTCTTCGTGAACGACGGCAGCACCGACGGGACACTGAAGCAGCTGCAGTCGCTGCACGCGGAACAGCCGGACCGGTTCACCGTCCTCGACCTCGATCGCAATCGCGGCAAGGCCGAGGCGGTGCGCCGCGGGATGCTGGCGGCGATGGAGCGCAGGCCGGACTTCGTCGGATTCTGGGACGCCGATCTGGCCACTCCCCTTTCCGAGCTGCCTTCTCTTGTCGAGGTGTTCGACTCCCGTCCGGAGATCGACATGGTCTTCGCTGCGCGCGTCCGTCTGCTGGGACGCCAGATCAGCCGCCGTCCGGCGCGCCACTATTTCGGCCGCGTCGGCGCGACCCTCATCTCCTCATCCCTCGGGCTGGCCGTCTACGACACACAGTGCGGCGCGAAGCTGTTCCGCGTGAGTGATGAGATCCGCCAGCTCTTCGCAGAGCCGTTCATCTCCCGCTGGATCTTCGACGTGGAGATCATCGCCCGCCTCGTCAAGGTGCGCGGTCGCGATGCCGCCGCGCGCGCGATCTACGAGCTGCCGATCAGAGAGTGGCACGACGTGAAGGGCTCCAAGGTGCGCTCCACGGATTTCATCCGCGCGCTGCGCGATCTGTGGCGGATCCACCGGTACTACAGGCGTTAAAGGCTGGTCGTTAGGCCTTCTAAGGCCTAACGCCTAAGGAACCTCTGCGTAAGCTCTGCGTCCTCTGTGACTCTGTGGTTTGACATCAACCACAGAGTCACAGAGATCACAAAGTTGCGCAGAGGCTCCCTAGCGCCTAAGGCCTGGCGCCTAACGCCTAAGGGGGCGGATCGGTCAGAGTCGAATCGATCTCGCTGCTCCGCCGGAAGATCACCTCGGTCGTTCCGATCCTGATTCGATCGCCGTGTTGAAGGACCGTCGGGCATCTCCCCTCGCGGGGCGGGCCAGTCAGGCTGTGCGGCTGCTTGCGGAGCAGTGGGCCGACGTTAACGTAACAGACGGGCGACGTCGGGGGGAACTTCAGCGTCGCCGGACCTTGCGACGCCCTGCCCAGCGAATCTCGACGTCGTACAGTCGCAACTGCTCGTCCGCGGTGATGATCGGAATTCCCTCGATTTGACTCTGGGCGACGAGGAGCCTGTCGAACGGGTCGCGATGGTGCGGCGGAGGGTCGGCGACGTGCAGCGCGTGAGCCTGATAGACCGGGAGTGTCGACATTCTCTGTTCACTCAACTGAGCGGGCACATAAACCAAGGAAGCTCCGGCAGCGACAGCTTCCCGTTGGCGTATTTCACCGCAATCTCCCAACTCGACGCAGCGGACAGGACGATTTCGTTGCCCGGATCGGTACTGAGTTCGGTGGCAGCGTCGCTGAGATTCTCCGGGATCGAGAGCCACCAGACAGCAGTGGGTATCGATCAGGAGTCTCGATCTAACGTTTCCGGGTCGAGCGGGGCGTCAAAATCAGCAGCGATGCGAATCTTTCCGCGCATGGTTCCACTTCGACGGCGACCCCGTGTTGATGTCACAGGAACGAGACGGGCCACGGGTTGGCCGGCACGAGCGATGATCACTTCTTCTCCCTCGGCGACTCGAGCGAGAAGACGGGAAAGCTGCTTCTTTGCTTCGTGGATGTTGACCTCGATCATGTGGCCCAAGTTAGCTTGTCCATGGACTTAGTCAACAGTGCCGGAAGCGAGGAGACACTGCCGCCGGGTCGGCGGCGCTCCACTCCACCTTGGGTCGGCGGCGCTCCACTCCCCGAGCCCGGAGCCGCGCCTCAGACGAAAATCCGCAGCTCCTTCAGCTCGCGCAGCCGGTCGCGAATCTCGGCCGCCTTCTCGAAGTCGAGGTTCTTCGCGGCGTCCTTCATCTCCTTCTGGAGGCGGCTGATGGCTTTGTCCAGGTCCTCGTCGGCCACCAGGTCCAGCCTGGCCTTTGACGGCATCCCCGGGATCTCGAAGTAATCGAGGTTGGCCATCTTCACCAGGTCGGAATCGATGGCCTTGATGATCGAGGCCGGCTCGATTCCGTGCTCCGTGTTGTACGCCCGCTGGATCTCGCGTCGACGGTCGGTCTCGGCGATGGCGTTGCGCAGCGAGTCGGTCATCTTGTCGGCATACAGGATGGCCACGCCGTTGATGTTGCGCGCGGCACGGCCGATGGTCTGGATCAGCGACGTGGTGGAGCGGAGGAAGCCCTCCTTGTCGGCATCGAGGATGGCCACGGCCGAGCATTCCGGAATGTCCAGCCCCTCACGCAGCAGGTTGATGCCGACGATCACGTCGAACACTCCGATGCGGAAGTCGCGCAGGATGGCGATGCGCTCGAGCGTCTCCACGTCCGAATGGAGATAGTTGACTTTGATCCCCAGCTCCATCAGATACCGCGTCAGATCCTCGGCCATCCGCTTGGTCAGCGTCGTGACCAGGACCCGCTCGTTCTTCGCCGTGCGCTCGCGGATGACGCCGATCAGATCGTCGACCTGGCCCTTCACCGGCCGGATGATCACATCCGGGTCGATGAGACCGGTCGGCCGGATCACCTGCTCCACGAAGTTGCCGCCGGTCTTCCCCATCTCGTACGGTCCCGGCGTGGCCGACACGTAGAGGATCTGATTCAGCTTGCCTTCGAACTCGTCGAAGCTGAGCGGCCGGTTGTCGATGGCGCTGGGCAGACGGAATCCGTACTCGACCAGCGTCTCCTTGCGGGCCCGATCGCCGCCCCACATCGCCCGCACCTGCGGCACGGTCTGATGCGACTCGTCGATGACGAGCAGGAAGTCCTTCGCGAAGTAGTCGATCAGCGTGGGAGGCGGCTCCCCCTGCTTGCGGCCGCTGAGATGGCGCGAATAGTTCTCGATGCCGTTGCAGTAGCCGAGCTCGGCGATCATCTCCAGATCGAACATCGTGCGCTGCGAAAGCCTCTGCGCCTCGAGGAGACGGTCGTTCGCCCGCAGCTCGGTGACCCGTTCGTCGAGCTCGGTGCGGATGTTCTCCATCGCCACCATCAGGCGCTCCCGCGGAGTGACGTAGTGCGTTCGGGGATAGATGGCCATCCGGTCGTACTCGCGGCCGGCGCGCCCGGTCACCGGATCGATGCGCGACATCTTGTCGATCTCGTCGCCGAAGAACTCGATCCGCACCGCGTCGTCTTCATACGCCGGCCACAGCTCCAGCACGTCGCCGCGCACCCGAAACGTGCCGCGCGACAGGTCGTAAGGCGTGCGCTCGTACTGCATCTCGGTGAGCTTGCGCAGATACTCCGTCATCGGCTTTTCCGCGCCGCGCTCGAAGAAGAGGAGCATCCCGTAGTACAGCTCCGGCTCACCGATGCCGTAGATGCACGAGACCGACGCGACGATGATGACGTCGCGGCGCTCGAACAGCGCCTTGGTCGCCGACAACCGCAGCTTGTCGATCTCGTCGTTTTTCGTCATCTCCTTCTCGATGTACAGGTCGTTCTGCGGGATGTACGCCTCGGGCTGGTAGTAGTCGTAATACGAGACGAAGTACTCGACGCGGTTCTCGGGAAAGAAGTTCTTGAACTCCTGATAGAGCTGCGCCGCCAGCGTCTTGTTGTGCGAGAGCACCAGCGTGGGGCGGTTGAGGGCCTCGACGACCTTGGCCACCGTGAA
>DATKCA010000238.1:0-11872 GCA_035544675.1 Thermoanaerobaculia bacterium | reverse complement strand
CCCGCCGACCCGGTGGCCGCCGAGTCGGCGGCGCTCCACACGGCTCTCTTCATCCCGTAGGGCAGGTTGTGAAGCATGTACAGGAGCGTCTCCTGGTGCATCGCCTCGTGCTCGAGGACGGTGAAGACGGCTTCCGGGTCGCCTTCAGCGAGGGCCGCCTCGACCAGCCTGTCCGCCGCGGCCGCGTACCGTTTCACCGTTTCGCGATCGGGCCATGTCGTCTCGCGGACTTCGCTGGTGGACGAAGGATCGATTCCGCGCTCGAACAGCCGCTCCAGCTTCTCGTCGATGCCGCGTCCGAGTGTGCGTTTGACGAGAGTGTTGACGGCGAACGCGGGGATGTGGCCTTCGTAAAAGACGATGGGATTGCGCAGCTCGATCGGCCGGACTTCATACGCGTCAGGCGCCGGAATCTCCAGGAGCGAGGCGGTGCGTGCGCGATTGCGGCGGTACCACCGGATCAGCTCGTCGTGATCCACGCCACGGGGGTAGGCGGGATGCCTCAGGACTCCTTCAGCGCTGCCTGTCCGCATCGCGCGAAGCATACGCCGGTTCGGCGATCGGAACCTCCACGATGCGGAACGGAGGGCGGTCCGGGAAGCTGGCCAGCAGCAGAGGCATGGCCACGTTGTACACGGGCGCATTCGCCTTCGTCCGCCCTTCCAGCGACCCGCGATGAGCGTGGCCGTGAAACACGGCGGTGCAGCGATAGCGATCGATCGGATCCTCGAGACGGCTGGAGCCGAGGAAGGGCATGATCTCGGGCGGCTCCCCTTCCGCCGTGGCGTGAATCGGCGCGTAGTGAAGCACGGCGATCTTCTGCGGAGTGCGGAGCTTGGCCAGTGCCTGCTCGAGCTTCAGCGCCTCCTCGATGGTCTCGTGGACGAACTGCTTGATCGTCTTCTCGCCCCACGCCCCGAGCTGGCGCCTTCCGAAGCCGCCTCCGAACCCCTTCACGCCGGCGAAGCCGACGCCGTGCACCTCGTGTGCGTCGCCGTCGAGAACCACGACGCCGGCGTCCGTGATGATCTTGACGAGCTCGGTCTCCTTGCCGGACTCCAGGTCGTGATTGCCGAGGACGGCGATCGATGGGATGCGCAGGGAGGTCGTAATCTCTTTGGCGAGGACGTGCGCCTCCTCGATCGTTCCGTAGTCGGTGAGGTCGCCGCAGAGAAGGATCACGTCCGCGGCCTCGTTCGCCGCGGCGAAGAGCGACTGCATGGAGCCCTGTCCCGTCTTCTTGACGTGGATGTCCGCAACGGCGGCGATGCGCAGCGTCTCTCGGCCCGCCATCATTTTCCTCCGTCGATCTCGATTCCCGACGTCCAGTTTGCGATCTCCTGCGCCGTCATGTTGCCGAGCGGCTTGAGCCTCGCGTCGCGGAATCCCCACTGCTGCACGTCGGTCAGATACTGCTCCCGTGACAGGATCGTTCCGAAGCACGTCTTGTCGTCGGTGTCGTCCTCCGGCACCTCCCGGGCCAGTCGCGCGGCGAGGTCTTCCATCACCCAGGGCGGCACGTTCGAGCGGCGCGACGGGTAGATGAAGCCGAACAGGATGAGGTGCGCATAGAGCACGCGCCAGTGAACCCCGTAGCGGTAGACCACGCGATGCCAGTCCAGATCGGTGCCGACGTTCTTGATGACGTGCGCGACGTCCGCGCCGTCGTACCTCTCCCGCTCCTGAATCAGCCCCTTCGACCAGATCATCTCCTCGGCCGGGATGAGCTTGACGTCCCTGCCGAGGACGCGCTCGGGGACGGCATGTTTGAACCAGAGGTCGTCGACCTCCGAAATGCCGTTGCCGGAGCTGAAGATGATGTCGATGAAGTCCTCGCCCCTGTACGCCTTTCCGATCCAATGCGGGAAGGAGAGCTCGGTGTCGTAACCGGCTTTCCCGAGCGTTTCGAGGGCGCGCTCGAAATCGGCGCGCTTGACGAAGATGTCGAAGTCCTTGGTGTGCCGCTCGATCCCCGTGTAGCGCGCGTACGCGTAGGCGCCTCCCACGAGGTATGGAACTCCCGCTTCGTCGAGCCTGGTGAGGGCCTCGATGTAGAAGTCACGTGCCTGAGGGTCGATTTCCGCTGCAGCCGCCGTCATATCAGACACGACAGTGCAGGTTTTGGGCCTTTAGGCGTCAGGCCTTTGGCCTCAGGGGCCGCCTTCTAAACCCCTAACGCCTAACGCCTAAGGCCTAACGCCTGGTGTCTAGCGCCTGCCTTCGGCCCAGCACATCGAGAACCAGATGGCGGCGTCGGGGCGGCGGGCCCATTTGCGGTAGGCGGCGATGGCGGCGTCGAAGGTAGGGGCGTCGAGGAGGGCCATGTCCAGAATGGTCTGCCGCGCCGTGGTGACGACTCCGATCATGTTCGCCGTGACGACGTCGAACGTGTCCATGCCGGCGCAGCCGCCGAAGAAGATCCAACGGTTCCGGACGGGCATCGCGCCGGCCTGGTGGAGGAGCGAGACGAGACGCCGGCCGGCCAGCGGATCGTTGCCGAGCCGGTCGTACGAGCGCATGTAGGCCCGCCAGAGCTCCGTGAAGCCGGCCGGCTCGGGCCAGAGACGCATCACGTCGTGGTCATCGTCGGCCAGGATGACCCGCCCACCCGGCCGCACGGCGCGCACCATGTTCTCCACGACGCGCAGCGGCTCGCGCACGTGCTCGAGGACGAAGCGGGCATGGGCGATGTCGTACGTTCCCCACTCGCCGTCCGGCAGGTGGAGGTCGATGACATCGCCGGCCCGGAACTCGGCCAGAGCCCCTTCGCCCTCGCTCTCGGCCAGGCGCTGCGCGGTCTCGCGTTGAGCCGGGTCACGCTCGATCCCCACCACGTGCCCGCGAGGGGCGGCGCGGGCCATGGCCCGGGTGAACTGGCCCAGGCCCGACCCGAAGTCGAGGATGCGCTCGTCGCCGCGGAGAGTCATCTCCCGAAGCGACTCCGGATTGAGGAGGACGTCGTTCATCAGCGACAGACGCCGCTGCTCGTCGGGGCTGGTGCCGTGGATGTAGGTGCTCACGAGACCGTAGATCGTAGATCACAGGGGAGTGAGGGTTCTCCTGCGATCTACGATCTACGATTCACGAACTACTCTACCGGACCTGCTCGATCATGATGTCGGCGCTGTACGAGGTCAGGCGCACCGATGGCGCCGAGCCGCGGCCGATGCGGAGCTGCTTGCGATCGGCGGTCCAGTCGCCGAGTCCGTCGGTACACCCTTTGAGGTTGCAGAGAATCTCGCCGCTGTCCTCGGTGCGAGCCTCGATGACGGGGACGGCGACGCTGCGGAGCTTGTACGAGATCGAGCCCTTCCGGCTGGTTGCGTCGATGGTGCCGGAGATCCTGTCGAGCGAGATTCCGCCGTTCAGCGTGGTCACCTTGTTCTCGCCGGCACACGAGGCCAGCGAGATGCCGCCGTTGGTCGATCGCGCCGTCACGGCACCCTGCATGTTGCGGATGGCGATCCCGCCGTTGGCCGCCTCGACGTCGAGGTGCTTGTCCCGTGGCACGTTCAGGATCATGTGCACCCACCATGTCTGCGAGGCCGTCGAGCCCGGACCGAATGCCGTGATGTCACCGCCATCCACCGCGACGCTGATGCTCTGCAATGCGCGCCTGGCCGCATCCTCGGACAGCGCCATGGCGGACTTGCAGACGGTCAGGCGGGCGAACGGGCGATCCCATCCTTTGACCGACACGCCGCCGCCTTCACTGGTGCGGACACGGAGAATCTTTACGTCTAAGAGCGGAACCTGCCGCTCCTCCTCCGAGCGTGCCAGGGCCGGAAGCGAAGTGAGGTTGCGGGTGTGGAAGTGTTCGCAGTCGTCGGAGTCGACCAGAGAGTGATCCTGGGACGTGACGATGAGGGAGCGCTGCGTGGGTGCGGCCTGCGCGCTCAAGGTCAGCGCCAGGGCTCCCGCGAGAATCAGAGCCACGCGTCGCATATCGCCTCCGTTACTTATACGTTACGAACGGGGAAAGGTTAGGTTGCAACACCGCGTTACCCGCTCCGACCTAACCATGCGCGACTTTCCGAGTCTAAGCAGTTCGAGATGGAGATGGCGGATCTGATGACGGTCAGCCGGGCTCGAGGCGGCGACGCCGAGGCGTTCCGACTGCTCGTCGAGCAGCACAGCCGGACCATCTTCCGGGTTGCCTACCGCATGACAGGAAACGAGCACGATGCCGACGATGTGGTCCAGGAAACGTTCCTCAAAGCCTACCGGCAGCTGGGCAGGTTCGAGGAGCGCGCGAACTTCGGCACCTGGCTGCACCGCATCGCCATCAACTGTTCGCTCGATCTGCTGCGCTCGCGCGGCCGCCACGACAGGCACCGCGTCAGCGACGAGGACGACATGATGAGCTCAACGATCGAAACGACGGACCCACGGCCGGACCGCCTTCTGCTCAGCGCGGAGCTGCAGAAGCACGTCGTGGCCGCGCTCGACCGCCTCTCCGGGAACGAGCGCACGGCATTCGTCCTTCGCCACTTCGAAGGCATGCCGGTGGATGAGATCGGGAGGACCCTTGGAATCCAGGTCAACGCGGCGAAACACACGATCTTCCGCGCGGTGCGGAAGCTTCGCGACTCGCTGGAGCCCCTTGTGAGGTCGGCCTCATGCAACACCTGAACGAAGAACAGCTCGTATCGCACTACTACCACGACGCCGATGCGCCCGCCTCCGCGGGCGACCACCTGCGGGAGTGCGCGGAATGCCGCGCCCAGTACGACACGCTGGCGCGGGTGCTCTCCCTCGTGAAGACGCTGCCTGTGCCGGGTCGCGGCGAAGACTACGGCGAGGAAGTATGGAGGAGGCTGCGCTGGAAGCTGGGCAGCGCCCGCCGCCTGTCGTGGTCATCTTACGCGGCGGTCGCCGCGGCGCTGGCCATGGCGTTCTTCGCAGGACTTCTGTGGCGCTCGCGGCCCGAATCACTGCCGGTCACCGTGACGGCGTCCGCGCCTGCTGCTCCTGCTTCCACCTCCATGGCCGTCGTCGAGGAGGCGCCGTCGGAGGCGGATCAGTCCGACCGCTTCCTGCTCCTTGTCGTCAGCGATCACCTCGACTCCTCGGAGCGGGTACTCCTCGAGGTCGTCAACGCCAGGCCGAACAACCGGCTCGACAACTCCGAACAGGCCCGGCGCGCCGGGGATCTCGTCGCCGCGAACCGGCTGTACCGCCAGGCGGCGCTGACCCGGGGTGACGAGCGCATTGCCGCGGTGCTGTCGGAGCTGGAGCCCGTTCTCACCGAGCTGTCGCACGCCGGCCGGACGATCGACAGGAAGAGGCTGGCCAGCCTGCAGCGCCGCATCGAAACGAAGGGACTGTTGTTCAAAGTGAGGGTCATCAGCGCGCAGGGGAAGGGTGTCAACGAAACCCCTCTTCCGTACGCGGAGACACTCTGACGAGGAGACCATGAAGACACGTATCGCATTCGCACTGCTTGCATTGATCCTGGCGGTCCACCCGCTGGCCGCTCAGAACCGCTCCGAGCGCGAGCGCTCGCTCTACGAGGAAGCCACCGTCGCGCTCGACGACCAGGAGTGGCGTTCCGCCGCCGACAAGTTCCGTCGCGTGGCCGCCATGAAATTGTCGAACGCCGCGGCGGCCACGTATTGGCTGGCCTATTCGCAGAACAAGATGGGTCAGCGCCCCGAGGCGCTGGCCACTCTGCTGGAGCTGCAGAACAACTTTGCCAGGAGCAAGTGGGCAACCGACGGCAAGGCGCTCGAGGTCGAGATCCGGCAATCGTCCGGCCAGCGGGTCGAGCCGGAGGACATCTCCGACGAGGACGTGAAGCTCATGGCCGTCAACGGCCTGATGCACACCGACCCGGAACGCGCCGTCCCGCTGCTGGAACAGATCATCGCCGGCAAGCAGCCGGCCAGGGTGAAGGACAAGGCGCTGTTCATCCTCAGCCAGTCCAGCTCGCCTCGCGGCCTGGAGATTCTGGGCCGGATCGCCCGTGATGGCTCCCAGCCCGAACTACAGTCGAAAGCTCTCCGGTACCTCGGCATCAGCGGAGGGGAGCAGAGCCGCCGCATCCTCCAGGAGGTCTACACCTCGTCGAACGATCCGAACGTCAAGAAGTCGATTCTCAAGGCCTACATGATTTCCGGCGACAGCGGCCGGTTGCTCGCACTCGCCAAGACCGAGGCCGACGAGGAGTTGCGCTCCAGTGCCGTGAGGCAGCTGGGAGTGATGGGCGCCCGCAACGAGCTCAGCGCGCTCTACGCCAACGAACGATCGATCGACGTGCGCGAGGACATCATCAAGGCCATGTTCATCGGCGGAAACGCGGAGAAGCTGGCCGAGATCGCACGCACGGAAGCCGTGCCCGAGCTCAAGGTCGCCGCCATCAAGAACCTCGGTTTGATGGGCGGGAAAACGGGACCGCTTCTCGTGACTCTCTACGAGACGAACCCGAACGCCGCTGTGCGCAAGGCGGTCCTTCAGGGACTCTTCCTCCAGTCGAATTCGAGCGGGCTCATCTCGCTGGCGAAGAAGGAGAAGGATCCGGCGCTCAGGAAGTCGATCATTCGGAATCTGTCGCTCATCGGAAACGAGGAGGCGACGGAGTATCTGATGGAGCTGTTGAAGAACTAGCGGTGTCATTCCGAGCGTAGCGAGGAATCCGGGGGTTGGGCGGCACGAATTCGCACCTCCATTTCACCCCGAACCCTCGCTGCGCTCGGGATGACTTTAGACTCTCCGGCGTGAGCAAAGAGTTCCGACGCTTCCCGCCGGTTGAGTTTCCCCATCCTGATCGCCCCATTCGGCCGCGGTTCGAGCACTCGGATCGTCTGCAGAGACTGAACGTCGACGCCGCGGGGCTGGAAGCAGCCCTGCGGCGCGAGACGAAGGGCGAGGTGCGATTCGACGACGGATCGCGCGCGCTCTACTCGACCGACGCGTCGAACTACCGCCAGGTTCCGATCGGCGTCGTGCTTCCCCGCGACGTCGACGACGTGATCGCGACCGTGGCGCTGGCGCGGAAGTTCGGCGCACCGATCCTGGCCCGCGGCGCCGGGACGAGTCTGGCCGGCCAGTGCTGCAACGTGGCCGTGGTCATGGACATGTCGAAGTACATGAACGGCATCGTGGAGATGAACCCGCGCGAGAAGTTCGCACGCGTGCAACCGGGCATCGTCCTCGACGACCTGCGCGCCGCGGCGGAGAAGCACACCCTCACGTTCGGCCCCGATCCCGCCACCCACGCGCAGTGCACGCTGGGCGGAATGATCGGCAACAACTCCTGCGGCGTGCACGGTCTGATGGCCGGGAAGACGGTCGACAACATCGAAGAGCTGGAGATCCTCACCTACGACGGCCACCGGATGAGGGTCGGACGGACGAGCGAGGAGGAGTTGGAGCGGATCATCGCCGAGGGGGGGCGGCGAGGCGGGATCTACGCGGGCCTGAAAAGGATCCGCGACCAGTACGCCGGCCTCGTGCGCGTGCGCTTTCCGAACATCCCGCGCCGTGTCTCCGGTTACAACCTGGACGAGCTGCTTCCGGAGAACGGATTCAACGTGGCGCGCGCGCTGGTCGGATCGGAATGCACGTGCGTGGTCGTGCTCGAGGCGAAGTGCCGCCTCGTCTACAGCCCGCCCGCGCGCGCGCTCGTGGTGGCCGGCTACGAGAACGTCTACGTGGCCGCGGACGCCGTTCCGAGCATTCTCGAGTTCAAGCCGATCGGCCTGGAAGGCTTCGACGATCTGCTGGTGAGCGACATGCGCGCCCAGCGGCTGCATCCCGAGGGGGTGGCGCTGCTGCCGCCCGGGAGCGGCTGGCTGCTCATCGAGTTCGGCGGCGAGACACAACAGCAGGCCGACGACGAGGCGCGCCGGCTGATGGACGCGTTGTCGCGGCTGCCGAATGCACCTTCCCTGAAGCTGATGGAGACCAGGAAGCAGGAACGCATGGTCTGGGCCGTGCGCGAGTCGGGCCTCGGCGCGACCGCTCACGTGCCGGGACGGCCGCCGATGTGGGAAGGGTGGGAGGACGCCGCGGTCGCGCCGGAGAAGCTCGGCGGATACCTGCGCGATCTCCGCAAGCTGCTCGAGCGGCATGAGTTCGGCGGCGATCTCTATGGCCACTTCGGGGAGGGCTGCGTGCACACGCGCACGAACTTCGACCTCCAGAGCAAGCCCGGCATCGCGAAGTTCCGGGCCTTCCTCGATGACGCTGCGGACCTGGTCGCATCGTACGGCGGCTCCTTCTCCGGCGAGCATGGCGACGGGCAGGCGCGCGGCGCTCTGCTCGGGAAGATGTTCGGCCCCGAGCTGATGGAGGCCTTCCGCGAGTTCAAGTCGCTGTGGGATCCCGAATGGAAGATGAATCCCGGAAAACTCATCACCCCCTACGAGCCCGACGAGAACCTCCGCCTCGGCGCGAGCTACGCGCCGTGGGAGCCGAAGACTCATTTTCACTACGAAGACGACAAGGGACTGATGAGCCGCGCCGTGATGCGCTGCGTCGGCGTCGGACGCTGCCGCCGCCTCGACGGCGGCACGATGTGCCCCAGCTACCAGGTCACGCGCGAGGAGGAGCACTCCACTCGCGGGCGCGCGCACCTGCTGTTCGAGATGTTCCAGGGGGAACGGGTGGCGGCGACATGGCGCAACGAGACCGTGAAGGAGGCGCTCGATCTCTGCCTGGCGTGCAAAGGCTGCAAGGGCGATTGCCCGACCGGCGTCGACGTCGCCACGTACAAGGCGGAGTTTCTGTCGCACTACTACGCCGGCCGCCTCCGCCCGCTGCCCGCGTACACGATGGGATGGATCTACTGGTGGGCGGGTCTTGCGTCCCACGCGCCGCGCCTGGCGAACGCGTTCATGCGCATGCCCGGACTCAAGCAGATCGGCGGGATCGCATCGCAGCGACGGCTGCCGGTATTCGCGCGGAAGACGTTCCGCCAGCAGTTCAAGCCGCTAGAGAGGCCGGGCGCGAAGCGCGTGATGCTGTGGCCGGACACGTTCAACAACCACTTCTTCCCGCAGACCGCGCTCGCCGCGGCGGAGGTCCTCGAGACCGCGGGCTACCAGGTCGTCATTCCGGAGAAGCGGCTCTGTTGCGGCCGTCCGCTCTACGACTGGGGATTCCTGGGGATGGCGAAGCGGCTGCTCCGCGAGACGCTCACGGCGCTGCGTCCGGAGCTCGATCGGGGAACGCTGGTGGCCGGCCTCGAGCCGAGCTGCGTGTCCGTCTTTCGCGACGAGCTGCTGAATCTATTTCCGCGCGACGACTATGCGAAGCGCCTGGCCGAGTCCTCGCTCACCCTGACGCAGTTCATTCAGCGCGAGGGCGACGCGTTCCCGATTCCGCAATTGCGCAGGAAGGCGATGGTCCAGGCGCATTGCCATCACAAGGCCGTGATGCTGTTCGATGCCGAGGATGAGGTGATGCGGAAGATGGGGCTGGAGGTGGAGCATCCCGACTCCGGCTGCTGCGGGATGGCTGGCGCATTCGGCTTCCAGCGCGATCATTACGAGATCTCGATGAAGGTCGGCGAGCGGGTGATCCTTCCCGCGGTGCGCGAGGCGGATGCGGACGCGCTGATCATCGCGGACGGATTCAGTTGCCGCGAGCAGATCGCCCAGGCCACGGGGCGGCATCCGCTGCACATCGCGGAAGTGCTGCGCATGGCGCAGAAGTCATCCCGAGCGTGAGCGAGGGATCCGGGCGGGTCGAGTGGCTCCATCCCGCCGCCCACGCGCCCTAGATCCCTCGCTACGCCCGGGATGACGCCTCAGATCTCGTCGCGGCCCGCGAACGGACCGTTGCCGGAGGGCGTGTCGCCACCCCGCTGCTCATTCCGGGAGCGGTCTCGGTCTCGATCGGGCGATCCGCTGTATCCGCGCTCTTGTCCGCGATCGCTGCTGCTGCGCTCCTGCGCGCCGTAGGACGCGCCGGCGGATACGCCGCGCTCATCGTTGGCCGGCCGGAATGGCTGGGAGCTCGTGCTGGCGCTCCGGTTTCCCGTGTTTGTGGAAGGTGCCGGCTGTGCCGCGCGGGCGCGCGCGCCGCGGCTGTGACCGCCCTCGCGGCCGATTGCTGACATGTGGGCGCGGTCGCGGCTTACGGCTTCTCCGCCTTTGCGGCCAGCGACACGTGCCTCGTCAGAAGTGAATTCGTGAGCTGTGCCCTTGGCGTGTGCAGCCCTTCCGCCCTTGCTGGCAATCTCACGCTGTTTGCTCCGGTCCATCGATGCAAAACCGCGTTTGCTGGTGTTGGCCATCTGCTTGTCTCCTCCGGGAAATTTGAGTACTGCGTGGAACTGCGAAAGACCGCGGTGAGGCAGGATGAGAGCGCTTCACGAAATGTGCCCGTTTTGACGCAGTTTCCGCCGTCTTTTTTCAGCACAGTTTTTGCTCACCCACCGTCTGAATCGGCATGGAACCGCACACGACCTCTCTCTGGTTGGAAAGCAGTCCTGCGCCTCGACACGAGCCGCTGCGCCGCGACGGCCTGCACGTCGACGTGGCGATCGTCGGCGCGGGAATCACCGGCCTCACCGCGGCAGTCCTGCTCAAGCAGCGCGGCAGGACCGTGGCGGTCATCGAGAAGGAGCGGGTGGGGGGAGGCGAGACCGGGAACACCACCGCGCACATCACCGAGGCGGTGGATGCGCGCTACTACTTCATCGCCAGAGTGTTCGACAAGGAGGCAGCGCGGCTCGTCGCTCAGGCCAGCCGCGCCTCGATCGAGCAGATCGCGCAGCTCGTCCATGAGTTCGCGATCCAGTGCCGTTTCAAACGGGTGCCCGGTTACCTCTACACGGAGAAACGCAGCTTCGTCGCCGAAGTGAAGCGCGAGGCCCAGGCCGCGGCCGAAGCGGGGCTGGCCGCGAAATACGTCAGCGAGGTTCCGCTGCCGTTCGCGATTCGCGGCGGCGTCCTCTTCGAGAATCAGGCCCAGTTTCATCCGCAGGAGTACCTGGCCGGCCTCGCGGCGCGCATCCATGGCGACGGCAGCTTCCTCTTCGAGCGGACGCACGTGCGCGGCATCGAGGACGGCGAGCCGTGCGTCATCGAGACCGATGGCGGCAAGCTCACCGCGGGCGCGGTCATTCAGGCCACCAACGTCCCCATCGTCAGCTTCACCACGCTGCACGTGAAAGATGCCGCGTACCGCACGTACGCGATGGCCTATCCATCGAAGGGCGCCCATCCCGACGGGCTTTTCTGGGACACCGCCGAGCCGTATCACTACACCCGCTGGCAGGAGACCGGCGAAGGCGAGTTCATGATCGTGGGCGGCTCGGACCACAAGGTCGGGCAGGAAGCCGACACCGAGAAGTGCTTCACCGGCCTGCAGCAGTACGTCGACGAGCACTTCGGACCGCAGCAGCCGCGTTACCGGTGGTCAGGTCAGGTGATCGACCCGGTCGATGGCCTGCCCTACATCGGCCGCTCCGGCAACATCTATGTCTCGACCGGCTACGCGGGACAGGGGATGACGTTCGGAACGGCCGGCGCGATGATCTGCGCCGATCTGATCACGGGGCGCGAGAACGCGTGGGCGGAGCTCTTCGACTGGAAGCGCGTTCACGCGCGCGGCGCCATCAAGGACTTCATCTCCGAGAACGTCGACTATCCGCGCCGGATGATCATGGATCGCCTGGTGCGCAGCAACGTCGAGACGAAGGACGTTGCCGATGTGAAGCCGGGAGAAGGGAAGATCGTGTCGGTCGGTGGCCGCAAGCTGGCCGTGCATCGCGATGACGCCGGCACGCTTCACGCGCTGTCGCCCGTGTGCACGCACATGGGCTGCGACGTGGCGTGGAACGACGCCGAGCGGACGTGGGACTGCCCGTGCCACGGCTCGCGCTTCAAGACGACCGGCGAGGTGCTGAACGGCCCCGCCCACG
>DATKCA010000237.1:0-6527 GCA_035544675.1 Thermoanaerobaculia bacterium | reverse complement strand
GTGCGACGACTCGTTCTCCTCCTCGCTCTCGCGCTCGTTTCCTGCCGGACTGCTGACCCGGCGCTGCGCAAGGCCTTCATCACGCCGGCGGACGTGGAGGTGGCGATCGCGGCCGAGAAGAGTCTCGCGCCGAACTATGAGGTGCTGCCGGGAGAGGGTGAGGCGTGGTTCGAGACTCTGCCCGGCAGCGGCCGAGTGCTGATCGTGGCCGGCCACGCCACGGCGCAGACGCGGGAAGGAGCGATGAAGGTTCCGGACCGCGGAACCGGCGGGCTGGCCGTGGCGCTGAACAAGCTGACGGGCTCGCCTGCGATCGTCACGACGCGGCGCAGTCCTTCCGATCCGAACTACTACGACGACAACGCGTTCAAGGAGGCCGTGGCGCGGCTCGTGGACGAGAGGCGGCCGGTCCTCGTCCTCGACCTCCACGCCTCGCATTCGCTGCGCCCGTACGACGTCGACTTCGGCGTCATGGACGGCCGCTCCCTGCTCGGCCGCGAGGAGTGGGTGACGCTTCTGGCCAGGCTGTTGCGCGAGGAAGGTCTCATGAATCTCTCGCGCGACTACTTCCCAGCCGCGAAGAATCAGACGGTGACGAAGTTCGTGTCCGCGCGCGGCACGCCGTCGATTCAGGTCGAGATCAGCGCAACGCTGCTCGATCCCGGCCGCGATCCGCTCTACGGCCATCGCTTCGCGCAACTGCTGCAGGCCCTGACCCGCTTCATCCAGACCATCGGGAAGTGAGCCGCTACCGGTTTCCGGCTCCCGGTTTCCGGCTACCGGCTACCGGTTTCCGGTTTCCGGTTTCCGGCTATCCCATCGGGCCGATCCGCATGAACTGCTGGCAGTCCTGCGCCGGCAGCGGTGCGCTGAACAGGAATCCCTGGATGTTGTCGCACGACTGCGAGCGGAGAAAGTCCGCGGTCTCCTGCGTCTCCACGCCCTCACCGATGACTTTGATGTGCAGCGCTCTGGCCATGCCGAGGGCGGCGGTGGCCAGGGAGCGGTTGTGGATGTTGTCGGCGGAGAGGAACGAGCGCGCGAGCTTGAGGCCGTCGATCGGGAAGCGGCGCAGGTAGGAGAGCGACGAGTAACCGGCGCCGAAGTCGGCGATGAGCACGCGCACTCCGGCCGCCTTGAGCTCCTGCAGGATGCGCATGCTCACCTCGGCGTTGTGCATGACGCAGGTCTCGTCGACCTCCAGCTCCAGGTACTGCGGCGCGAGCCCGGCGGTGCGCAGCGCCTCGGAGATGGTGCGGGTGAGATCGGTGTGGTGGAACTGGCGCGGCGAGAGGTTCACCGACACGACGAGATCCGGGCATCCCTGGCGATGCCATTGCGCGGCCTGACGGCAGGCGGCCTGGATCGCCCATCGACCGATCGGGACGATCAGGCCGGATGACTCCGCGGTACGAATGAAGTCGCTCGGCATGATGAGACCGCGATCGGGGTCGTTCCACCGCAGCAGGGCTTCGAAGGCGACCACGGACCCGGTCGCGGCATCGACACGAGGCTGGTAATAGAGGATGAACTGCTGCAGGGCCAGGGCGCGGCGCAGGCGGGCCTCCAGCTCGAGCTCTTCGCGCGCGTGCGTGTCGAGCTCGCGCGTGTAGAGCTGGAAGTTGTCGCCGCCGCGCTGTTTGCCGCGATACATGGCCGTGTCGGCGTTCTTCAGCAGAGCATCCGCGTCGGCGGCATCCTCCGGGTACATGCTGATGCCGATGCTGGCCGTGACGTGGATGTCGCGGCCGCCGATGTGCATGGGCAGGTGGAAGACGTCGAGCAGCTTCGACGCGATCTTGATGACGTCGTCGACGACGCGGAGGCCCGGCATGATCAGGGTGAACTCGTCGCCGCCGACGCGCGCGACGGTGTCCACTTCGCGCACGTGCTCGCGGAGTTTTCGGGCTACCCCGCGCAGGACTTCATCGCCGACGCTGTGACCGAACGAGTCGTTGACGATCTTGAAGCGGTCCAGGTCGAGGAAGACCACCGCCACGCCTGTGCCCTCGCGCTTGGCGTGCGCGAACGCGATGGCGGCGCGGTCCATGAACAGCAGCCGGTTGGGCAGGTCGGTGAGCGGATCGTGGAACGCCATCCGCTGGAACTGCCGCAGATAACGCCTCCGCCCTACTCGGGCGACCAGCCAGAAGATTCCACCCACGACACACGCGGTGATCAAAGCGACGGCGTACCAAGGCGGGCATGCGGTCATCTGCGGTTCCCTCTCGCCCGGAGCCCGGAGCCCTGAGCTCTAATGTGAGCGCGCGAACTTCAGCGCCTCCTTCTGATTCATGAAGTGATCGAAGTTTGCAGGCGGCATCGGCCGGCTGAAAAGATATCCCTGAAGGCGGTCGCACGCATGCTCGCGCAGGAACTTTAGCTGATTGATCGTCTCCACCCCCTCGGCGATGACTTTCAGCTTCAGGCTGTGGGCGAGGGCGATGACTCCAAGCGCGATCTGCGCGTCTTCCGGCGCGCCCAGGTCGCGCACGAACGAGCCGTCGAGCTTGAGCGTGTCGATCGGGAACTGCTTCAGATAGCTGAGGCACGAATAGCCGGTGCCGAAGTCATCGATGGCGATGCGCACACCGACCGACTTGAGCTGCCGCAGCGTCTGAATCGCTTTCTGCACGTCCTGCATCGCGTAGCCTTCGGTGATCTCCAGCTCCAGGAACTCCGCCGGCAGGCCGGCCAGCTCCAGCGCCTCGGTCACCTGCCGGATCAGATCGGGATCGGAGAACTGCCGTCCGGAGAGGTTGACCGCCATGATGACTTTGTGTCCGCGGCGGTGCCACTCCGCGGCCTGCTTGCACGCCTCGCGAAGGACCCACCGGCCCATTGCGATGATGAGGCCGGATTGCTCGGCGGCCGGGATGAAACGGTCCGGCCGGAGCAGCCCGAGCTCCGGGTGCTGCCATCGGATCAGCGCCTCCAGGCCGAACACCGATCCGGTGCTGATGTCGACGAGGGGCTGGTAATAGAGGAGGAACTCGTTCTGGGCGAGCGCGCGGCGGAGCCCGTTCTCCACCTCCAGCGCCTCGAGGGCCTTGTGATTCATCGTAGCCGCGTAGAACTGACAAGTGTTGCGGCCCATCTCCTTGGCGCGGTACATGGCCGCGTCGGCGTTGCGGATCAGCGTCTCGCCGTCGGTGCCGTCCAGCGGATAGATGGAGATGCCGATGCTGCTGGTCACGACGAAGTCGCGCTCGTCGATGGTGATCGGCGTCTTCAGCGAGTCGAGGATCTTCGCGCCGATCTTTCCGGCATCCTCGACCTTGCCGATGATGTGGATGAGGATGGTGAACTCGTCGCCGCCGAAGCGCGCCACCGTGTCCTCGTCGCGCATGGCGGCGCGGATGCGCGCCGAAACGATCCGAAGGAGGCGGTCGCCGACCGTGTGGCCGAGCGAGTCGTTGATCTGCTTGAACCGGTCGATGTCGAGGAAGAGCACGGCCAGCTTGTAGCGGTGGCGCTGCGCGTGCGCCAGCGCCACCGAGAGCCGGTCGCCGAAGAGCGCGCGATTCGGCAGGCCCGTCAGCGAGTCGTAGTAGGCCAGCGTTTCCACCTGCGCTGTGGCCTCCACACCTGCCTCATGCTGATCCTGCAGCACGGCCATCAGACAGCCCAGCGCCACCACCGCGCTGCCGACCAGGTCGGCGATGCCCAGACTCCTGACCGGCAGCGGCGCCGTCGTCCCGATGATGCTGCGCAGCACCAGAGTCAACTGGTACATCTCGATCAGCGCATAGATGATGAAGGCCGCCGCCGGGATGGTGAAGGCGGCGCCGCGCAGCCGCCGCAGCCCCGCCCCGCTCACGGAGAAGATGGCCGCGGCCGCCAGCGAATGAAGCCCGAGATAGAAGAAACGGTGAATGTCGGGGTTCTGTCCGAAGAGGAACGGGGCCCCTCCGAACAGCGCGCCCAGCGCCGCCACGATCATCACGCCGCGATGGGAGTCGCCGATCCTGAACTCCCTGCGGCGCGCCAGCTCGAAGCTGCCCCACAGCAGGAAGGCGATCTGCAGATACGCGGCGGCGCCCCCTGCAATTGACGCCAGGAAGTGCAGCAGGGCCGGCGCATCCGGCTGCAGCAGGATGAACGCCGTGGCCGCGTGGAAGAGCGTCAGGCAGGCGAAGCTCAGCGTCCACCGGAACACGTAGCTCGTGCCGAATGTGCGATGAATCTCGAAGAGGAGGAGGGTGACTGCCAGAGGTCCGAGGACGAGGATGCCCAACGCTTCGTAGGTCCCTGGCGTCGGCATCACGCGGGTCTCGGCGGTTTACACCGATGTGCTCTCTTTCCCATTGCTGTCACGACCACCCAAGAGACCCGGAGCTGCCGCACATGAGCAGGCGTCTGCATGCGTCGGCGCAGATCGAAGTATTCGGGAAAACGGAACGGAAATCAACCGTTATTCTATCGCACATATATCTATCGAAATTCGCGTTGGATTAATGGTTACGGCGTTATTGATGACGCCGCTGATCCAGCACGACGCCAACTCCATCGACGGAACCGGATCGCTGCCCGCAGCTGATCGCCCGCTCCGTCACAACCATCCGGCGCGAACGAGGATCTCGCGCGCGACCTCGGTCACCAGCCGATCCTCATTGGCGACGCTGAAGTCGGCCATGCCGGTAGAGTCGAGGATCGCTTCCAGCTCGGCGACCCGATGGACGAGTTTCTGCTGCAACATCCCCGGCTCGCGCTGCCGCACTCGCTCCTGCATCGTCGAGACACCGGCGCGGAGGCGGCAGATGGTGATGCGTGCGCCCGGAATGGCCCGCAGGACCGCGTCGCGATCCGCTGCGCTCTCGACGGCGGCGGCAAGGAGAAGCCGGGTCACGCCGGCCGCGGCATAGTTGGCCCACACCGCGGCGAGGTTCTGCAGAGCGAGATCGACGCTCGAATTCTCCGGGAGATGAACGATGCCGAGGAGATCGGCGTCGATGGCGGCATGAACGATGCCGGAGGCCGTGAGGATGTCCGACGCCTCCGCCATGATGGTTGTTTTCCCCGATCCCATCGAGCCGGAGATCACCAGGACACGCGGCTCAATGCCCTTCGGGATCCCGGAAGTCGAGCGTGAGGCCGTTGTTGTCGTTGTCATGGACGCTGAACTGATTGCGAAGCAATCGATAGTAGTACCAATATGCACTCAGCCATTTGGACTCCGCGAGATGCGCCGTATTGCCTTGGACGACGTAACCATGCGGCGGGCAGGTGCCGCCGACTGTGAGGGGCTCGCCGACGCGCATCGCGATTCAATCCTCGCCATCGGACCGCGGCATTACCCACCCGATGTCGTCGAGGCATGGCAGGAAGGGTTGACCGGCGACCTCTATAGAACGGCTATGGAGGCCGGTGAGGTGTTTTTCATTGCCACGGCCACGCTCGCCGATGCCGAGTCGATCCTCGGTTTTGCGAGCGATTACCGCATCGACGGGTCGAAGCACGGCACGTCGGTGTATGTCAGAGGGCGTGCCACGCGCTGCGGCATCGGGTCAGCGCTGCTCCGTCTCGCGGAGGCGCACGCCGTCAGCGCCGGTGCGGTGAGCATCCACATTGAGGCCTCGCTCGCCGCCGTGGAGTTCTACAAAGCGAATGGCTACGTCGAGATCGAACGTGGCCGGACGCATCTGCGCTCAGGGTACGCGATCGACTGCGCGTTCATGCGAAAGGATGCCGGCCGCGGCGTGCCGCGGCTCCCCGCTGTTTGCTGACCGGGCCGGGTCTGAGGTGTGCGTCGAACCACTCCGCCAGTGGCGCTCCGTCGCAGCCGTCTCGCCATGATGAAGAGCGAGTGGCGTCGGCGCTGATCGAAGCATTCGGGTAAACGAAGCGGATCAGCCGCTATCCTGTCTCACATATGCCGATCGAAGTTCGCGCTGGATTCATGGTCACGGCGCTATTGATGACGCCGCTCGTCCTCCACAACGCCACACTCATCGACGGAACCGGCTCGCTGCCCCGCAGCGGCGTCAAGATCATCGTGGACGGCGAGCGCATTGAAGCCATCTCCACGGAGTGTGCGCACTCCGCGGCGGCGCGCGTTCTCGACGTGGGCTGCAAGTTCGTCGTTCCCGGCTTCATCGACATGCACGCCCATCTGCAGGAGCGCGTGCGCGACGACAAGGGCGAGCTGACGCCTCGCATCGACTTCATCGAGATCTATGGATCGATGCCGCCCGAGCTGGCCAGAGTCGCGGAAAACGAATTCGGCAGCGTGCAGCCCGGACGGATCGCCGATCTCGTGGTGCTGAATCGCAATCCGCTGGAGAGGATCGAGAACACGCGCGCGATCGCGATGGTCATCCAGCGCGGGAAAGTCGTCCCATGACTGTGGAGGACGGGCCATCAAGCCTGTCCGGAGGTACCCCGCAGTGATCGAGGTCTGTCGCGACGCCTCCCTGGCCCGCGAGCTCTTCGCCGAATACGGCGGCTCGCTTGGCGTCGACCTCTCCTTTCAGGACTTCGAGCGCGAGCTGGCCACGCTGCCCGGCCACTACGACCCGATCCTCATT
>DATKCA010000236.1:0-28865 GCA_035544675.1 Thermoanaerobaculia bacterium | reverse complement strand
TCGGCGTGCTCCGCGTAGTAGCGGCAGACCAGGGCACACTTCTGCACCTCGGCGATGGACGCCTGGACCGGCTTTCCCATCTCCATGGTGATGAGGCGGCCGTACTCGGGAGCGCGTTCCTCGAGCAACCCGGCGCAACGGCTCATTCGTGCCGCGCGCTCCGGAAACGCGCGGGCGCGGTTGATGACGAACGCCCGGGCGGCGCGCTGCAGCTTCTCCTCGATCTCCTGCCGGGTGAGTGCGTCGAACCTCGCAAATGTCTCACCGGTGGCGGGATTGACGGAGGCGATGGCCATGATCGGGCGGCATGATATTAGTCGTTAGTCCCTAGTCCCTAGTCCCTAGTCGCTAGTCGTTAGGCGTTAGTCGTTAGGCTAACTAACTAAGGACTAAGGACTAAGGACAAGGACTAAGGACTATGCTTGCCAATCCGCGTTTGTAAATATATATTCATTTACAAATGGGACGGCCACCGACCATCTCCCGCCAGCAGATCCTCGACAGCGCTCGCAACGTCTTTACCTTCAAAGGCTTCGACACCGCGACGCTCGCCGACATCGCCGCCCACCTGCACGTCACCCCGGCCGCCATCCTCCGCCACTTCGAGTCCAAACAGGCCCTCTTCAACGAGGCCATGCGCCGGGAGACCCTGGTCCTCCCCGACTGCATCCTCCGCCTGCAGGACATCGACGCCTCGCAGGACCCGAGCAAAGTCCTGCGTCAGGTCGCCCAGGAGTGGGTGCCGTTCGCGGCCAGGACCCTCGGCCAGAGCCTCGTCGTGCAGATGCACGACCGCGCCCGGCAGAGCGCTCTGGTCCTCCCTTTCGATCCGGCAGCGGGCGACTCGCCACCCCGGCGGGCCTTCCTCATCGTCTCAGACTACTTCCGGCGCGCAGCCGCGGCAGGCGTCATCAGAGTCCAGGACCCGCGCGCCGCCACGATTCTCTTCATGGGATCGCTCTTCGGCTACGTCTTCATCCACCACGTCGCTCAGGCGCTCCCGCAACCCTATCCGCTGCCCGCTTACATAGACGCATTGCTCGACCTCTGGACCGAGGGCGGGTTTGGCGATGGAGGCTCAGATGTCACGCGCAAGAAAACTGCTGCCGCTGCTGGTGATCGCGGTGCTCGCAAGCGGCGCGCTGCTGTACGTCCGGCAGACGGGAAAACCGAGGGATCTGATTCTGGCGGGGACGCTGGAAGCGCGAAGCGTCAACGTCGGATCGCTGGTGGGCGGACGCGTCCTCCGCGTTCACGTCGATGAAGGCTCCGCGGTCACTCCGTCGCAGGTCGTCGTGACGCTCGACCCGGAGACCGTGGACCGGGAGATGGCCGAGCAGCGCGCCGCGATCGCGGCCGCGGGCGCGACTCTGGCCGGGGCGATCGCCGGCCCGCGTGCCGAAGAGATCGAGAAGGCGGCGGCCATTGCCGCGAATGACGAGGCGGACCGGCGCCGCATGGCAGCGCTGTACCGCGACGGCGTCGTCGCAAAGCAGCTTCTCGACGACGCCACCACGAAAGCGAGAGCGTCGGCCGAAGACCTCCAGCTTCTGCAGAAGGGGACGAGGAAGGAAGACATCGACGCGGCGCGCGCCGCCCTCGATCAGCAGCAGCGGCGCCTCGACACGCTGATGAAGCAGCGGGCCGAAACAGTCGTCCGCTCGACCGCCGCCGGCGTGGTCCAGTCCTTCGACCTGCGGCCGGGCGACATCGTCGCGCCGAACCAGACCGTCGCCGAGATCCTGGAAGCGGATCAGCTCTGGGTTCGCGTCTACGTTCCGGAAACGCTCCTCGGCCACGTCCGAGTGAATCAGTCCGTCAAGGTGCGCGTCGACACCTTTCCCGATCAGTGGTTTCCCGGGCGCGTCGCCTCGGTCTCCTCCCAGGGTGAATACACGCCGCGCAACGTCCAGACGCGGGCCCAGCGCGCCGAGCAGGTCTTCGGCGTGCGCGTGACCGTGGACAACGATCCCCGGCTGAAGGCGGGGATGGCGGCCGAGGTCGATCTCGGCGTGAAAGCGAGCACGCGATGAGCACGCAGATCGGCATCGACGTCCGCGAAGTGACGAAGGACTTCGGCACGGTTCGCGCCCTCGACCGCGTCACTCTGCAGGTGCCGCGCGGCGAGATCTATGGCCTGCTCGGGCCCAACGGCTCGGGGAAGTCGACGCTTATCCGCGTCCTGTGCGGTCTGCTCGCGCCGACATCGGGCGCCGCGTCCGTCGACGGTTTCGACGTCGAGAAGGAGGGCGAGCAGGTGCGCCGGCACATCGGCTACGTGTCACAGGCGTTCTCGCTGTACCGCGACCTGACGGTGAACGAGAACCTCGACTTCTTCAGCTCGATCTACCGGCTCAAGGGCGCCGAGCGTATCGAGCGCAAAGAGTGGGCGATCGCACTCACGCACATCGGCCCGTACCGCGACCGGCTGGCGGGCGCCCTTTCCGGTGGCTGGAAGCAACGGCTGGCGCTGGCCGCGGCGCTGATGCACAACCCGCGCGTGCTGTTCCTCGACGAGCCGACCGCGGGGATCGATCCGGTGGCGCGCCGCGAGCTGTGGGACCTTCTCTTCGGCCTGGCCGGGCAGGGTGTGACGATGTTCGTGACCACGCACTACATGGATGAGGCGGAGCGCTGCGGCACGGTCGCGTATCTCTATCTGTCGCGGCTCATCGTCAGCGGCCATCCCGACGCGCTGAAGAAGCTCGACGACGTAACACCGGCGGGAACGCGCCGCATCGAGGCGGAGTGCCGCGAAGGCGTCGCCGCGCTCATGACGTCCGCGCGCACGCTGCCCTACGTGAAGGCGGCCACCATCTTCGGGACGTCGCTGCATCTTCTCATCGACGACGCGACGACCGACGCGAAGGTCGAGCAGGACATCGAGGCGTTCGGCATCAGCGACGTGACGATCCGCGATATCCAGCCGACGCTCGAGGACGTATTCGTCCGCCTCACCGAGACGCGAGGGAGAGAAGTGGAAATGGCCCGAGCTGGACGAGGTGTCGCATGAACGGCTTCACCGCGGTGCTGCGCAAGGAGATCACCCAGATGCTCCGCGACCGGGCCACGCTCCTCTTCTCGATCGTCATCCCGGTCTTCGAGCTGATTCTCTTCGGAGTCATCGACATGAACGCGCGGAACATCCCCACGGTTGTGTTCGACCAGAGCCGGAGCCAGGAGTCGCGCCGGCTGCTCGAACAGTTCGGCGCGACGTCGTATCTGCAGGTCGTCGACTACGTCGCCTCTCGAGCCGAGCTGGAGCGGGCCATCGTGGCCGGCCGCGCCGGCGTGGCTGTCGAGATTCCGCCCGACTACGCGCGCAACCTCACGGCCGGACGCGAAGCCACCGTGGCCGTGCTCATCGACGGCTCGGACTCGACGGTTGCCAACCAGGCCCTGGCGGCCGCGAACGGCGTCGTTCTGCAGGAAGCGGTGCGGCGTCTGGTCGAAGAAACCGGACGGCGGCCCCGCGTGGAAGCGCGTCCGATCATGATGTTCAACCCCGACATGCGAAGCGCGAACCTCCTGATTCCGGGCCTGATCGCCATCCTGCTCACATTCTCCGGAACGATCCTCTCGGCCTTCGCCATCGTGAAGGAGCGCGAGCGCGGCACGCTCGAGCAGCTCATGGTCACTCCGGTCTCGCCTCTGGCCGTCGTCCTCGGCAAGATCCTGCCGTATCTCGGTGTGGCGTTCATGACGCTCATCATCGTGCTCATCCTGATGACGGCCCTGTTCCGCGTCCCCATCTACGGCAGCACGGTGCTGCTGCTGACGCTCTCGACCGTGTATCTGATGGCGCTGCTGTCGTTCGGCCTGCTGATCTCGTCGCGAGCGAAGTCTCAGATGGAGGCCATGCAGATGGCCATGGGCATCATGCTGCCGACGGTGCTGCTGTCGGGCTACATCCTGCCGTTGTCGTCGCTGCCGGCGCCGCTACGCGTCATCTCGTACATCCTTCCCGCCACGCACTTCATCAAGATCGCGCGCGGGATCGTCATCCGCGGCGCCACCTTCACCGATCTCTGGCAGCCCGTCACCGCGCTGCTGGTCATCTCCGCGGTGCTCATCGCCCTCAGCGCGAGAGCGTTCAAGAAGACCGTCGCCTGATAGAGCCTGTTGGAGCGCCGGTGTCCTCACCGGCGCTTCCGGCGGCGGGAGGACACTCTCACCGAATGGTCACCGTCTGGAGGGTCCGCCCCTCGCCGCGCTGGCCGAAGCCGGAGCCGGCGAACGACGACTCGAAGCGCGTGACGACCAGGCGATCGGAGCGGCGCGTGAACGTCCACGACTCTTTGCTGTTCATCTCGCCACGCAGAAAGAGAAACCGCGCGCTTCCCTTTCGCACCCGTTCGGCGGCGATGGGGGTGTGATCGTCCGCGACCCAGAGAGTGAGATGGTCCTGCTGAAACCGGACGTTGAAGATCGAGGTGGCCTGCGGCGGCAGTTTCTCCTTCAGCGTGAGCGAGAGCAGCCGCGCCGGCCTTCCCTGCCACGTGGCCGGCCGCTCGGAGTCCAGTGTGGCGATGTCGAGAAGACGCGCCAGCGGCTCGGCGAAACTGAGCGACTCGATGATCGAGGAGGGCTGCAGCTCGTCGATGGCCGCTCGCGTCGGCGCCATCTTCTTAGGGTCGGCTTCCCGCTCGCGCGTCTCGCGCGCGGAACGCTCCAGCAGCGGCTGCGGCAGCGTGATCTGCAGGCCGGTGTTGTCGACGTTCACGGTGTACTGGACCTGGCCGCTCCAGTCGTTGTTCGCGAAACGGCCGGACGATTTGCGGGCGCGGCTGACGTCGATCGTGGCGCTCACCGGCTCGGCGCCGCGCAGGGTGACGAGGAATGTGCGGAGGGCGGCGATGGAGTCGCCGCGGAGCGGCAGGGCGAGAATCAGCGCGAGAACGAGAGGAATGGCGCGGGGCATCAGAGCACGTATCGGGACAGGTCCTCGTTCTTCACCACGTCGGCCAGGACGCGATGCACGTAGGGCGCGTCGATGGTCACCTCCACGCCGTTCATCTCGCTGGCCTCGAACGACAGCTCGTCGAGCAGCCGCTCCAGGATCGTGTGCAGGCGCCGCGCGCCGATGTTCTCGGTTCTCTCGTTGACGGTGGCCGCGTAGCGGGCGATCTCCCGCACCGCATCGTCCTCGAACGTGAGCTTCACGCCCTCGGTCTCCAGCAGCGCCACGTACTGCATGGTCAACGCGTTCTGCGGCTCTTTCAGGATCCGCACGAAGTCGTCCTCGGTCAGCGAGTCCAGCTCCACGCGGATTGGAAAGCGGCCCTGCAGCTCGGGAATCAGGTCGGACGGCTTGGCCACGTGAAACGCGCCGGCGGCGATGAAGAGGATGTGATCCGTCTTCACCATCCCGTACTTCGTGTTGACGGTCGTGCCCTCCACGATGGGCAGGAGGTCGCGCTGGACTCCTTCGCGCGAGACGTCCGGTCCGCCCGACGACTGCTGGCGCCCGGCGATCTTGTCGATCTCGTCGAGGAAGACCATGCCGCTCTGCTCGACCCGCTCCACCGCTTCCCGCGCCACGTTCTGCTGGTCGACGAGCTTCTCCGCCTCTTCGGCGATGAGGAGACCGCGCGCCTCAGCCACGCGCATCTTCTTGCGTTTCGAGCGGCCGCCGAAGAGGCCCGGCAGCATGTCCTTGACGTTCACGCCCATCTCCTCGACGCCCTGCGGCGTGAAGATCTCGAACGAGGGGAAGCTCTGCTCCTTGACGTCGATCTCGATCTCGCGATCCTCGAGGCGGCCTTCGTCGAGCATCCTGCCCAGCTTCTCGCGCGTGTCCGGCGTCGCCCCCTCGGCAGGTGCGGGCGTGATGAACGCCGGCCGCGACACCGGGCGCGAGTCGGGAAGCAGGATGTCCAGAATGCGCTCGCGGGCGTTCCGTTCGGCGTTGCCGCGGACGAGCCGGTTCTTCTCTTCCTTCACCAGCTTCACACCCAGCTCGGTGAGGTCGCGCACGATCGACTCCACGTCGCGGCCCACGTAGCCAACCTCGGTGAACTTCGACGCCTCGATCTTCAGGAACGGGGAGTGCGTGAGGCGGGCCAGCCGGCGGGCGATCTCCGTTTTTCCCACGCCCGTGGGCCCGATCATGATGATGTTCTTCGGCGCGATCTCGTCGCGCAGCTCGGGTTTGAGCTGCTGGCGGCGCCAGCGGTTGCGCAAGGCGATGGCCACGGCCCGCTTGGCCGCGCGCTGGCCGACGATGTACTTGTCGAGCTCGCGGACGATCTCGCGCGGCGTCAGGCGGTCGGCCTGCGCCTCATGTTCGAGGGTTCCTGCCAGTTGGATGACCATGTCAGAGCGTTTCGACGGTGATGTTGTCGTTCGTATAGATACAGATCGTCGAGGCGATCCGCAGCGACTCGGCGGCGATGTCCGCGGCGCTCATGCTGCTGTGCTGCATCAGCGCGCGCGCGGCGGCCAGAGCGAACGACCCGCCCGATCCGATGGCCAGAATGCCGTCGTCCGGCTGAATGAGATCGCCCGTTCCGGAGACCAGAAACGCCTTCTCGTTGTTCGCAACGATCAGAAAGGCCTGCAGCTGGCGCAGGTACTTGTCCAGCCGCCAGTCTTTCGCCAGCTCTACGACAGAACGCTCGAGATTGCCTCGAAACTCCTCCAGCTTCGACTCGAAACGGGTGAAGAGGGCGAAGGCATCGGCGGCAGACCCCGCAAAGCCCGCCAGAATGCGGTCGTTGTAGAGGCGGCGGACCTTGGCCGCGCCATGCTTCATGACCGTGTTGCCGATGGTGACCTGCCCGTCCCCGGCGATGGCAGTCTTGCCGTCGCGGCGCACGCAGATCACGGTCGTGGCGCGAATGACCATGTCATCCATGGGGGCGCATCGTATCAGCCGCGTCATCCCGAGCGTAGCGAGGGATCAGGGCGGTCGGGTGGTACGCGTACCTCCCAACCCCGCCCGGATTCCTCGCTACGCTCGGAATGACGAGGGCACCGGCGCCTCGATCTCTCCGATCTCCGGATGTTCCAGTTTCCAGGCGTGCAGCATCAGCCGTGGGGCGTTGATGGTCGCGCCGTAGCGGCGGTCGCCGGCGACGGGATGTCCGATCGACGCCAGGTGGATGCGGATCTGATGCGTGCGCCCGGTGTGAATCTCCGCTTCGATGAGCGTGCCCAGATCGGCCCGGGAGATCGGACGCGCCACCGTCCGGGCGTCCCGGCCGTCGATGGGAGTCGTGATCTCGCGCTCGCCTTCGAGCGCGCCCTCGACGACGGCGAGATAGACCTTGCGCATCTCACGGCTGGAGAAGAGGCGCGACAGCCTGGCCGCGGCGGCGCTGTCACGGGCGAAGATGACGACACCGCTCGTTCCTGTGTCGAGCCGATGGACGAGATACAGGGAAGGAGAATGGCCGCCGCGTTTCAGCTGCACGCGAAGGAGCTCCTCGGCGGATCGCCGTCCGCGGTCGCGAACCGGCTGAACAGGAAGACCGGACGGCTTGTCGATGGCCATCCACTCGTCCGTTTCCCGGAGGATGGCCAGATCGGCCACCTCGCCGGCGATGGCGATCCGGTCCGACGACTCGACTTCCCGAGAGGCGACGGACACCGGCCGCTCGTTCACGAGGATGCGATGCGCCGACAGGAGCGCACGCGCCTTCCGGCGGGAAATCTCAGGAAAGCGGAGGGCGATGGCCTGATCGAGTCGCACGGCACGATTTGATACTCTCTGCCCTCATGCAGACAAGACGCGACTTCCTGATGACCTCGGCCGCGGCATGCATGCTTGTTGGGGCGCCGCTGTCCTCACCCGGTAGGGCAGCCGAGGGCGCCGGTGAGGACACCGGCGCTCCATTCTTCCTGCGAGGCGATCCCTACACCGCGCACGCCGACGAATGCGGCCTCGGCGGCCGCTCCTTCGACTCGGCACGCGAGCACGCGCTGCGCTTCCGCACCCCCGACGAATTCCGCGACCGTCTGGTCCTGGGCCTGGAGGTTTGACGATGGCCGATCGTGAACTGCTCATGCGCGCCCTCGATACCGCGAAGAAGAAGGGCGCCTCCTACGCCGATATCCGCATCAACCGTTATCTGCGGCAGGGCATCAACACGCGCGAGAAGCGCGTCACGAACATCACCAATGCCGAGTCGTTCGGCTTCGGCGTCCGAGTGCTCGTGGACGGCACGTGGGGCTTCGCCGCCTCGCGGCTCGTCGAGCCGGCCGAGATCGACCGGATCACCGGCGTGGCCGTCGGCATCGCCCGGGCAAACCGTCGCGCGCAGACGAAGCCGGTCGAGCTGGCGCCGGTGAAGGCCTACAAGGACACGTGGCAGACGCCGACTTCAAAAGACCCGTTCAAGGTGCCGCTGGAGCGGAAGATCGACCTGCTGCTGGCCATCAACGCCGCGGCGCTGAAGGTGAAGGGCGCGGCGTTCTGCAACTCGTCGATGTCCTTCGTGAAGGAAGAGAAGCAGTTCGCCTCGACGGAGGGCTCCGAGATCGAGCAGACGATCATCCGCCAGAACCCGAGCTTCACGGTCACCGCCGTCGACCGCGCCGCCGGGAAGTTCAAGACTCGCAACTCGCTGGCCGAGCCCATCGGAACGGGGTACGAGTGGATCGAGAGTTACGACTGGATGGGCGAAGCGGAGAAGGCGGCGGAACAGGCGGTGATGAAGCTGACCGCGAAGAGCGTCGAGCCCGGCGCGTACGACCTGATCCTGGCGCCCTCGAACCTCTGGCTCACGATCCATGAGTCGGTCGGCCACCCCACCGAGCTCGATCGGGCCATGGGTTACGAGGCGAACTACGCCGGCACGTCATTTCTCACGATTGACAAGCTCGGCAAGTTCAAGTTCGGCGCGGACATCGTGAACTTCTTCGCGGACCGCACTCAGCCGCTCGGGCTGGCCACGTGCGGCTACGACGACGACGGCGTGCCGACGCATCAGTGGGACATCGTTCGCCAGGGCGTCTTCGTCGACTATCAGACCACGCGCGAGCAGGCTGCGTGGATCGGCCAGAACGCATCGCACGGCTGCTCGTACGCGCAATCATGGGGCTCGGTTCCGTTCCAGAGGATGCCGAACCTCTCGTTGAAGCCCGGCGCGCAGAAGCTCACGCTGGCCGAGCTGATCGCCGACACCAGGCGCGGTCTCCTCGGCGAGGGCCGCTCGTCCTATTCGATCGATCAGCAGCGCTACAACTTCCAGTTCTCCGCGCAGCTCTTCTGGGAGATCAAGGATGGGAAGATCGCCGGCCTCGTCGAAGACGCCGCGTATCAGGCCATCACGCCGCAGTTCTGGAACGCGTGCGACCGGATCTGTTCGGAAGGGTATGCGCTGGGCGGGTCGTTCTTCGACGGGAAGGGTGAGCCGGGCCAGGCCAATGCCGTGTCGCACGGCTGTGCGCCGGCGCGCTTCAGAAACATCAACATCATCAACACGGCGAGGCAAGCGTGAACCTGACAAGAGAAGATGCGAAGAGCATCATCGACCGTGTCCTGAAGCTCTCGAAGGCCGACGACGCATCGGTCTCGATCGAGCAGAATCGCGAGGCCAACCTCCGCTACGCACACAACGAGGTCTCCACGTCCGGCGATACGAGCGACGCGGTCCTGACCGTTCGATCGTCGTTCGGCAAACGGTCCGGCAGCGCGTCTGCGAACCAGTTCGACGACGCCACGCTCGAGCGCGTGGTGCGCCGCGCGGAAGAGACGGCGCGCTTCGCTCCGGAGGATCCGGAGGCCATGCCGCTGCTCGGCGCGCAGGAGTACGTGACGCGGCAGGCCTACGACGAGGCCACGGCCAATGCGGCGCCCGACTTTCGCGCCAGCATCGCCGCGAACGCGATCGCCGTCGCGAAGAAGGGGAAACTCGAGGCGGCCGGCTTCATCACGAATGCCGGCACGACGCGGGCGCTCGGGAACTCGAAGGGGCTGTTCGCGTGGGACCGCACCACGCTGGCCACCTTCTCGAACACGGTGAGGACCGCGGATGGAACCGGCTCCGGGTGGGCCGGCACGAACGTCGATCGCATCGGCGACCTCAGGCCGGCCGAGCTGGTTCAGACCGCGGCGGAGAAGGCGGTCCGCTCGGTGAACGCGAAGACGTTGCAGCCGGGGACCTACACCGTGATCCTCGAGCCGGCCGCCGTCGCCGACATGCTCCTCTACCTGAGCTTCGCCGCGGACGCGCGGGCAGCGGACGAGGGCCGCTCGTTCTTCGCCAGGAAGGGCGGAGGCACGAAGATCGGCGAGAAGGTCGTTTCCGACAAGGTCTCGATCTGGACCGATCCGGCCGACTCCCGCGCCCTCGGATCGATCTACGCAAACGAAGGGCTGCCGACCCGGCGCATGCCGCTGTTCGAGAACGGCGTGCTGAAGAGCCTGACGTACTCGCGCTACTGGGCTCAGAAGATGGATGCGCAGCCGACCCCGACGCCGACCAACCTGATCATGAAGGGCGGCACCGGCTCGCTCCCCGATCTCATCCGCGACACGAGAGACGGCGTGCTCGTCACGCGCCTCTGGTACATCCGCTTCCTCAATCCGCAGGCCATCCTGCTGACAGGACTGACGCGCGATGGGGTGTTCAAGATCGAGCGCGGCCGGATCAGGAATGCCGTGAAGAACTTCCGCTTCAACGACTCGCCGGTCTCGGTGTTCGCCAACGTCGACGCCATGTCCCGCGAAATGCGTACGCGCGGCTCGGAGGCAGAGGACTTCGCCATCGTCTGTCCGGCAGTGCGGACGAAGTTCACCTTCTCGAGCCTGTCGGACGCCGTGTAGATGCAGCAGCCCGCGCTCGCCGGCGCTCTTCTCGACGGCAAGTACCGCATCGGCCGCACCATCGGACGAGGCGGCATGGGAGCCGTGTATCAGGCCCAGCACGTCGGCACCGGACGTCCCGTCGCGGTCAAGGTGATCCTGCCGGCCTTGCTGCGGAGTAGCGAAGCCATCGAGCGTTTTCGCCGCGAAGCGCGCGCGGCGGGACGCCTCCGGCATCCGAACATCGTCGACGTGACGGACTTCGGCGTCGTCGCGGTGGACGGCCAGGACGTCGCATACCTGGTCATGGAATACCTGGAAGGATCGACGCTGCGCGCGCTCATCGAGGCGCGTGGGGCGCTTCCGCTCGACGTGGTCGTCAACATCACCGAGCAGATTGCGGTGGCGGTCAGTCAGGCTCACGCCGCTGGCATCGTGCATCGCGACCTCAAACCCGACAACGTCTGGCTGGTCAACGACGCTCGCGGCGGTTTCACCATCCGCGTGCTCGACTTCGGGATTGCGCGGCTCGGCGAGGAATCGCACCGTGAGGGTGGTCCGGAGATGCCGATCTCGACGGACACGCCCGCATCGGCCGCCGACACGCCAACGATCGCGCTCACCGCTTCACCCGATGACACCCTCGAGAAGACGCCCCCCGGGCCCGACGTGACGGCGGTGATGACCGAGGAATCCGTCGACTCGAAAATCGATACGGCGCGTCTCACCACCGCCGGCTCCCTCATCGGCACACCGTTGTACATGTCACCCGAGCAGTGTCTCGGCCAGGATGTCGACCGGCGCAGCGACATCTACAGTCTGGGCGTGATGATCTTCGAGATGCTCACCGGCCGCCGGCCGTTTCACGGAAGCGCGCGGGAAGTCATCGAACAGCATCTGCGCGGCGAGCCGCCGCCGCTGGAAGGTGTGCCGCCTCGCGTGGCGGCAGTGGTTGCGCGCGCCATGGCCAGGTTCCCCGACGAGCGTTACTCCAGCGCACAGGCACTGGCCGGCTCTCTCCGGGTGGCGGCTGAGGGACCCGGCCTGATCGTGCGCCGCTCCATCGCGCTCTATGCCGAGCGACTCGATGATTTCTTTCGCATCGCGCTTCTCGCGTCCTGGCCGCCTGTCGCCGCAGGTCTGGTGATGTTCGTCATCGTTCTCGTCGTGCTCGTTGTTCCGGATACGCCGCGCGCGGTCCTCATCCTGGTCATGCTTCCCGTCGTGAGCGCGCCGATCTTGTGGACATTCGTCACCATGATGACGAACGCGATGTTTGCCGCCGCCATCGAGCGGTTGCGGCTTCGGCCCCTCGAGCGGATCGACGCGCGCGAGCTGGGTGACGACCTGCGCCGCCGCGTCGGGCTTCCGCCTTCCGCGGGTTACATCGCGACGGCATGGAGGGTCGGGTCCTACTACACGCGCTGCGAGTTGCGATCGCAGGCCGGCGCGGGCGATCTGGCGTTCCTCATCGGCTTTCTGGAGGGGGTTCCGATGGCCGACATTCCGCCTCGCTGCGCAGTGCTCGCCGCCCAGTCGAAGCACGCATACAACCGCGTGCGACTGGGCATCCTCACGGCGGTCTTCGCCGTTCCGTTCGTCGAGGCCGCCGTCTTCGCGCTCCTGCTCCGGTCGTATGAGGCGAGAGGGCTCATCGCGTCGCTCTCCATGGCGCTCGCGCTCCTGCCCTTGAACGCCATGCTGGTGAATCCGATCTTCTCGAGTGCCCTGGCGCTCCTCTACTTCAGGGCGCGGCAGGCGAACGGCGAGGACGTGCCGATGGCGGCGGTGTTGCCGGGACGGCTGTAGATGTGAGAAGCGCCGCCGGGCCGGCGGCGCTCCACACTACTTCGCCATTTTCTTCGGCTGCGGCGTCGAGTCGCGCGCCTCGGCTCCGCCTTCGATGACCGTCAGATCCGGCCCTCCGATTCCGAGAGCCTTCCTGATCCGGTTCTCGATCTCGCTCATGAGGTCAGGGTTGTCGGCCAGGAACTGCTTGGCGTTCTCACGCCCCTGTCCGAGCCGCATGTCGCCGTAGGAGAACCAGGAGCCGGACTTCTCCACGATCTTGTTCTCGAGGCCGAGGTCGATCAGTTCTCCGGTCTTGGAGATTCCCTGGCCGTAGCCGACATCGAACTCCGCCTGCCGGAAAGGCGCGGCGACCTTGTTCTTCACGATCTTCACCTTCACGCGCGAGCCGATGACTTCCTCGCCTTCCTTGATCTGGTTCGTGCGCCGGATGTCGATGCGCACCGACGAATAGAACTTCAGCGCCCGGCCTCCCGTCGTCGTCTCGGGATTGCCGAACATGACGCCGATCTTCTCGCGGATCTGGTTGATGAAAATCATGCTCGTCTTCGACTTCGAGACGATGCCGGTCAGTTTCCGGAGGGCCTGGGACATCAGACGGGCCTGCAGTCCCATGTGACTGTCGCCCATCTCGCCTTCGAGCTCGGCGCGCGGGACGAGCGCGGCGACCGAGTCGATGACGATCACGTCGATCGCGCCGGAACGGACGAGCACTTCCGCGATCTCCAGAGCCTGCTCGCCGCTGTCAGGCTGCGAGACCAGGAGATTGTCGACGTCCACTCCGAGCTTCTTCGAGTATTCCGCGTCGAGCGCGTGCTCCGCGTCGATGAATGCCGCCAGTCCTCCCAGCTTCTGCGCTTCGGCGATGACGTGCAGCGACAGCGTCGTCTTGCCCGAGGACTCCGGACCGAAGATCTCGATGATCCTGCCGCGGGGGATCCCGCCGACGCCCAGGGCGATGTCGACGCCGATCGACCCGCTGGAGATGCTGGCGATGGGGATGAACTCCTTCGCGCCCAGACGCATGATCGAGCCCTTGCCGAACTGGCGCTCGATCTGTGTCAGGGCGGTCTCGGCCGCTTTCAATTTATCGGTTGGTACCGTGGCCATATGCCTGCTCCTTGTTCGAAACGTTCTGTGAGAGAGGAAAGTCACCAGGGCGTGATCCGCCAGGGAGAGGCGAGAAATGGACGGACGCGACCGGCATTCGTGTGTTGAAAGGAGTGTACGACGCCGGTTTTGACGAGGCAAGAAAACGAGGGCGCGGTGAGAGAGATGGCCTCGAAAGTTCTACAAACTGTAGCGATAATGTCTGCAGTGACGCGTACGTGGCGGGTTGCACTGCTCCTGTTTTCCTCCGGGCTCTGTGCTCTCGTCTATCAGATGGTATGGATGCGCGAGTTCCGGCTCGTGTTCGGCGCGTCCACAGGCGCCACCGCCGCCGTGCTGGCAATTTTCATGGGCGGCCTCGGGATCGGCAGCGCGCTCTTCGGCAAACGCGCTGACGCTCGCGCCTTGCCTCTCGGCCTCTACGCGAACCTGGAGTTCGCCATCGCTCTCTCCGCGGCGATGTCCGTCCCGCTGTTGTGGCTCGTACGGCAGTTGTATCTCGGGATGGGCGGCTCGGTGCAACTCGGTCTGGTCGCGGCCACCGTGATGCGCCTGCTGCTCGCGGTCCTCGTGCTGGCCATTCCGACGCTGGCAATGGGCGGGACACTGCCCGCCGCGGCGCGCGCGGTGGAGACGGCATCGGATACGGCGCGGCGCCATCTCGCACTTCTGTACGGGATGAACACCCTCGGGGCGGTGGCGGGCGCGCTGTTGTCGACGTTCTTTCTGCTCGAGACGTTCGGAAACCGGCGCACGCTGATGATTGCCGCGCTGCTCAATCTGCTCGTGGCAGTCGTGGCGAGGTCGATGTCAAGGCAGGACGCTGGGGCGCCGGTGGCCTCACCGGCGCCGGCGCCATCCACAGGCACGGATGACCACACCCGCCCTCCACGCACGCTCATCCTCGCAACGGCGGCCATCGCCGGCTCCGCATTCCTGCTCATGGAGCTCGTCTGGTACCGGATGCTCGGACCGCTCCTCGGCGGGACGACGTTCACGTTCGGACTGATCCTGGCGATGGCTCTGGCCGGCATCGGCGCGGGTGGCCTCGCCTACAGCGCCTGGAACCGCGCCACTCTCGGCGGGCTGGCGCTGACATCGGCGCTGGAGGCTCTGGCCGTGATCGTCCCGTTCGCGGCCGGAGACCGCATCGCGTTCCTCGCCAATATCCTGAGACGGCTCGGCGACTTCGGATTCGCGGGCCATGTAATGGGATGGTCGGCGGTGACCTTCATCGTCGTTTTCCCGGCAGCCTTCATCGCCGGATTTCAGTTTCCCCTGCTCATCGCGCTCCTCGGACGGGGGAGTGAGAACGTGGGGAAGCACGTCGGGCTTGCGTACGCATGGAACACGTTCGGCGCGATCGCAGGCTCGATCGCCGGCGGCTTCGGACTGCTGCCGCTGCTGTCCGCCCCCGGCGCATGGCGGGCGGTGACCGTGATTTTGGCATCCGTCGCTGCGTCGCTCGCGCTCTTCGCTCTCCGCGACAGGCAGCGTGTCATCCCCATCGCATCGATCCTCGTCGCGGCCGTTGCTCTCACGGCGGTGGCTGCGCGAGGGCCTACCGCGGTATGGCGGCACTCGGGAATCGGTGTCGGACGCTTCGAGACACCCGACTCGATCAACGACTATCGCCTCACCACGAACCATAACCGCCGCCGTGTCATCTGGGATGCCGACGGCCGCGAGAGCGGCGTAGCGCTGGTCGGCGGCGACGACCTGGCGATGATCGTCAACGGCAAGAGCGACGGCAGCGCCGTCGGCGATGCCGGGACTCAGGTGATGGGCGGGCTGCTCGGAGCGCTCCTGCACCCGAACGCGCAGACGTCGCTGGTGGTCGGTCTCGGTACGGGCAGCACCGCGGGCTGGCTGGCTTCCGTGCCGTCGATGAAGCGCGTCGACGTCGTCGAGCTGGAGCCGGTCGTGTTGCGTGTAGCTGAGGCGTGTGCGCTCGTGAATCAGAACGTGCTGAGTCGCCGCAACGTCCACCTCCGCGTCGCGGACGCGCGGGAAGTGCTGATTGCGACACCGGGCCGCTACGACCTCATCATATCCGAGCCGTCCAATCCATATCGCGCCGGCATCGCCAGCCTGTTCACGACCGAGTTCTACCGCGAGGCTTCGAACCGCCTGCGCCCCGGCGGGATGTTTCTGCAGTGGACGCAGACCTACGACATCGACGCGTCGACGCTGCGCACGATCTACGGAACGCTGACGGGTGTCTTCCCCTACGTTCAAACGTATTGGACGACGTATGGCGATCTGATGCTCGTCGCCACGCGGGAGCCGGTCGCGTACGACGCCGATCGCCTCCGTGGCCTGCTTGGAGCCGAGCCTTATCGGACGGCGGTGCAACAGGCCTGGCGTGTGGCCACGCTGGAGGGATTCCTCGCGCACTTCATCGCCAACGAGGAGATGGCCAGGCTGCTGGCTTCGCAGGCGGACGCGATCAACACCGATGACCGCACCGTCATCGAGTTCAGCTTCGCGCGGGCGGTCAGCGCCAGGCGCGCCAGCATCATGGGAGCGCTCATCGCGGAGGCCCGCCACCGCGGCCACAACCGGCCCTCGCTCATCCGGGGCCCGGTGGACTGGCGCGCCGTCGACGCCAATCTTCTGACGGCGACCCTGCTGCCGGTGCCGCCAGACCTCGGCTCGCCGGAGAACGGCGCGAGGCATCAGTTCTCGGTTGCGCACGAGAGCGGGGACCTCTCGGGCGCGGTGGCGCAGTGGCGCGCCGGCGGATGGCGGCCGGTGAACATCTCGGAGCTGAGCGCCGCGGCGGAGTCGCTCGCGGACGCCGGCGACGAAGCCGGCGCGGTCGCACACGTGCAGAATCTCGCTCGCTTTCAGCCCGCGGAGGCATCGGCGGTCATGGCGCGACTCCGCATGCGCCAGCAGCGGTATGCCGAAGCGGCGTCGCACCTCGACGACGCATTTGCCCGCTATCAGGCCGCTCCATGGCCGTCGCGCCAGACGATGCGGCGCGCGCTCGAGACGGCCATCGCCGTGGCGGAGGCGGCCGAAGAGCACGCGCCGGCACTCTACGAGAGGCTGATGAAGCCATTCGCCACCGGCCAGCTCGAGCACGGCCGCCTCGCTACGCTGGTGACTCTCGGAATGACCATCGAACGCTGCGGCCCGCGCGCTGTTCAGGCCCTGCGGCAACTCGAGCCGCATGTACCGTGGCAGCGCGAGCCGCTGCTTCTGCGCCGGCAGTGTTACGCCCGGGCCAACCTCGGGTCGCTGGCAGAGCGCGCGGCCGATGACTACGAGGAGTTCGAGCGCGCCGAGCCGGAAACTCTCATCAGGACTAAGGACTAAGGACTAAAGACTAAGGCCTCGCCGACGGCAAGGCCTGACGAGCCAACTTACAATTCAGCATGCTGAATCGCCGGGAGTTCCTCAAGGCGGCCGCGCTGACCGCGCTGTCGCCGGCTGCCTGCGTCACGACGCCGCGCGCGGCCAGAGCCGGACAATGGGTGAATGACATCCATTCCCAGCTCAACCGGACATTCGTTTCGGCAGTGCATGCGCCGCGCGGGATCGACGATCTGCGGCGGATCCTGCGCGGAGGTGAGGCGGTCTGTCTCTCGGGCGGCCGCCACGCCATGGGCGGGCAGCAGTTCGCCTCCGCCACGCCGCTCATCGACATCCGCGGTATGAACCACATCCTCGGGTTCGACCGGCAGAATGGCATCGTCGAGGTCGAGTCGGGGATCGAGTGGCCGGAGCTGATCACCTACCTCGTCGATGCGCAGCGCGGGCAGACGGCGCAATGGGGCATCGCGCAGAAGCAGACGGGCGCGGACCGGCTGACGCTCGGCGGCGGCCTCGCCGCGAACGTGCACGGCCGCGGGCTGACGATGAAGCCGATCGCCGGCGACGTCGAGTCGTTCACGATGGTCGATGCCGCGGGCGAGCTCATCGAATGCAGCCGCACCAGAAACCGCGAGCTGTTTGCGCTCGCCATCGGTGGCTACGGGCTGTTTGGCGCGATCGGGTCGATCCGGCTGCGGCTCACGCCGCGGCGCAAGGTGGAGCGCGTCGTCGAGGAGAAAGAGATCGACACGATCGCAGCGGCGTTTCAGAACCGCATCGACGAGGGGTACCTCTACGGCGACTTTCAGTTCGCCATTGACGCCGGGGAGGACAACTTTCTCCGCAGCGGGGTGTTCTCGTGCTACCGGCCCGTTGCGGACGACAGCCCGCTCTCGGCGGGTCAGGCCGAGCTGAAGCCGGAGGACTGGATTCGCCTCCTCTACCTGGCTCACGCCGACAAGAAGCAGGCTTACCAGCGATACGTCGACTACTACATGGCCACGAGCGGACAGGTGTACTGGTCCGACGAGCACCAGCTCAGCTTCTATCCCGATGACTATCACCTCTCGCTCGACAGAACACTGGACGGGCCGGCGCCGGCGACGGAGATCATCAGCGAGCTCTATGTGCCGCTCCCGCGCCTGGCCGATTTCATGATGGCCGCTCGGGAGGTGCTGCGCCGCGAGAACGTCAGCGTCGTCTACGGGACGGTGCGGCTGATCGAGCGTGACGATGACACCTTCCTGGCATGGGCGAAACAGCGGTACGCGTGCGTGATCTTCAATCTGCACACGCCGCACACGGATGACGGACAGCGCAGGTCGGCCGATGCGTTCCGCGCGCTCATCGATCTCGCTCTGGCCCGCGATGGCAGCTACTTCCTCACCTACCACCGCTATGCCCGGCGCGACCAGGTCGAAGCCGCGTATCCTCAGTTCGAGGAGTTCCTGCGCCGGAAGCGCGCTCACGATCCGGCGGAGCGCTTTCAGAGCGAGTGGTACCGCTACTACAGGAGCATGTTCGGCTGATGGACCGCCGCTCCATCATGTGACGACAGATGCAGATCCATGAACCGATGACCATGGCCACCGACTACGTGCTCGTGGTCGCCGCGGCCTATTTCGCCGTGCGCCTGTGGCGGTCCGGCGCGCGCCCGTGGGCTCTGGCTTTCGCCTTCACGGCGATCGGCTCGTTCACCGGCGGCACGTATCACGGCACCGGCCCGCACCTGCCTCCCAAGGTCGACGCGGCGCTGTGGAAGGTGACCGTCTTCTCCATCGGACTGGCCAGCTTCTTCCTGCTCACCGGCGCGATCGTGGCCACCACGGAGGGTCCGGTGCGCCGGGCGCTGATGCTGTTCGCCGTGCTGATGTTCATCGGCTACGCGACCTGGATGATCTGGCACGACGAGTTCAAGTACGTCATCGCCGACTACGGCCTCAGCTTCGTCATCCTCGGTATCCTCTCCGCGATGGCCTGGGCCAGAATCCGCCTGCCTGCCGCGCCGTGGATCCTCGGCAGTATCGCCGTGGCCGTGCTCGCGGCGGCCGTGCAGCAGAGCGGGGTGGCGTTGCATCCGCAGTTCGACCACAACGCGCTGTACCACGTCATCCAGCTCGCCAGCCTGTGGATGCTCTACCGCGGCGGGATGCTGCTCATGACGACGGCGACAGAGCCACCGACGCCCCAACCCACGTGAACGACTTGTTGAAGTCGACGCCGAGCATCTTGCCGCGCGAGAGCCGGACGAGGTTCTGGGCGAGCTTCGGCTCGCGCTGATCGTCCGGCCGGAGGAACATCATCCGGATCTCGATCTTGACGCCGCCGCCGCCGTCCGCGGCCTGGAGAGCGGGCTCGTATTCGATCTTCTCCTGGATGCACCAGCCGTCGCGCTGGGCAGCCGGAATGGCCTCGATGTCGGCGCGGCTCGGCTCGACGTTCACGCCGCCTCCCGCGAACGAGAACAGCGGCTTGAGAACGTAGCGGCCGAGGTCCTCTGGAATGTCCTGGAGATCGGAGAGGAATGTTGCACGAGGAACGGCCGGGTGGTCGAGAAACGGCAGCGAGTACTTCGACCACGTCCAGTACCAGTTCGGATGCGGCGCCCACTCGACATCGAGCTCCTGGCGATGGTCGAACGGCAGCTCGACACCTTTCGTGATCAGCTCGTCGAACACGATGCGGTTGTAGATCCGGCGGACCCGGGTCCCGCCGCGAAACAGCTGCCGGCCGCGCCTGGTGAGCGAGGCAGGGTCGACGGCGTCGACTCCGAACAGAAGCTTCGTGGCAGCGAAGTCCGGACTCGTCTTCTGACGGGGCGGGTCGATGTCCATGAGGATGACTTCCCGCGGGTCATGGTTTCCGGCGATCGTCCGGCGCGCCAGATCGAGAAACGAATCGCGATCGAGTCCCGAGAACCAGCACGACCAGTCACGGTCCAGGCCGGGCATCGTGGCCAGCGTGTCGCGCCAGGCGTCGCGCTGAACGACCTGCAGAGACGTCAGCGAGGGGAAGCCCTGCAGCTCGATCACCTTCGGCACGAGCGTGCCGTTCTCCCGCACGACCGCGAAATCGACCTGCGTGAAGTTCGGCAGCGCATCCATGCCGGGCGTGTTCCAGCGCTCCGGAATGGCGCGCTTCATCCTGGCCAGGCGGGAAGGCTCGGAGAGCTGCGCGACGATCTCGCGCGCGGCGGTCGTGAGGCGCGCCTTGAAATCGTCGCTGAGGAAAAGCGGAGTCTCGGCGAGGCGGAAGTCGAAGGCCGTGTTCAGCCTCGAGGAGAGATCGCGCAGGTAACGCGCGTAGATCTCCTCGGTGAATTGCTCGTTGAAGAGCTGTCGGTAGCGCGCATCCATGTCGTTGGGGCGCCGGTGTCCTCGCCCGCGCTTTCGCGCCGCTTCATCACTTCTTTTTCAACTCGTTGAGAACGAGCTTGGCGACGGCCTTCAGCGTGTCGAACACTCCGGTGCCGTTCATCGCCACCGCCTCGAACGTCGGCTCACCCTTGAAATTGAGCTGGCGGTACATCTCCTCCGCCGCCAGCGCGGTCGGAAGGTCGCGCTTGTTGAACTGCAGCGCGTAAGGCACGTTTTTCAGGTCGTAGCCCTGTTCCTTGAGGTTCCTCTCCAGGTTCTGCAGCGATTCCACGTTCGCTTCCATGCGCGCGTCCTGCGAGTCGGCGACGAAGATCACACCGTCCACACCCTTGAGGATCAGCTTGCGGGATGCGTCGTAGAAGACCTGACCGGGAACCGTGTACAGGTGAAAACGGGTCTTGAATCCGCGCACGGTGCCGAGGTCCAGGGGGAGGAAGTCGAAGAAGAGGGTGCGGTCGGTCTCGGTGGCGAGCGAGATCAGCTTGCCCTTGGCCTGCGGGTTCGTCTTGTCGTAGATCCACTGCAGGTTGGTGGTCTTGCCGCACAGCCCCGGGCCGTAGTAGACGATCTTGCAGTTGATCTCGCGAGCAGCGTAGTTGATGAACGTCATGCGCTATTCGCTGAAAAGGCTGTCGATGTCCTCGTCGGTGATTTCGGCGAACGGCGAGTCGAACTTGTTCGCCATCGACCCGCGATCGGCCTCGGACTTCTTCAGCAGCTGCTCGAACGTCCGCTCCAGCTCCAGGGACGCTTTCTTCACGCGCAGGCGGACCAGTCCGAGCGAGGACTTCTCGTCGAAGATGACCACGAGAATCACCCGCTGGGCGACGAGAGAGATGTGGATGTTGTCGCGCTCTCCCTCGTGGAAGAGTATCGAGAACTCCTTCTCTCCGATGAGCTTGGCCAGACCGTCGGTCGCGGCCACGTTGCCGGCCGTGAGGGACGCGAGAGAGGTCGCGTCCACGCCTTTCATGTCGCCGTGAGTGGCGATCTGCTGGCCGTTCTTGTCGACTAGAAAGACGATCTTGGAATTGGAGTCGACCTGCAGACGATGGAGCGTGTCCTTGATCTGCAGGTACTCCTCCTCGTACATGACGAGATCAGGAGAAGCCATTCATTTGCACCATTTGACCCGCGGTGGGGACCGCCCTTTATAGCATAGAGATCGTAGATCTTAGATCGCGGGAGAACGACTCCACGCCCTTCTACGATCTACGATCTCAAATCTCGCGCCGCCCCTCCAGTGCCTTCGACATGGTGACCTGGTCGGCATACTCCAGATCGCCGCCGACCGGAAGGCCGAAGGCGAGCCGCGAGGTCCGGATTCCCAGGGGACGGACCTGCTGCGCGATGTAGGACGCCGTGGCCTCCCCTTCCACGTTCGGGTTCGTAGCCACGATGACCTCGCGCACGCCGCCGGCCTGCAGCCGCCGGATCAGCCCGCCCACGTCGATGTCGTGCGGCCCGATCCCCTTCAGCGGCGAGAGCGCGCCCAGGAGAACGTGGTAGGCACCGCGGAAGTCGCGCGTCGCCTCGATCGTCGGTATGTTGAACGCCTCCTCCACGACGCAGATCAGAGAGGGATCCCGCCGCGGATCGGTGCAGATCGCGCACGGGTCGACGTCCGTCATGTTGTTGCACGTCGAGCAGCGGATGATCTTCGCCTTCATGTCGAGGATCGCCTGCGCCAGCGACTCCGCCTCCGCCGCCGGGCGTTTGAGCAGGTGGTAGGCCAGTCGGGAGGCGCTCTTCCCCCCGATGCCCGGAAGCTTGGTGAGCTCGTTGATCAGGTGAGCCAGCGGTGGTGCGGTCATACGAGTCGTTCTACGGAGCCTCTGCGCAACTTTGTGAGGACGCAGAGCCTACGCAGAGGTTCCCTAAGGCCTAAAGCGGCCTAAAACATCCCTTTCATGCCCGGCGGCATCATCGCCCCCATCTGGCTCTGCATCTCCTCGTCGACCTTGCGCGCCGCCTCGTTGACGGCGGCCTTGACCAGGTCCTGGAGCATCTCTACGTCGTTCGGATCGACCGCTTCCTTGTCGATGGTGACCGAGAGCAGCTCTTTGTTGCCCGACATCTCCGCCTTCACCATGCCGCCCCCGGCGGTGCCTTCGACGCGGATCGTGGCCACCCGCTCCTGCATCTGCTCCTGCATCTGCTGGGCCTGCTTCATCAGTTGTTTGATGTTCATCGGATTCTCCTGTCAGCGCTTCCGCGGCTCCACGACTTCGCCGCCGAGGTGCTTTTGAAAGGCCTTGAGTACGGGGTCGTCGATGGGAGCAGCTGGTTTGTCTTCGGCACGCCGTCCGGAGGCCGGTGCCGTCGTGGCGCTCTCGATCAGGACCGACGTCGGCGTACCGTAAACGTCGGTTGCGATCTCCTCGAGCATCTCCTTCGCTTCCGAGAGCGGCTCGGCGAAGTGCGGATCATCGAACACGGCGATGAAGCGGTCGCCGTCCTTGCGGAGGCTTTTCGCACCGGCCAGGTATCCCGCCAGCAGAGGCCGCGTCTTCCCCAGCCGGTCGACAAAGTCCTGCGGATCGCCGGAGACGGCACCGCCCTTCTGTGGAGCGCCGCCGACCCCGGCGGCGCTTTTGCGCGGGGGTGCGGATACACGCGCCGCCGAGGTCGGCGGCGCTCCACTCAGCGCCTTCTCCACTTCCCGCAGCCGTGGAAAGGTCGCCGCCTTGAGCAGCGCGATCTCCACCGCCAGCCGTTGATGCTCGGCTTTGTTCACGGTCTCATCGTCGCGCAGCAGCAGGTTGGCCACGCGCAGAAGCTCGGTGTAGGTGAAGTTCCCGGCCACGGCGCGGATCGTGACGAGGTCCTCCGGCGTCACCGCCAGGGCCGACTCCGGAGCGCCGCCCGCGATGAGCAGGAGGTTGCGCACGAAGTTCAGGAGGTCGCGATAGAGCATCTTGAAGTCGCGACCGCCGGCGGCGGCTTCCTCCAGCGACTCGAGGATGCCGGTGTGATCGCCCTCGCCGATCAGCGAGACGACGCGCGCGAAGAACGCCGTGTCGGAGAGCCCGAGGACCGTGGCCACGTCGGCGGCGGTGATGGAGCGCCCGCCGAACGCGATGATCTGGTCCAGGAGCGACAGCGAGTCGCGGACGCTCCCTTCCCCCCGGCGCGCCACGATCTCCAGGGCGTCGCGGTCCGCCTCGATCTCCTCCGACCTGGCGATGCCGGCCAGACGCCCGATCAGCTCGTCCAGCGTGATCTTCCGCAGCGCGAACTTCTGGACGCGCGACAGAATCGTCTGCGGCACCTTCTGCACTTCCGTGGTCGCGAACATGAAGACCACGTGCGGCGGCGGCTCCTCGATCAGCTTGAGCAGCGCGTTCCAGGCCGGGGCCGACAGCATGTGCGCCTCGTCCACGATGAAGATGCGGTAGCGGTCGCGGGCAGGATGGAACTGCGTGACCTCGCGGAGGTCGCGGATGTTGTCGACGCCGGTGTACGTCGCCGCATCGATCTCCCGCACATCCAGGTCGATCCCTTCGGTGATTTCCCGGCACATCGTGCATTCGTTGCACGGCTCGGCCGTCGGGCCTTTCAGGCAGTTGAGCGCCTTGGCCAGGATCCGCGCCGCGGTGGTCTTGCCGACGCCTCGAACGCCGGAGAAGAGGTAGGCGTGATGGATGCGCTCCCCTTCGATGGCGTTCTGCAGCGTGCGGACGAGCGTCTCCTGGCCGATGATGTCGCGGAACGACTGCGGGCGGTACTTGCGAGCCAGGGCCTGGTAGGACATTGCGAGGGCGTTAGTCTAGTTCAGTTGGATCGGCGCGGCGGAGCGCCCGACTGCAGAAAATCGTGCAGGATGCGCATCCGGTTCGGGATGAAAACCTCCCACATCGCCTGCGACGTCAGGTAGCGCGGCCCATCCGGTCCCGGCCCCATGAAGTCTTCCGAGACGTGCTCGAGCCCGAGCGACTCCGGGAACGAGAGACCGTGCCCGATCGGTCCGCTGTGGGAGTGACAGCCGGTGCACGTCCGGGTCTCGGCGCGCAGGACGATCTCGGCCGGTGTGAGCGTGCTTCCGATCCGCTCGAGCTCCGCGGCGATCCGCGCCTCGAACGCCTGGCCTTCCGGCGAGCCGAGCCCTTCGGTGAAGGCGATGCTGAACGGGACGGAACCGCTTTCGTCGTGGACGGTGAGCTCCGGCGGCACGTTCATGAAGTAGCGGTTCACGTCGGCCACGGCGAGGTTCGGGACCTGCGCGACGAACTCGTCGCGGAAGCGGGCCGCGTTCGCGTCGTTCCGCGCGGCGTTGAACCACGCGCCGGGCGGTGTGTTCTCGAGCCGGCCGCCCTCCATGACGCCGCGCGTGAGGCGGAACTGCCGCATGCTGCCCGGCTGAAACGAGCGGATGCCGCCGCCCGATGCGGCGTCGAAATGCTCGGCTCTGACGAGCGGCGCGAAGCCGCCCATCCCGCGGAAGAAGAATTGCTCGAGACGCTCGCGCCGCCCGGCTGGCTCGGCGACCGCGCTCAGGTCCGCCCAGAAGCGGGCCACGGGCCGGCAGGCGCTGATGCCCGCCGCCGGATTCGGGTTGGGGAGGACGCCTTCGAAGGAGAGGTGGAGACGCTCGCCGCGCGCCGCATAGATCAGGCGGTACTGGCCGCAGTTGGAGCCATCGGCGGGCGTGAGGTCGAAGCGGTTGATGAGAGCGAGCGGGATGAAACGGCCGTCGATGGCAGGGTTGCCGAGGGCGGCCATGAGGCGCTGGAAGGGGAAGCCGTCCAGGATGACCGTCTCGGTCACGGCGAAGGAGCGGGACTGGGAGAGGGGTGGGATGGGCGGATGGGGGGAAACGCCGCGAGGCCGGCCGGCCGCGACGAGGAAGAGAGCGATGAGACTCGCTGTGACGATGAGCCGGAGCGGTGACATGAGAAGAGTCAGAAAGCCCGCTCGGAAGAGTCCAGGTTTACTGCGGCACGCGAGGTGAGCACCTTATCGCTGCTTCCTTCCGGACCTGACGAGGTTCGGTGCGCCTGCTGCACAGGACCCGGACTCACCCGAGCGGGCTTGCCCAGAACCACAAGAGATGGCGGAGAGAGTGGGATTCGAACCCACGGTACGTTTTACCGTACACACGCTTTCCAAGCGTGCGCCTTAAGCCACTCGGCCATCTCTCCTTACTACGCACGAAATTGAGAATTAAAAACTGTAAACTGAAAATGGTCATGACAATTGCGCGTAGTTTCAATGATCAAATGGCGGAGAGGGGGGGATTCGAACCCCCGATACCCGTAAAGGTATAACGGTTTTCGAGACCGCCGCGTTCAACCACTCTGCCACCTCTCCGTTCGTTCGCGCGTGCGCAGTGTCCGGAAGAACTGCTGAAGAAGCTCGCGGGCCCGCTCCTGCTGGACGCCGCCGGTCACCTCCAGACGGTGATTGAGGCGGGCATCCTGGACCAGGTTGCCGAGCGAGCCGCAGAAGCCTGCTTTCGGGTCGTAGGCGGCGAAGACCAGCCGTTCGATGCGGGCGTTCACGAGGGCGCCGGCGCACATCGCGCACGGCTCGAGCGTGACCACCATGGTCGTCCCTTCGAGGCGCCAGCCGCCGATCGCGGCCGCCGCTTCGCGGATCGCGTAGACCTCGGCATGTCCCAGCGGATCGCCCGACTGGCGGCGGTTTCTTCCCCGTCCGATGATCGTTCCGTCGGGTCCCACCACCACTGCACCGATGGGAATCTCGCCGTCCGCGCCCGCCTCTTCAGCAAGCGCAAAAGCCTCTTCCATCCACTGCGCTTGACTCATCTTTCAAAGATACAACGGCGGGCTTCACAGCCCGCCGTCCCGATCGAATTCAGGTTGGTGCACCCACCAAGACTCGAACTTGGAACCTTCTGATCCGTAGTCAGATGCTCTATCCAATTAAGCTATGGGTGCGAGCAGGAAAATTAACCCTGGCCGGCCGGTTTGCATTCCGGCGGCGGCGCATTCTAATCGCCGCCCCACGACCGCGGCAAGCGGTCGAGTTTCTGCTCTTGCGGCACATCAATTGCGGTAAACTTGTCGTCCTCTAGGGACGCTGACAGCTTTCACGGCCTCCACGGTTGGCTACTGCCTACCCACCCTTCCCCAGCCAACCGTGGAGGCGTGATTTTTATGGACGCCAACGACCCGAAATCCCGCTACTACGCCCGAACGATGCACACGCCGGACGACCCGGCCCGGGCCAGGCTGCGAACGGGGCTGCGGGAACTGTCGAGGGCGCTGATCCCCCTCCACCGCCGCCTCATCGAAGAGACCAGGAGCGACTACGCGTTCGCCCACGGCCCCGTGGACAGCCCCTCCCATCTGTTGCAGCTGCTGCAGAGCGATCCGTTCTTCGAGTGGCTGCGGCCGGTCACGGCTCTGATCGTCGACATCGACGAGATGACCCGCACCGATTTCGCCGAGGAGGCCGCCCACGAGATGGCCGGACGGGCCGAGCGCTTTTTCGGAGGAGAGGCCGAGGAGTCATTCGCGTCCCGCTACCGGCCCATCCTGCAGCGCGACGTCGACGTGGCCATGGGGCACGCCGCCGTGCGCCAGGTGCTGGCGAAGTTGAAAATGAAGAGCGATATATCGTAGTTAAATACGACTATCATTTCTTATCTTCAATCAACGATTGGCGTCCCCGGCAGGAATCGAACCTGCGACCCACAGCTTAGAAGGCTGTTGCTCTATCCGACTGAGCTACGGGGACGAAAAGGACGCGCTTGGTCGGGGCGAGAGGATTCGAACCTCCGACCCCCTGCTCCCAAAGCAGGTGCGCTACCAGACTGCGCTACACCCCGACAAGTGGTCCCCAACAGGGGGTTCCCGGGCCCCATTCCGCGCGAATCAGCCGTTCGCGGCGTTCGCCCGTCCCAGCTGCCGCGCCGGCAGAACGGCCTGCCATTTGGCCGAGTCGCCCGTCGGCAGGACGAACTCGAACGTGGCGCCGTGCGAGCGCAGCCGCAGCACCTGCTCGCCCTCGTGCAGATTTTTGCCGGTGGCCAGCTCGTTGCCGTACTCGACCTCGTCGATGCGGGGCAGCTCGAACGACGCCTCCAGGTCCCCGTTCTCGTAGTGGAACGTGTCGCTGGTCAGCGCCAGCACGACCGGCATGCGCTCCAGGCCCTCGACATACTCGGCTCGGGCCACCAGTCGCGCCCCCGCGCGCCGCTTCTCCATCATCGCCGTGAGCACGTCCTGACGGCGCAGTCGCATGAAGAACCACACGAGCACCGCGAGCACGACGAGGCCAACGACAGTGAGAGTACCGATCGACATGAGTACCTCCTGGATGGTTTTCTGCGCCTGCAAGGAAATGTACGCCTTTCCAGTACGAAAAGCACCAGCGGATGTTCAGCCGTTAGAATGGCGCCGTGATGGTGGAGGCGAAGCGGAAGACGCGCAACGAGCACTCCTCGGGCGGCGCGGTGATTGCGGTCCGCGGGGGCGTCCCTCACGTGGCGCTGATCGCCACCCGCCGGAAGACCCGTTGGGGCCTGCCCAAGGGCGCTGTCTTCGATGGGGAGACAACGGAAGAGGCCGCTTTACGCGAGGTCCTGGAAGAGACCGGCATCGAGGCTGTGATCGTCAAGCCGCTCGACACGATCGAGTACTACTTCCGCGCCGGCGACACACTCATCCGCAAGCGCGTCGACTTCTACCTGATGCGCTACGTCGCCGGCGAGCTCACCCCGCAGCTCAGCGAGGTCGACGCCGTGGAGTGGGTCGAGCTTTCCGAGGCGATCCATCGCGCGAGCTTCGAGTCCGAGCGGAAGCTGCTCGAGATCGCGCTGCAGGACGTTTCGCTGGCGACGCAGATTTCGTAGCCCGCTTCTTCGCCGGTTTCCTGGCCTGCTCCCTCTCCAGCTTCGCCGCCAGCGTCGGCGCGCCCCGCCCAGAAGCCTTCCGGTTGCTCTCCCAGACGTTCTCGGGCCCCACCTCTTCGACGATCTTTCCCGACACGACCGACTGCGGCGCCACCTCCGTCACGTCGACCTTCTCGTTTGCGTACCGGTCGCGGTGCTTCACCAGCAGCCACTCGTTGCCTTTCGGCGAGCGGCCTTTGATCCTGAAGAGCGTCCACTCGCCGAACATCTTCTTCCCGTACATGACGAACTTCAGGTCGCCGCTTCGGATCGCCTGCACCGGATCCTGGCCCGGGCCGATGAGCTCCCACGTGCCGTTGTCCCAGATGATGACGTTGCCGGCGCCGTAGTTTCCCGCCGGGATCACGCCCTCGAACGCCGCGTAGTCGTAAGGATGGTCCTCGGTCATCATGGCCAGCCGCTTCGTGCCGGGATCGTAGGAGGGGCCTTTGGGCACCGCCCACGACTTGAGCACGCCCTCCATCTCCAGCCTGAAGTCGTAGTGAAGATGGGAGGCCTGATGTTTCTGGATGACGAAGATCGGGCGTTTCCCTTTCCGCGGCTTTCCACCGGCCGGCTCCGGCGTATCGCCGAAGTCGCGCATCTGCTTGTACTTCTTCAGGGGGTCGGGCATGTGTTA
>DATKCA010000235.1:0-3193 GCA_035544675.1 Thermoanaerobaculia bacterium | reverse complement strand
TTGACCTTCGTGGCCCAGAAGATCTTTTCGGAAACGCCCAGCTCGCGCGCGATGTTGCCCGCCACCTGCTCCGATGCTCCGTACGACGGCGCCGTGTCGAGCACGGTGGCTCCGTTCTCCACCATCGTCTTCATCACTTCCTTCAGCGCGGCGGCGTCCTCGCTTCGCGCCACTTGCGCAAAGGTGGCGGAGCTGCCGAGACCGACGATGGGAAGCATTTCGCCGGTGGATGGAATCGCGCGCCGGATGAGCTGCGATCCTTTTGCGGCGAAGGTGCAGCGCGGGGCCACGACAACGGCCGCGCCGGCGGCGAGAGTGAGGCGGAACCATTCGCGACGATCGATCATGATCGCCGAAGCATGTCACCACTCGCGACAGCGATCAATCTCCCCGGCGCCTGGCGCCGCGAAAGATTCATCGAATGGAGCGGACGGTTGGGGCCACCTTCGTGCCGAACAGCTCGATGGCGCGCAGGACTCTGTCGTGTCGAACGCGCCCCACCCACGCTCCCGTCCGATCTTGTTCATCATCCCGACGTAGGGGCGGTAGTACTCGTCGGCCGCGTCGTGCGAGTTCTCCGCGACGTAGCCGTGTGAGCCGATGGCCAGCTTCAGCGCTGCGGGATCGTGTCCGGCGCGGCTGCCGGCGTCGCGGTAGAGATCGACGAACGGCTGGAACCGCTCCGGCATGCCGCCGATGATGCCGATCGTCATCGGCAGCCCGAGCGTTCCGGCCCGAACGGCGGATTGCGGCGTGCCGCCGACGGCGATCCACACCGGCAGCGGCTGCTGTTGCGCGCGCGGATAGACGCCGCGATCCTCGATCGGCGGCCTGTGAGTCCCCGACCAGGTCACCCGCTCCGATTCGCGCACCTTCAATAGAAGCTCGAGCTTCTCGATGAAAACCTCGTCGTAGTCGCCGAGATCCTGCCCGAACAGGGGAAAGGACTCGATGAACGAGCCGCGCCCCGCCATGATCTCGGCGCGCCCGCCGGAGAGGAGATCGAGCGTGGCGAAGTCCTGGTACACCCGCACCGGGTCGTCGGAGCTGAGAACGGTCACCGCGCTGGCCAGGCGGATGTTCTTCGTCCGCTCCGCCGCCGCGGCGAGCACGACCGCCGGTGCCGACACCGAGAAGTCGGGGCGGTGATGCTCTCCGACGCCGAAGACCTCGAGCCCGACCTGGTCGGCCAGTTCGATCTCCTCGATGAGGTTGCGCAGCCGCGTGCCGGGATCGATCGTCCGCCCGGTCGACGGATCGGGCGTCACTTCCCCGAACGTGGTGATGCCCAGCTCCATGCTCCCCATGAGCATATAGCCGGCCGGCAGAACGAAATCGATCGCCGGAACGTCTATTGTGCAAACGCATGCTGCTCGCCCTCTTCGCCGCGGCGCTCACGGCCGTTGCCGTTCCCGATGGTGAGATCTGCCGTTTCCCGGCCGGCGATCGCGACGATCCTTTCCAGCGCTGGCTCGCTTCGCAGGAGCTCACCTGCGTCGCCGCGGCGCCGGCGATCGACTTCCCCTCCGGCCTCTGGAACGTCTTCGCCAGGTCGGGGGGCACGATGAGCCTTCCGATGCTGGTCGACGGCGACCACCCTCCCGCCGCACTCCCGTTCACGTTCGAAGCGGCGGCGACGGTCGCTCCCCTTCTGCCGGAGGGACGGAGAGCCGTGATCTACCTGCCGGATCGCGGCGTCGCGTTTCCCGTTTCCTCTCCGCAGGTCGACGTTCCCGCGAACGAGGCCCTGTGGCTGCTGGTGCTCGACAGAAGGACGCCGGCTGCCGTCGTTCCGATCGCGGCGCTGGAGCCGGGATCGACGCGCACCATCGATGGACGAAGCGGTGCGCCCCCGGCGATCCTCGGATGGTTGCGCGTTCCGGAGGAAGACCGCGGCGTGCTCGCGAAGTCGCAGGGGCTGATCGCGCCGGCGGTGACGGCCACTGCCGGTGAAACGTCGCGGCATTCCGATCCGCTGCCGCCGCTCGACATGCTGCACGGCGCTTTCTACCGGATCGGCGGTGTTCCTCCCGGCGAGGCAGCGGTCAGCATCGGCGGCCGCGGCTGGATCGCGGAGCGGCGCCCGGTCGAGGTGCGGGACGGATTGAGCGTCGTTTCCTATCCGCTGGCGGTGCGCGCGGCCGGCACGCTCATCGTCAACTGGAGCACGCAGAACGATCTGGCGGCGCTGGAGCGATCGATCGGCTCGTGCGATCCGCCGGAGCAGCCGCGCGTCGCGATCTCGATTTCCGCCTGCCCGGTACCGCCGCAGGGCGAGCGTCTCGATCCCGCCGGCTGCACACCGGTCCACCAGCAGACGTTCGATATCGAAGAGAAGCTCGGATCGGTGACGCTCGAAAACGTGGCCCCCGGCATCTACCGCGCCGAGATGCGATTCGGAGCGCTGCCCCCGATCACCGGAACCCGCTCCGTCGCCGCGCTCGAGCAGCGCGACCTCCGGCTCTTCGCGTCGTACGGCGAGATCTACGGCAGCGTCACGTACGGCGGCGAGCCGGTCATCGAAGCGGTGACGATCGAATTTCCAGGAGGACATGGCTTCGCGCCCGGCGGCAGCGGTGAGTACCGCGCCGCGCTGCTCCGGCCGCTCGAAACCGACGCGCCGATCACGGTGACCGCGTGCGACGGCGTTCCGAGCGCCACCGTTTTCGTCGACCGGCCGGTACGGCGCAACGTGCGCTTCAACATCGACATCCCCTCCAACGCGCTGACCGTGGCCGTGCGCGACACGTTCACGCGCGAAGCGCTGGAGGGAGCGACGGTCCGCCTGACCGTGATGTCCAGACGATTCCCCTTCCGCCCTCTCCTGACCCGAACCGCGGTCACCGACCGGAACGGAGAGCTTTCATGGACATCGCTGCCCGAACGGGAGATTCATCTCGCGGTCAGCCACGCCGGCTATGAATCACAAACGGTCAAGCCGTTTTCACTCTGGAAGGACGAGAAGAGGACGGCCGGCGTCGAGCTCGTTCCGCTGCGCGGCAGCCGCGGGAAGATCCTCTCCGATCGTCCCTTCGAGAGCGGTGCGATCTTCTGGTTCTCACCGTCGGGAACCGAGAGCGAGCGAGCCGAGGTCGCGCCGGACGGGACGTTCGTCTACGGCGGCGCGCACGGGCCGGACGAGACCATGGTGGTCGTGTCGCTGTCGCATCCGCTCTGGGTCGCACGCGCGCCG
>DATKCA010000234.1:0-4933 GCA_035544675.1 Thermoanaerobaculia bacterium | reverse complement strand
TCTTCACCCCGGAGAGGCCGGCCCGCACCGCCTCGGCGAAACGGGGACCGCGATCCGCATCCCGCCGGAGCGAGAAGCGGCTTCCCGTGACTGCTGCCGCCATCGGTGGGATTTAACCACGTAACCGCATCGTTCCAGCGGGCGTCTAACCCTACGACGTAAGATTTCGTACCAGAACCGGATGCGCATCCTCTCCCTCACCGCGACCGCTCTCGTGCTGGCGGCGTGCTTTTCGGGCTACCGCGACGATGGGGCCGGCGGCCTCGTCGTACGGCGCGGCACGTTCACGAGTGACGTGGTCCTCACCGGTGAGCTGGAGGCGGCCCGCGGCGCCGCGATCACCGTGCCGTCGCTGCCGAACTGGCAGACCTCGATCAAATGGCTGTCCGACGACGGCGTGAAGGTGCGGCAGGGGGACCGGGTGGTGGAGCTCGACAACACGACGTTCGTGAGCGATCTCGATTCGAAGCGGCAGGCGGAGCTGCAAGCCCTCCAGGAGTACCAGCAGCGGACCGAGGAGTGGAAGGCCGACCTCAAACAGAAGCAGCTCGACTTCGAGAAGCGGAAATCGGAGCTGGAGAAGACGAAGATCGACGCGGACATCCCGCGGGACATCGTCTCGGCGCGGGAGTACGAAGAGCGGCAGATGGCGCACCAGCGCGCCATGACCGAGTACCAGAAGGCGCGCGATGTCCTGGCCGCGCAGGAGAGGGCGGTCGCGGCCGACCGTAAGAACCTCGAGATCCGTCTCGGCAAGGCCCAGCGCGAGATCCGCCGTTCCGAGCAGGCCATCGCCGACGTCGAGCTGCGCGCGCCGCGCGACGGAATCGTCGTGATCCGCGACATCCCGTGGGAAGGGAGGAAGCTGGAGGCGGGCGACACGGTCTTCGTCGGGATGCCGCTGGCCTTGATCCCGGAGCTCGACTCGCTGCAGGTCTCCGTGGCGCTGCCGGACGTGGACGACGGGCGGATCGCGGTCGGAATGCCGGCCACGATCACGCTCGATGGTTATTCCGGACTCGAATTCAAGGGGCGGGTGACGAACATCTCCGCGGTCGCGCACGAGAGCGCCCGGCAGTCGCTCCGCCGCGCGTTCAAAGTGGTCGTCGCGCTCGATGTCATCGATGCGGAGCGGATGCGCCCCGGTCTGTCGGCGCGCGTCCTCATCCACCACCAGCCACAGCCCGGCATGCTGGTCGCGCCGCGCGCCGCGCTCGACTTCTCATCGGCGGAGCCGGTGGCCTGGCTGGCGTCCGGCAGGAAGGTGAAGGTGCAGATCGGCCGGTGCAACGCGCAGGAGTGCGTCGTCACCGGCGGTCTCGAAGAGGGGCAGCGCCTGGCCGCGATCCAAGGAGGGGCGCGTGGCTAGAGTGTTCCGCTTCCGCGTTCTCATTCCGCTTGTCCTCGGCATCGTTTTCTTCGGCGCGGCGCTGACGTTCCGGAACAAGCTCGCTGCCGACCGCGAGGGCGACTGGGTCACGCCGTCGCGGGGCGATCTGGTGAGCGGCATCGAGGTCATCGGAAGCCTGGAAGCATTCGAGTCGGATCGTTTCGGGCCTCCGCAGCTTTCGGACGTCTGGGACTTCAAGATTGCGATGATGTCGCCGGAAGGCTCGGAGGTGAAGAAGGGGCAGCCGGTGCTGTCGTTCGACACCACGGAGCTGCAGCGGCGGCTGGACGAGAAAACGGCCGAGCGCGACCAGGCACAGAAGGAGATCGAAAAGAAGCGGGCCGATCTCGCGCTGCGCACGAAGGACGAGCGCCTCAAGCTGGCCGAGGCGGAAGCGCGGATGAGGAAGACGGCACTGAAGCTCGACGCGCCGACCGACATCGTCGGCGTGAAGGAGCGGCAGCAGGTCCAGCTCGATCATGAGCTGGCCAAACGCGAGGTCGCGGCCATCGAGTCGCGGCTCGGGTCGCTGGAGCGCGCCGCGGCGGCGGAGATCCTCCTCCTCGAAAGCAAGATGCGGCAGGCGGCCTCGGTCGTCGAGACGACGCAGAGCTCGATCCGCAGCATGACCATCCGGACCCCGCGGGACGGCACGGTCATTTACGTCCTCAGCCATCGCGGCGAAAAAAAGAAGGTCGGCGACACCTGCTGGCGGATGGAGCGCGTCATCGAAATCCCCGATCTGACGCGGATGCTCGGCAGAGGGGAAGTGGACGAGGTGGACGCGGGGCGCGTGGCCGTAGGGCAGCGGGTGTCGTTCCGCCTCGACGCGCATCCCGACGATCTCTTCCACGGCACGATCACCGCCGCCGGTACGACGGTGCAGCAGAAGAAGGGGACGCGCGATCCGCTGAAAGTGCTGAAGGTCGACGTCAAGCTCGACAACACCGAGCCGGCCAAGATGCGCCCCGGCATGCGGTTCAAGGGAACCGTCGAGCTGCAGCGGATCGACGACGCCCTGATGGTTCCCCGCCGCGCCGTGATGATCTCCGATGACGGCCCGGTGGTGCGCCGCCGGACGCCGTTCTCGATCGAGACCGTGCCGGTGAAGCTCGGCCGCGAGAACGAGGAGATGGTGCAGATCCTCGACGGCATCTCCTCGAGCGATCACATTCTGGTTGCGCGACCCGCCGACGAGGAGAAGAAGGCGTCGTGAAGCGGAAGCTCATCATCGCAGGGGCCGCCGCCGCGCTGGTCGTCTTCGCGCTCGGCGCCACGGCCGCGTTCCGTCACCGCGACGCCCCGACGATTCCGACGTATCGCGTCGAGCCATCGCATTTCCGCCGGGAGGTGACCGCCGAGGGAACGCTGAAGGCGGTCAAGGCGACGCCGGTCAACACGCCGAATCAGGCCCACCGGCCGCTCAAGATCGCCTGGATCGAGACTGACGGGGCCGTCGTGAAGACGGGCGATGTGGTCGTCCGTTTCGATCCGACGGAATTCGAGAACGAGCTGCTGACCGGATCGGAAGAGCGGGCCACCGCTTCGAACCGGCTGTCCAAGACGAACACCGAAGCGCGCACGACGAAGACGAACCTGCAACGCGATGCGCGGCAGGCGGAGAGCGAGCTCGAGGCGGCGACGCGCTTCAAGTTCGATGACGCGGAGGTCTTTTCGCGCTATCAGCGGATCGAATCGGAGGTCGACGCCGATCTGGCCGGCGACAAGAAGTGGTACGCCGAGGAAGTGCTCCGCGTGCGGGAGACGCTGGCGCGCACCGATCTCGACCTGATCGCCATCGAGGACCGCAAGGCCGGCCTTCGCATCCGCAACGCGGAGAACGGGCTGAAGGCGGTCGAGCTCATCGCGCCGTACGACGGCATCCTGGTGCTGCAGCGCGACTGGCGCGGTGAGATCCCGCGCGTCGGCTCGACGCAGTGGCCCGGCAGTCCCCTCGCCGAGATCCCCGACCTGAACGAGATGAAGGCCGAGGTGTTCGTGCTCGAGGCCGACGCCGCCGGCCTGGCCGCCGATCAGAAGGTCACGCTGTGGCTGGAGTCCGATCCATCGACGAAGTATCAGGGGAAGGTGACAGCGCTCGACAAGCTGGCCCGTCCGCGCATGCGAGGCGTGCCCGTGCAGTACTTCGGCGTGACCGTCTCCCTCGAGCGGACCGAGCCGGCCAGGATGAAGCCGGGCGCGCGCGTCCGCGCCGTCCTGGAAGTCGAGAATCTGGCGAACGCATTCGCCGTTCCGCGCCAGGCCTTGTTCGAAAAGGATGGCAAGAAGCTCGTCTACCGCCGCCGCAACGGCGAGTTCGAGCCGGTCGAGGTCACGATCTCCAGTTCGTCCGCCGGGCGCGTCGTCGTCACCAGCGGACTCGAGCAGGGCGATGAGCTCGCCCTCCGCGACCCTTTTGAAAGGATGAAGGCGGAAGGATGAAGGAATGAATCAGAAAAACTTCATCCTTCATCCTTCATCCTTCATCCCTGATCTCGAAACGATCGTGACGGCCATCCGAAATCTGACCAAGCACAAGCTCCGCACCGCGCTGACCATGCTGGGCATGATCTTCGGGGTGGGGGCGGTCATCGCCATGCTCTCCATCGGAGCGGGAGGCGAGAAGCAGGCCCTCGAAGCGATCGGCCGCCTCGGTCTGCGGAACGTCATCGTCCGCGCCAAGCAGGTCAAGCCGGAGGAGCGTGCGGAGCTTCGCAAGAAATCGCTCGGCGTCTCGCTCCGCGATGCCGAGGCGATTGTCGAAGCGGTTCCGAATGTCGAGCGCGTGCTGCCGAAGGTCGAGATCAAGCCGTACAAGATCATGTCGATGTCCGGCAAATCGAAGGCAAAGGTCTTCGGCGTTTCCGCGCAATACCGGGACGCCGCCACGGTCAGGCTGGCCGATGGGCGGTTCTTCGACGTGCGCGACGAGCGGGAGCACGCGCAGGTTGCGGTGATCGGACAGGAAGTGCGCCGGAACCTTTTCGGCTACGGTCCGGCCCTCGGCAAGCTGTTCAAGGTCAACGACGTCTGGCTCGAGGTGATCGGCATCCTGGCCAGCGATCCCGCCGGCGCGGGATCTCGAAGTGACGGCCTCCCTTCCGGCGTCACGTCGGAAGAGATATGGGTGCCGGTCTCGACGGCCATGCGGAAGTTCGACCGCGATCCGCTCGAGGCTCCGGTCGATGAGCTGATGGTGACGGTGAAGGAGCAGGCCTCGCCGCGCAGCGTGGCCGATCTGATCAAGCCGCTCATCGATCGCCTTCACGGCGGCGCGGACGATTACGAGGTCGTCGTTCCGGAGGCGCTGCTCGAACAGCAGCGCCAGACGCAGCGGATCTTCAACATCGTCATGGGCTCGATCGCCGGGATCTCGCTGCTCGTCGGCGGCATCGGCATCATGAACATCATGCTGGCCTCGGTCCTGGAGCGGACGCGCGAGATCGGCGTGCGGCGGGCCATCGGCGCGCGGCGCGGCGACATCCGCGCCCAGTTCGTGATCGAGTCGTTCGCCATCAGTCTGATCGGCGGCGTGTCGGGCAT